>JAHOYV010000023.1 GCA_019038745.1 Gemmatimonadales bacterium
ATTCCCGGCTGAGCAACTATAGGGAGAGGATAGACACAATTTCGAAGGCACAACCTAAGTATTAAGAGACCGGCTCCAATTGCGTTTCAACCGGTTCAATTGATTCATCCCCTGGAATCCGACGTAGAGTTGATTGGGGATATTGCTTATCAAACTGGGGCCACTGGATGCGGAAACAGGCTCCGCCCCCGGGAGCATCTTCTGCCAATACACGACCGCCGTGGGCGCTCACGATGCGGGCAACTACCGAAAGACCTAAACCGGTGCCGTGTTCCTTGGTTGTCTTGAAGGGAGAGAACAATTGCTTTCGGATGTCGGGGTCTATGCCCGGCCCGGTATCGGTGACAACGAGTTCACAAGCTTTGCCGGCATCCAATTGTCGGATCATGATTCGCAACTCACCCTGGTAGGCCATCGCCTCACAGGCGTTCAGACTGAGGTTCAAAGTCATTTGAGTCAACTGACCCGGATCAGCCACCAGTTGCAGGGTTTCCGGCTCCACAACACAGGAAACAGTCACTCGACCGCCCTTGGCTGAAATGTGTTGCCGCACCTGCAAGGTGATCTCGTCCCGAAACTCCGCAGCGCCGAAACGCCGCAGGGATACAGGACGCATTCGCGAGTAGGCCAGGAAATCATTGATGATCGTGTTGACCCGCCCACTTTCCTTCAGCACCAGCTCGAACAGCTGACTCTGGTAACCTTCCAGTTCCAAATCGCTGGCCAGCAATTCCACACTGCCCCGAATGCTTGAAAGTGGATTTCGGATCTCGTGGGCAATACTCGCAGCCAATTCGCCGATGGCGGCCAATCGGTCCGCTTCACGGATGCGCTCGGTCATCTCCTTTTCCCTGGTCAAATCGGCAAAAATGGCGATTGCGCCGATCACTCTGCCACGCGGGCTGGTCACAGGATTAACGTTCAATCCCAGGGGCAGATCCCTTCCGAAACGATGGACGACGATCTCTCCCCTATCAACCGGCTCCCCTCCCCGAGCCACCGGCCGAATAATTTCCGAAAGGTTTTCCATACCGCCCAACATGGCTTCGGAAATATTGCGCCCCAAAAGGTCCGCCTCGGCAGCCTTCAGGATGGTGCAACACGAAGGGTTGACTCTTGTAATCAACCCATCACGGTCCACGGTGATCAGACCGCTGCGAATATTGTCGAGAATGTTGCGCACCTCGCACCTGGCCTTGCGGAACTGCAGGTCGGTCCGGGCCATATGCAGATTGCGGTTCATCAGTCTGGCCGCCAGATCCCCGCTGATCATACCCACTACCAGGAAAAGGCCGACGTGCAGGGAAGTAACCACCACAGGCCAGCCCTCCATGTAGTGCAACTGCCCGGATTGACCCGTCAATAGCCAACCCACGGCCAACCCGAAGTGTCCACCACCTGTTGTAATGGCAGCAGCCCCGGCCAGAATCACGGCCCAACGGGATCCCAAAAACGTGGCACCCAACATGATTGGAACACAGAATAAAAGGGGGAAAGCCGAATAAGGACCGCCAGTGAAATGAACAACAAGGGCCAAGGCGATGGTATCACAAACCAACTGTGCAGCAAGCAGTGGGCGGTCAGGGAAACGGGCCATGGATCCGGCCCAACTGGCGGCAAGCGTCGTATACATCAAGCCGATGCTGCCGACCAGACCTGCGCCCGAAATGCCCCCAAATCCCCCGAAATACGCCAAAGCGGAGAACCCCGTCAGGGCCAAAGCCAGCCATAGGCGCCATTTCAGGAGCTTTGCGTTTGGATCCACCATCACGATCTCGGACTGGCCGGACCTTTCCGGCATACCCGGAACCGGGCGGCGCAAAACCTAGCCCCCTACGATTTCGGACATCTTGAACATGGGCAAATACATGGCCACCAGCATGCCGCCGACCATTGTCCCCATCACCACGATCATCAATGGTTCGATGGCCGCAGTCAGGGCATCTACTGCCGAGTCCACTTCGTCATCGTAAAAGTCGGCGATCTTGGACAACATCTCGTCCAAGGCTCCGGTCTGTTCGCCGATACTGATCATTTGCACGACCATCGGCGGGAACACACCGCTTTCCTTGAGCGGACTGGCAATGGTGTCACCCTGACTGATACTATCACTGGTGTCCTTGATGGCCTTCTGCATCACCCTGTTTCCTGCCGTGCGGGAGGTAATTTCCAATCCCTGCAGGATGGGAACACCCGAGCCGATCAAGGTACCCAGGGTCCGGGTGAAACGGGCCACACCACTTTTGAGCAGAACTGTCCCCAACACGGGGATCCTCAAGGCCAGCTTGTCGGTGATCATCTCACCCTTATCCGTAGCCCGGAAGCGCTTGTAGAGGAAAGTGGCGGCCGCGGAGCCGGCACCGAGGGCCCACCAGTAGCTCCGCAGGAAAATGGAGAGGTTCATGACGATCCGGGTCGGAGTTGGAAGTGTCCCACCGAAATCGGAGAACATCTTGGCAAAGACCGGAATGACGAACATGAGCATGAAGATGCAGGCACCTCCGGCCACCGTCAGAACAATGATCGGGTAGGTCATGGCTCCCTTGACCTTCCGCTGCAACGCATCGGCCTTCTCCAGGAAAACAGCCAAGCGGTTGAGGATCACATCCAGGATACCACCCGCCTCACCGGCCGCGATCATGTTCACGTATAGGTCGGAGAACACCTTGGGATGTTTCTCCAAAGCCTCCGCCAAAGTAGAGCCGCCCTCTACGTCGGTCATGACCTGGAGCACGACTTTTTTGAAATGTGGTTTATCCAACTGGCGGCCCAAAACATCAAGGCACTGCACAAGAGGCAAACCGGCATTGACCATGGTGGCGAACTGACGCGTGAACACGGAAAGGTCCTTTACCCCAACACTCTTTTTCTGAAGAAAAGAAATCTGAAATTCCTTGGGCTTCTTCTTGATGTTGGAGATCTCGATCCGACGCTTGCGCAGATAGTTACTCACTTCATTCTGCGATTTGGCGTCGTACTCTCCGGAAAGGGCCTCGCCCTTTGCGGATTTTCCTTTCCAGACAAATGTTGTCGTACTCACGAAAAGATCCTCCCGTTATCTGGAATGAATTCCCTGAGGCTCGCCCAACATTTGGGAAAGCTCCGCCACGTCGTTGCTCCGTCCAAGGGCTTCATCATGCGAAATCCATTTGTTCAGGGCCGCCTGGTGCAGAGCCTGGTTCATGGTCTGCATCCCGTACTTCTGACCCGCTTGCATCTGCCCGTAGATCTGGTGGGTTTTATTGTCCCGGATCATCGCCTTGACGCCCGGGGTACACACCATTATCTCCAGGGCAAGCACACGGCCCTCGCCACGCGAGCGTGGAATAAGCTGCTGGGTGATGACCCCTGCCAAACTAAACGACAGCTGGGAACGGATCTGGTTCTGCTGTTCGGCAGGAAAGACATCCACAATACGGTTGATTGATTCGAAAGTGCTGTTGGTGTGCAGCGTGGCAAGGGCCAAGTGACCGGTTTCGGCGATAGTAAGAGCTGCCTCGATGGTCTCCTTGTCACGCATTTCGCCAATCAGTATAACATCGGGATCCTGACGCAGAACGTACTTCAGCGCCGCGGGAAAACTCATGGTGTCACTGTTGATTTCCCGCTGGTTGATGATGCAGTTCTTGTGTTGGTGAACGTACTCGATGGGATCCTCAATGGTGATGATGTGACCGTTCCGGTTGCAGTTTATCGTATCAACCATCGTGGCCAGGGTTGTGGATTTTCCGCTCCCGGTAGGTCCCGTCACCAGGATCAAACCGTTCTGGCGATCTATCAATTCACGGCAGATTTTCGGCAGACCCAGTTCCTCGAAGGTGTGAATCTCGTAGGGAATCTGCCGAATGGCCATGGCGGTCGCACCACGCTGCTGGAAGACGTTGGCCCGGAAACGGCTGACACCCTGGACGCCGAACGAGAAGTCCAGTTCCTTTTCGGTTTCGAACCGTTTCTTCTGTTCCTCACTGAGGATACTGTAGGCAAGTCGCTTGGTGTCGTCCCCATTCATGGCGGGAAAGGCGGTGTTGCCTATCTTGCCGTCGATACGGAATTGGGGCGGTAGTCCGGCCGTTATATGAAGATCGCTGGCACCCTGGGCCACCATCTCCTCCAACAGTTCTCGCATTCCGGTCACAATGATTCTCCTAACGGTTCAGTACCCCTAATCGGCAACCGCTGTTTCGCGTAAAACCTCTTCCACAGTAGTGATTCCCTTGGCGACCTTGATCAAACCGTCGTCACGCAAGGTGCACATTCCCTCTTCAACTGCCTTGTGCCTGATTTCGGATGTAGAGGCCCGGTCCAGGATCAGTTCCCGAAGCGGCGGCGTGATCGGCATTACCTCGTACAGACCCTGCCTTCCGGAATACCCGGTACCGGAACATTTATCACAACCCTTGCCCTTGAATGCCTTGGCCTCGGGAGGCAAACCCAAGTCCTGCTTGGCTTCGGAGGAAACCGGAACTTCCTCTTTGCAATTCTTGCATATTCGCCGAACCAAACGCTGGGCCATAATCAACACCGTGGACGATGCGACGAGGAAGGGCTCAATCCCCATGTCGATCATCCGGTTGATCGTACTCGGGGCATCATTGGTATGCAGAGTCGAAAGCACAAGGTGTCCCGTCAATGCCGCCTTGGTGGCGATCCCCCCTGTTTCCAAATCACGAATCTCGCCGACCATGACAATGTTTGGATCCTGTCGCAGGAAAGCCTTCAGGGCGGCGGCAAAAGTTAGCCCCACCCTCTCGCGGACCTGCACCTGGTTAATGCCGTCGATGTTGTACTCTACGGGGTCCTCGGCCGTCATGATGTTCAGGTCCGGTTTGTTCAACTTGGCGAGACAGGAGTAAAGAGTCGTAGTCTTGCCGGAACCTGTGGGGCCGGTGACCAGTACCATCCCGAATGGGGAAGCAATGGCATCGTAAATGTCATCCTTGGCCTTCTCCTCCATCCCGAAGTCCGCCAGGTCGAGATTCAGATTGGATTTGTCCAGAATCCGCATCACGACTTTTTCGCCGAAAATGCACGGTAGGGTCGAAACTCGGAGATCGACCTTCTTATCGCCGATTTTCAACTTGATTCGCCCGTCCTGGGGAATCCTGCGTTCTGCAATGTCCAGTTCAGACATGATCTTCAACCGACTGATGATGGCATTTCGCAACTTGATGGGCGGTTCCATTACTTCTTGCAAGATGCCGTCCATCCGGTAACGGACCCGCATATTTTTCTCGTAGGCTTCGATATGAATATCGCTGGCCCCCATTTTCACGGCCTCGGCCAAGAGGGTGTTCACGAGTTTGACAACCGGCGCATTCTGGCCGTCCTGTACCGTGATATCTTCGTCGTCGCTCTCTTCAACCAGCTCGATATCGTCCTCTATGCCCTCCATGATAGAGGCCAGGGAATCGCTGGTGGCGTAGAACTTGTCGATTGATTTTTTGATGGCCATTTCACCGGCCACGGCCGGTTGGACATCCAGGCCGGTGATGAATTTGATGTCGTCGATTGCGAAGATATTCCCCGGATTGGCCATCGCAATCGTCAACACACGGCCTTTTCGATTGATGGGCAGAACCTGGAATTTGTTGGCAACCTCGGCGGGGATCAGGTCAATACAATCCAGCTGGATGTCCACTTTTTCAAGATCCACCAGGGGCAAATTGTGTAGTTTGCTCAGAAAAGCCGTATAGGTGGGTTCGTCCAACCCTCCGGCCTGCACCAGGGCCTGCCCCAGTGAACCGCCTTTCTGCTTCTGGATTTCTTCCGCCTTGGCCAGAGTGGCCTCGTCGATAAGTTTCGCTTCCAGTAGCTGAGTGGCGATCTTGTTCTTCGCAACTATACCCACACCGTTGTTCATTCGCTTTTCCCCGCTCCGCTCGTTGTAATCCAACAGTATTCATACCACCGGATGCAATTCCGGGGCCTCACCAAGTGGGGATCTCTCCCGGTGAGGTCAACCTCTTCGCAGCCGCTGGTTAATAACTCACATCGACAATCGGTAAGGAGACTTTACCTGGAAATACGGGCTGAAAAATTTGCTGAGGGGATTCAAGGGGCCGGTACGGGGTCCCGCACGGAGGACCGCAGGGTCGATATTTCCTCCACTTTACCTCCAGAAGGTGGTATTGGCTCAAAGAAGACAACCAGGGATTCGAGGCGGGCAGACAGGGCAGGTCCGATTCCCTTAACTTCCTGCAAATCCGCTACCGATTGGAAAACCACTCCCCGGCGGCGGATTTCGTCGATGCGACCGGCCAAAACAGGGCCCACTCCCGGCAGAAGAGTCAGACTGTCGGTACTGCAAAAATTTATGGGCAAGGGTGTGGTCAGGACGGGCCGAGCCTCTTTTGAAGCGGTATCCTGTTTCTCCGGAGCAAGGACCCAATCGTCCAGCCAAAGCGAGTCGCGCCATCGATCCTCCGGCCCGATGAGCAATATTTGGCGGATCCCCCGCCCGGTCATTAGAACCAGGCAGGCCAAGACGATGCCCAGGGCCTGGCGTCGGGAAAGTAACGCCCGTGGCCTTCCTACTGATGAAAAACCCAATACAGGCGCATGTCCCTCTCCATCCCGGGGCTGAGTGATCCCGTGGTGAGGATTACCCGGTTCGAGGTCAGATTGCGGTATGCCAGGGAAAGGTGGACCCCCACCAGGCGGAAGCTCACGATCAGGTCGTGAAGCGTGATTTCGGGTAGAACCGCTATTCGAGACACATCCCAGGGATTGGACATAACGCCCCGACGAGTGCTCATCAGGGCGAGTTGCAGGACTCCGTCCTCGTTGAAGTAGTGGTTCTCCCACATCAAGTGAAGACGATGAAACTGTTCCGGAGGCAGTAGGGACGCCTTGCCTGCCTTTTCGTCGAAACCCTGCCACGTCCCCTCCAGGCGAGCGGTCACCCAACCGAACAGACTACCTTGGCGTGTCGCCGAAGCAGTCACGCGACGGCTGTCCAATTCAAGTTCGTTTTCCCAGGTTCCCACTTGCGGATCAGAAAACTCCGAAGACCAGGTGATGCCCTCCCGGAGTCGTTCCCAGCCACCGTCCATGGCAAGTTCAACGCCCAAGATCCGTTTTTGCCAGCAGAACCCGGCCCGCAGGGAGTTCTCCCTCTCTAATGCGGGATTGGGCAATAGGAAAAGGTTTTCACTTCCAATTTTACGGACAACGGGCGTCAACCATTCGTCACTGCGCGGCGTCCGTCCGTCTCGAGCGAGTGACAGGGTCCAACCAGGTTCATCCCCACCAGAATCCATTTGAACAGACCAGGAAGGGGCCCATTTGCACCGGGAATCCCAGTTGGAGCCCAACCGGGATTCAAACCACCAGGGCCCCACGGGAAGACCGAAGTCCCCCTGAAAATCCGATCTCTGTCCATCACCATCCAGATTACCGGCCCCCACATCGTACCAGTAAGCCCCGGAATCATGGACTTCCCAGTTCTGGAAATTTGCACCCAGACCTACCTTCGCTATACCTATCGGGCGATTCAGCTCAAATGAGCTGCCTTCGCGAGCCGTCTCCAGCACCCTCAACTCGCCAACCCCACCGCCGAAAGCTACTCGATCGCCCCATTTCACGTCACGATCGTTCCAGAACCAGGTAGATCCCCAGGTCCAGGCCCCCGACCGCCCGACGGCTCTCACTCCTGCCCCGACATCCCATATCTCTTGATGCTCAAAGCCCCAGGAAGGTTGGCTGTCTCGGGTTTTTCGACCTGTGAAATAGTGGAAGGTCAGCCGGGAGTCTTCATCCAGATTGCGGGTAACAGAAGTGTGGCTGGTCCTTATTTTTGCGTGACCAGGAAGATCCACGTCATTGCGGAAATCCACATCAAGCATTTCGGTATAATTGTAGCCTTCGTTGTCGAGGGACTCCTCAAAATCAAAGGCCAGACGCCATTCGGCCTGCGGAGTCAGAAGAGAGACGCCCCGCAGGTAAGTCTCGTGGGGACCCTTACTCCCTCGATACGACGAAACAGCTTGCTCCGGGTCGAGATCCTCAACAAGCAGATCCACACGCCCGCCGGTTCCACCCCAAGTGTCGTCCCGCCTGGTTGAGTACCGAAGCTTCGAACCCTGCAGAGGGATAAGCCAAGGGTCGTCGGCCAAGGAATGACCCGTGCCCAGTGGGATGCCGTCCCGGACAAAGAGCGGACCCTGCGAAGTGGGGCTCCCTCCCAACATAATTACCGGGGATCCCAAACCGCCATCCACCACCGGAATGAAAGGGGAACGGTGGTTCATTTCCTCTATCACGGTGCCCAGAAACGGTCTCCATATGGGACGCTGCCATCCGGAAGGATGTTCCACAGGTTGTTCGGCGGAAAGTTCGGGTGATTGCTCTGACACATCGTCGGGTTTTCCTATGGACAGGGGATCCGACCCGCCCGCCAAGCTGTCGGCAGAAGCTGCTTTATTCTCCTGGGCAGGGACCACCGAAGCAGCCGGAGCTACTGGAGCGGCCAGCATGAAGATAATGAAGACTACGGCAGCCGGTCCAACCGTCCTGCCCAATAGAGGGGAACGGGACAATCCCAATAAACGAGGCAGCACCAAGGGCAGCAAAATCGCGAAGACTGTGATGTTGACACTCCCATGGATCAAGAAGAAGGGAACAGCGCCCCAAAAAACCACACCCGGCTCGAGGTCGAAGGCGGCGATGATGGCCAAATTGGTCAAAACATCGTAGGTAAACGAGGCGATGAGCCCCGTTCCCCCGGCCAGTATGACTCCCATAACCCGGCGTCCCTTGCCAAGGGCGCGCAAAATCATTCCGGCTGCACCGTATCCCATCGCACCGACCAACCCCAACCCGACTGCCTGGGCAACCAGCAAGGGTGGAGCGGGCACACCATAGGGACTGCCCAGGGAGAAGATCGAAGCTGCAATCATTCCACAAGCCAATCCCGAAGCGGGCCCCAGGGCGGCTCCGGAAAGAACAGTGATCAAAGTCATCAGTTCCACGTTGGGCACACCTGCCAGAAGGTATCCGGCACCCACTGCGGTTCCTGTGAATAGCCCCAGTAGGACCGGATGCCGGACCGAACCCCTAGCCGATCTTTCAGCGGAAGAATTTTTCATGAACGCATTCTAATGAAACCGGAGGGTCCGGGCAAGGATTCCATCTTTTCCCAGGAATAAATATGAAAATCCCGAAAACTACGCTTGGAATATAGCAGAAGAATTATGCAGGTCAGGTGCCGACCAAAACAGACAATCGGTCATGCACATCCAGAAAACCAGGGTCAATCCGTTGGATCTCCTGATACTGAGCCACCGCTCTATCGTTTTGGTCACTACTTTCGTAGGCTTGTGCAAGATAGTACATAAGGCCTAAAGTGGATTTCCCACCCTTGTCCATAGTTTCCAACCCCAGCTCAAGAGCTTCGATGGCTTCGTGGGATCGCTGTGCTTTCAGCAGGGTGATTCCCCACATTTCATAGGAACGGGCGGCGAATTCCAAATCAGCGGCTGCTTTTCGGAAACTATCGACGGCCTGGTCGAAGAGTCCCATTTCCAGATAAACCATTCCCATTTCATACAAGCTGGCCGGATCCTGGTCCCCTTCTTCCCCACCTACCTGGGTTCCGATGTCCTGGGCGATCGTCTCCAATTGGGAATCCACGTTTCCGGACAAATCTCCGTCATCCTCAGCCAGTATTTGGGCTAAAAGATCGACACGGCCCGCTTCGAGCTTGGGCTCCTTCGTAACGTCTGAATCGGCAGGCACGGAATCATCCGGCGAGGAAACTTCCTCAGCGGAGTCATTTACACTATCCAAGTCGGAAACGGCCCGAACCATGAGATCCTCGAAACTGCCGCTCTCCTGATCCATACCAAGATCGAAGCAGCCCTCTTCATCCAGTTCCACGGACAGTTCGGAAGACTCTTCCTCGGAAACCTGCGTCAAATCTTCGATGTCATCATTTTCAGGGATAATTGGAGTTTCTTGAACTTCAGCACCTTCCGGGGCTTCAGAAGCAGGCAAAGTTTCAGAAGAATCCAAAACCTCCGGGTTTTCCTGAACCTCCGGTTCTTCAGGATCTGCCGTTTCCTCAATTATCTCTGTAGACTCGGAGGCCAGTCCACTGAAGGAAGATTCATCCTCCCCCAATGAAATGGAGTTGACGTCTGCGGATTCCAACCCGCCGGCGGTCAAACTCGGATCGATCAACCCGGACAGGCGTTGAAATTCGGGATAGTTTTGCACTTGCGGAGCCTTGGCCAGGATGTCTTTTATAGCCTCCCGCGCCTCGTCCTCCTCACCGGCCTCCCAACTAAAACACGCCAACAAACAACTCGTCCGAGCGCTCTCCAGACTCATTTCCCACATACGGAAGATGAGCAGAAGCTTATCCAGAATCGGCTTGCTTTCGGAATACAGGTCGAAAAGCTGCCCGCAACGTTTCAGGAAGATTTCCTTGAGATCACCACTGACGCGCTCACTGTTTTCCAGGAAGCGAATGGCGTGATCCTCCCCTTCGACCAGTAGGCCCTGAGCAGCGCGGGTTTCGGCAAGGTACCAATGCGCAGTCTGGTTGTCGGGGTCATAGCGAAGAACTTTTTTGTAGATAGCCACGGCGTTGTTGAACAATCCGGTGGTCCGATAACGCGAGGCGGCACTGAGAAAATATCGAAGGGAACGCGGGGTATCTCCCGCTTTCAAACAGAGATCACCCATCTCATTGATGACCATGGGATTGTTCTTATCAATTTCCAGGATCTGATCGTAGATCGAGACTGCCCGGTCCCATTCCCGTTTCTTTCCTGCCTGATAGGCTTCCTGCTTCAGTTGGCTGAGCTTGGACAAGAGGTAACCCCGCAGTAACCAGTTGGTATCAAAATCGAATCCAGTCCCGGGACCTGAACCCGTTAACATCCCTGGCCTATACATCGCCATCTTGAAGGGAAAGTTAAGCAGTAATCTCTATTCCCGAGGCAAAAATCCTTTTGACCGGATTATGGCCGGCAAAATAGGGAATCAAGCGGAAGTCCTTGCTATCCAGGATCAGGAAATCGGCGGCCTTACCCGGAGCAAGAGACCCGGTCTCCTTTTGCAGTCCCAATGCCCAGGCGGAATTGAGAGTCGTCGCCACAAGACTCTCGGCCGGAGCCATGCGCATCTGCGTGCAGGCAATGGACTGAATCAAAGGCAAAGAACGAATCGGGCTGCTGCCCGGATTGAAGTCGGTGGCCAGAGCAACCGCACAACCCTGGTCAATCATCTCCCTGGCCGGAGCGTAATTACGAAGTCCCAGGGAAAAAACAGTCCCGGGCAGTAGGACAGCCACGGTTCGGGAGGCAGCCAGCGCACTACGGCCATCTTCGTCGATCTTGATCAGGTGATCCGCGCTGTCGGCGCGCATTCGCGCTGCCAGGGTCGCTCCGCCGAAGGACTCCAATTCGTCAGCATGGATTGTCAACGATAAGCCCAGATCCCGGGCGCACTTGAGAATCTTTCGGCTCTCTTCCAGGTCGAAGACGGAAGGCTCACAGAAAACATCACAGCGCTCAGCCAGTCCTTCACTGACAACCCTGGGCAAGATCTCCTCGGTGACCAACCGTATGTAGTCTCCACGCCGACCCCTGTATTCGACGGGCAATTCGTGGGCGGCCAAACAAGTACGAACCACCCGAATCCCGACCGCCGACGCCGCGGCTCCGGCAACCCGTAGCATCTTCATCTCGTTTTCCAGATTCAAACCGTAGCCGCTCTTGATTTCCACCGTGGTGGTTCCGTAGGCCATCATTTCACGCAGACGTTCAGTGGTGAGTTCCAGAAGCTCATCTTCGCTCCTACCCCGCATATCGGCCACCGAGGAATGGATCCCCCCTCCGGCGGCGGCTATCTCGAGGTAGGTTTCACCCTGGATCCGCCGTTCGTATTCATCTTGTCTGGTTTTCCCAAAAACCGTGTGCGTATGCGGGTCCACGAAACCGGGGATTACCGCCCGGCCAGCGGCATCGATAATTTTCACCGTGGCCGGCAAGCCGCCTGCTCGGGAGAGTTCTCCGCGGATCTCCTCTCTCGTTCCAGTGGCCAGAACCCTGCCGGCCCCCAGCAGCAACATCGCGTCCGGAACCAGGCCCAGGACGTTCATTCCGTTCCCGCGACGAGGACCCTGCCCATCCAACTCCGGGGCATCCAGCGTGCAAAGCTGCCCGATGTTTTCCACGACAAGATCGACGGCCTTCAGATCCTCGGCAATCCCAGCAAGCGTGCGCAACGTGTCGGCCATTTTTATTCCTTTCCCCAAGCAGGCGGGGTCATCCACCCCGAAAAAATTCGTCTATCCGGGCCAGCAGATCGACCGATCCCGTGAAGGGAACCGGGGTCATGGGCAGAGCTCCCAGAAACGTACCGCCGTAGTTTTTTGTGTGCAACCGATTATCAAGGAGAATGATAATGCCCCGATCGGTTTCCCGACGGATCAATCGACCAGTTCCCTGTCGCAGGCGAAGGACCGCATCACGGACAATAAAATTGGTGAAGGGATTTTCTCCCGCCGCGGACACCCGTTCACACCTGGCCTCAACCCAGGGATCGTTCGGGACCAGAAAAGGCAACTTGGTTACCACAAGGATCTCCAAGTCCTGCCCTGGAAAATCGACCCCCTCCCAAAATGTGTTGGTCCCCAACAACATCGCCCTTGGCTCTCGACGAAATTGTTCAAGCAGGGCCCCGGTTGCTGAACGAGGCTTTTGGACAAGGAGCTTGACGCCCGTGCCGGGAGCCGACTCGTTCCCCAGGGAAACCGTCAAGCGTTCTGCAGCATTGTTGAGAAGATGATAAGAGGTAAACAGCGCCATGGCCTTGCGGGGGGAATGTCCCGCCAAATCGGCCAGGAGGTCACCAACGGCCGCCCCGAACCCGGCGGCATCGGGAGCGGGAAAACGCCCGGGAGTCAGCATCAGGACCTGTGAATGAAAATCAAAGGGAGAGAGGCACGTGGTCGTCAGGGTCGGAGGGCGGCGGCGGGACAACCCCAGCTCGTTCAACATGTGGGAATAATCCTCTCCCACCGCCAGGGTGGCGCTGGTCATGACCGGCTTGATATCCGACTCCTGCCAGTATTCCCGCAGGACTCCTCCAGACTCCAGAAGAGTGGCTCCCAGAAGACGAATTCCGCCCTTCCCCCCTGGAGAAACCCAAGTAACCCAATCTTCATCCGGGTCTTGGGTTAGAAAATGAACATCACGGTGCAAATGATTCAGCAACTGCCCCGCCTGGGCAAGTTGGGCAAGATGATCCTCAAGACTCTCGGAAAGATCTTCCATATCCGAAGCTCGTACCGCCAAAGCCGCGTAAGCTGCTGAAGCTTCTGCCAGCCGCTCAAGCAAAAGGGCGGTATCTTCCCGCAGCTCCCCGAAAGCCTCGTCCTTGTCCCGAATTCTCAAGCGATCCCGGTAACCGGACCCCGGGGGAAGATTCTGTTCCACCTGCTGGCCCAGGGCTCGCCACCATTTCCGGAAGGCGGTGAACACCCGGCCAACGGTTTTCCCATAATCGTCGCAGGCCACAGCGGCTCTTTCTCCCTTGGCGCCCATTCCGGACAGGCTGCGGCTAGCCAGTTGAATTCGCTCCGGCGGTGGCCCGGTTCCACGCACACGCCCCAACAAATCTTCCAAGCCGTCCAGCCGGGCCATACTACAACCCACGCCATGCGTTTCCAATACAACCGCTGGAAGACGGTGAGCCTCATCCACAACAATCTGGTCTACGCCGCCGATCAAAGTATGTCCCAGCCGCATGTCATGCAGCAGGAGGGCGTGGTTGACCACAACCAGGTCAGCTTCCCTGGCCCGCTTGCGGGCTTTCTGTACGAAGCAACTATCCCCTTCATAACACAGTCCAGGCAGACACAGATCCACACTGTCGAACAAGGTTCCCAATTCCGAGGCGAGCAACGTGTGATCAGCCAATTCCTCCCGCAGACCCTCCTTTGTTTCCGAAAGCCAGAGCCGGAAGACCACCGCCCGCAGAGCATCGCCCAGATTATGAATCGGTGCCGTCAGGTAGGTCTGCCGCTGGCGGAGACACAAATAGTTTTTGCGACCCATCAACAAGGCAAATTTCCTGTCGCCCAACAGGGGACTCAGGCGGGGAAGATCCTGGGTCAAAATCTGGGATTGAAGAGCCCGCGTGTGGGTGGAAACAACCGCCCGGATATCCCGCTCCCGAATTCCAGCCAGAAGTGGAACAAGATAGGCCAGGGTCTTGCCCACCCCTGTTCCCGCTTCGACCAGCAAGGGCTGCCCATCAGTCAATGCTCTGCCCACCTCACGGGCCATTTGGGCCTGCTCAACCCGAGCTGTGAAACCCGATCCGTACAGGGCCCCGAGCCCCTCTTGTGATTGAAACCAGCTGTAGACCCCCTCCGGGTCCAAGGGAGGATGGACCCCTACCCCATCCGAAACAAAAGGTTGGAAATCATCTTCGACTGGGAAGGATCCCACTGTCAGGCCGGACACGGGAGCAGCATCTAGTAGTTCAAGCAGTGGTAACAGATCCGGGAGATAGCCCTTGAGCAAGGAACGGCAGGACTCTTTCAGGCCAATATCCAGTCCTCTCCACCAACTCACCCGATGCCGAAAGCGGGAACAGGCCCGGCGCAAATCAGTCTCGACGGCAACCCGGTAGGCAGAATCGTTGGCAGGATCCGGGATCGCCCGGCACGGGTCCAACAGGGACCAGAGCATACCTTCTGAAAACGCCAACCCACCACCCGGCACGGTCTCGGGTTCGAGTTCTCCTTCACAAACCACGATCGCTTGGGGAGCCAGGGAAATAGTGGAAGTAGGGTCCTCCAACTCCAGGATTCGATCTCCGCCGAGCAAATCCACCGCCAGCCAACGGAGGCGACCTTGGTCCCCCCATCTACGCGCAAGGAGCAGGTCCTGATTAAGACTCATGTTTTTCATCCAGGACAGCCCCATCGGCCAGCCCGTCAATTGCCCCTATATTGTTCCTGACCCCTTTGCCACTTTCCTCGGCCAAACGGGTTTGAAAGACAGTTTCGTCAATAACTTCCACTCCAAGTTTGGCTGCCTTGGCCAACTTGGATCCCGCCTTTTGCCCGGCGATCAGGCAATCGGTCTTGCTGCTTACGCTTCCTGTTACCTTGCCGCCCAATTCTTCTATGGCCTTCTTGGCCTCGGGGCGGGATAAGGCAGACAAGGTGCCGGTCAGGACGAACACCTTGTTGCTGAACCAGTTGGCGGAGGCTTCTTCCACCAACGGGGAGGGTAAGTTTTCCTGCTCCAGGAAAAATCCAACGGACTTCAGGTCGGCCACCAGCCGACTTCCACCCCCGCCAGTCAAAAATTCCGTCACCGCCTCGGCAACAACCGGCCCGATGTCGGACAACTCGGCCAATCCTTCGGGCTCGGCGGCCACGAGGGAATCGATGGAGGGATATTGCCGGGCAAGGGTCAGAGCCGTCGTGACGCCTACCTGGGAAATTCCCAAGGCAAAAATCTTGGCAGCCCAGGGGCGATGTCGAGCCCGGGCCAAGCCCTTCAATAGACTGTCTGCGCTCTTCTCTCCCCAGCCGGGAAGAGCAGCGACCGCGGCATGGTCCAAAAGGAAAAGGTCCGATGGCTGGCGCACCATCCCCAGTTCCAGAAAGAGGTCGATCGAGCGGGAGCCCAAACCGTCGATATCACAAGCGTTGCGGGAGGCAAAGTGGCGCAACCGTCCCGCCAGGACTGCCGGACACAGGGGATTACCGCAACGCAGGGCCACTTCCCCCGGGCCTTGGCGAACGGCTTGGCCGCAAACCGGGCAATCTGTTAGTTTCTCCAGGACCTTCTCGTTCCCGGTACGGGCTTCAGTAACGACTCTCAACACTTTGGGAATGACATCTCCGCCCTTGACCACGATCACCCGATCCCCGATCCGGATATCCTTGCGCTCCAGTTCATCCCAATTGTGTAACGTGGCTCGGCTGATCGTACTGCCGGCCAGAGCCACGGCCTCCAATTCGGCCACCGGCGTGATTACTCCAGTACGGCCGACCTGCAAGGTGATGGATTTCAGCAGGGTCTCGGCTTCCTCTGCGGCAAACTTGAAGGCAAGCCCCCATCGCGGGGCCTTGGCCGTACTCTTCAAACGAATCTGCCAGTCCAGGCGGTCTACCTTGATCACCGCTCCGTCTATCTGGTAGTCGAGTTTCGACCGCTGGGCTTCCAACTCTCCCAAACAGCCCAGGATATCCTTCACATTCTCCGCTCGGCGCAGGAATGGATTGACCGGCAGCCCCAGGCGGCCAATGGCCTCCAACTCGGCGCAATGATCAACAAACAGGGGCGTCTCGAGCCGTGGATCGACAGGAAAAAGCTGAAAGAAAAAGACGGACAGACCGCGGGACCTAACCACTTCCCGGTCCAGGGTCTTGAGCGTTCCAGCCGCAGCATTGCGTGGGTTGGCAAAAGGAGGGTGTCCTGCCTCGACCCTCTCGACGTTCAGTTGGCGGAATCGTTCCAGCCCGAGATAAGCCTCCCCCCGAACCTCAAATTCACGAACTCCCGCTGTCGACAGCGATTCTGCCCAGTTCTCCGGCAACCCCTCGGTCACTCCACCCAACAGAGCCAGATTTGCGGTGATCACATCTCCCTGCCGCCCATCGCCCCGGGTCAGTCCCAGATGCAACCGACCGTTCCGGAAACGCAAAGCCACGGCAACGCCATCCATCTTGGGTTCGATCGTGAAGGTAATCTTCCCTTCAGGCAGGTCCTTGGCAACACGCTGCACAAAGGCAGTCACCTCCTGTGGATCGTAGCTGTTCTGGAGACTGAGCATGGGTCTACTGTGCGGAGCGTTGGGAAAACGTGAGTCGCTGTCGCTGCCCACGGCCTGGGATGGGCTGTCAGAGACTGCCAGGACGGGAAATCGTTGCTCCAGTTCTCCGAGAGCCTGGTACAACTCATCATACTCGGCGTCCGATATTTCCGGTTCAGCCTCCTGGTAGTACAACCTGTTGTGCCGTTGGATCTCCCGTCTTAGACGTTCGACCTCCAGCCGGGCCTTTTCCAGATCCATGTTTCTCCCGGATTCGCGGAAAATCCTCGCGGATCAAAATGATTCCATCAGACTGACGTGAAGTTTGGCGACTTGAAAATCTACCGTGCCTGGAAAACCAATGGCCAGACTTAGATCCCCGCCGGTAGTCCGGGCCAGTAATCCCAGACCGAAGCCCCAGGGCCTATCCCTCCGCAACGTGCGGAACCCGGGATCAGCGGACAACGCCGGGTCCAGGGCCCAAAATTCAAAATACCCCAGGTCACAGAAGGTGTAAAGACGGGAGCCCCGGGGACTCCCGATCCTCAATTCCAGGGCCCCCCAGGCTGCTGATGTTCCATGGAATTCATCTTCCCGGTAGCCCCGCAGGGTGGTGGCCCCTCCGAAGCGGAATTGCTCGGAAAGAGGAGCGGCCCTTTCTTCCCCACGTAATTGCCGATAGGAAGCCCTCCCCGCCAGACTCCACAACGAACCAACCCACTTTTCTCCCGAAAAATCACCCATCAGAATCCGTTGGGTACTGGCTTGCCCCAAATTTCCGCTCACCTCGGAATTATCCAGCGCAGTGCTATAGATCGCGGAACGCCAAGCGGTCTCCAAACCGGCCCGTCCCTCCCAGCCGCTACGCGAACGATCACCCCGTTGATGTTCCACAGCACCCAGAGCGCGAACCCGTCGTGTCCCTTCCAGATCACCGGTCGGGAAGGTGGAGCGATCCCAACCAAGCCCCACTTCCAGACCCCAACTCGCAACGACCGGCAGGGACCATGTGTTGTCCACCTTGAAGCGTGTGAACAGATCGGTCTCCACCGCATGGTCCAAGGCCACGCCCATATCAAGTGGCGTGCCGAAGGCCAGGGGTTCAAGGTAGGAAAAACCGAAGCGGGAATTGTCACTCCCGTCATCACGCCAACCGACTTGAAGTCTACGGCCAGTACCGGCGAGGTTAGGCAGATCAAGGTCAACTTGCCCACTGATCCTGCTACCCGAATCATCCTGTTTCCGGCTAAGCCCCAGCACAATCTGAACCCGGTTTACCTTGCGGCGCTCCACGATGGGAAAGTGGATGCCCACCGTGTCAACTGCTGGAGTCAGGTACACGTCGGGTATGCCCACCGTCTGATACATGTCCCGAGCCACCAATCTTTCCACTGCCCTATCCAGATCAGAATTCCTGAACAGGGCCCCTGCTTTCAGCCCGCTGGCCTTGACGAGAAATTTTCGACCGGGCCCTGAAGAGACGTCACTCGTCACTGGACCTATATGGGCCGTTTTACCGGGTAACAACCGGGCCTCCAGGGCAATCGCACCGGAGTCATGATCCAGAAAGGTGGAACTGATCACCCACCTGGCGAAAGGAAACCCGACCTCGCCGGCCTCCTCCAGGATACGGTTAACACCCTGTCGAAATGAAAGTGGGTCGAAGGCGTCGCCGGGACGGGGAAGCAAGGTCTCCAGCAACCACTCCCTTCCGGGAAAATCTGCGCCGCCGATCTCGAGGGAAGTGAGTCGATAGTGCGGCCCGGGCAGGATTCGAAGTGTGTCGGGTCCCGAATCCCTACCAGGGAAAGTTCTGACTTCTACGCCAAGATACCCTCGCTCAAACCAGCGGTTCCGTAGAAGGGATTCGCCAGAGAGGCCGGTTTTTCCTGAGGAAGCGTCCAGAGTCGACTGCCAGATACTCCGCAAATCCGCTGCAGAGTCAGGGGAAATTTTCCCAAAATCCGGTACCGGCTGCATTCCGGAAAACCAGTGTTTGTCTTGCTCGACCCAGGCCTTTTCGCGGGGACCTGCATCCCCCTCCCAAGCAAATTCAAGAACAGGCTTCGAATTTTCCGAGTCCTCTGCAAGGCCTACTGAAACCAAAAGAAGAACCAGGACCAGATTAAGGCAAAGACAGGAAGCAGACCCGTTAGAACCTGGCCGTGGATTCCAGTCGCAGATCATGTTCCCACCTCCTGTCGCTTCGCTTGCGGGCAAACCAGTTACCAGCCACTGTCAAATATCGGGTGGGTTCCCAGGACAAACGCAGGGAGGATTCCACATTCCTGCCTTCAGAAGGAAAGAACCAGGGCCTCATTCCCGCTCCATCATCCAACGCCCTGACCTCGGACACCCGCAATTGACCCTGCAGACTCCATCGGTCGCTTACCCGTAAACGTGTCTCCGGACGAAGGGCATACTCCCTTTGACTCACCTCGGACACCCCATCCCGACGAGTGATGTACTCTCCCTGCAGGGACAAGCGCGTTGTGGGAGAAGCCCGGAAGACACCACCCGTTTCGGTAGTGTAGGTCAAAGTCGAGAAACTCCGCCGCGCACTGGCCAAACCTTCGCGGGAGTCTCTTCGCTCATCCTTTCGCTGCCAGCGTCCATTCACCGTCAAACGGTCGGTAGCGTTGAAGGTCCCGTTAAAAATCATGCCTCTTGTAATTCTGTCTTCAGGATGTTGGGAGTACTGTCTGTCCAATGCCTGGCTGAAATCGAAACGTCCCCGCAGATCGATCCTTTTTCGATGCTGCAGGAGAATCACTTCCTCGACGAATCCCAACTCGGTCAAGACGGTGGCGTCCCGATCAAACAGAGTCTCCGGTCTCATGGTCAGCAGACCGGCGATGTCGCTTGTTGTACTGCGGCCCAGGAGATTTGCCTGAGTCAAACTGGACCAGGAGCTGAACCAGCGCTCCTTGCCCAGGAAGCCGAATCCCTGTCGCCAGCGCAGGTCGGATTGGACAGCAGTGGTTGCAACCAGGCTATCGGTAGCCGCCAGAACGACTTCATACTCTCCCCGGTCTATCCCTACGTATTGCCCGTCCTGGTCATAATCACCCAGCTGCTGGCCCACGAAAGTTACCTGACGATCCATGACCATGGCCCGACTGTTGTCGAGACGGTAGCCCAGGGACCAGTCGCTTTCGGTCCGGGCCCAGTTTCCGGATAGATTAACCCGGCCCAGCCTGGTGGATTCCTCCGCCCCGCCGGGTAACAGGGTTCTGCGCCAGGTTCCTTCCCCGACGCACCGCATCCCGATGAACCGGCCGGTTGTCAGACCACTCTGTAGGGTTCGACTGTCCCTCTCCCCGGACCAGTTCTCGTTACGGAGTGAATCGGCCAGGGCACGCAGGAAATCCAACCGCCAAGTCAAATTCCCCTTGGCCGGGTTGGAAAGCCCGAATCCCATCTCGGTCAATTGAAAGCCGGATGCAGCGGATCCGGTTTTGGCCCGGTCTACCCACTCCCGCCTTGAATAGCGGCCGGAAGGAATCACGGGGCCGGCTCGCCAGTTCAGCTCGTGGATTCGTTCAAGCCTCTCGATTTCCAATGGATTTACTGAATCGGAGGCTGTGGCTCTTTGCTCCACGTGTTTCCCTTGTCCCCCGAAAAGAGTCCATTCCACCTCAGCGGCGCTTTGTCCAGCCTCCAAGGATTCTCCATGTTCTAAATCTCCGTAACGCCCCTCGACGGAGATCCGCTGTTCCTGATCACCGATTTCCCAGTTGGCCTCCAATCCCGACTCCCGATCCGATTCCTCAAGGAAGCCCTCGCCGCGAGCACGATCGGCCAAACCCCAGGCGTCGTAGTGGAAGCGGTTCTTGCGTATTTGAAAAGGCCGGAAGCGATCCTGGCGAGCCTCATGAAAACCGGCCAACCCCATCTTTCCCAAATTGAATCCGCCCAGACCGATACTCTTTTCGGCCAAACGACCGGCTATCCGTCCGGCTGCACCGGCATTATCATGATCGTCTTGAATGGAGAGAAGGTTCAGATCATGCTGGGCCAGGTTCCACTCGGCGGCCAGGTAGGTCCCGACCGAATCCCCAAGACTGGCGGTAAATGTCGCCAAGCTTTGTCCTTCGGGCCTGGCCAGAGGGCGGCCGATCCGATAGGCGCCCAGGCCCACTCCCCGGTAAATGTGTATTCTGCGGCCGATTGAATCCAGTCGATCCAAGTCGTAATCACCCTGCCCGGAGCCTGTGTAAAAAAATGCGAGGTCGTAATCTCCGCCTTCCTGATAAGTGTAGAAAGTGTCGGATCCCGCCACGGACAGGATGTACAACCCGGTTCCCGGTTCGACCATCGTAACACCGGAGGCTACAGCCAGGATCGGATCGTCCCCGGCAGATCCCAGAATGGCCTCATCCTCTTCGGCCAGCTCACCTGTTCGCAAACGACCGGGGTCATCCTTCTCGCGTATGATTCTGGCCCTTAGAAACGCTGATCCTCCCAAACCGGGGATCTGGATATTCGCGCTGGATCCGGCACCGACGACCGTCCTGGAGTAGGGCCCCTCACCTTCCTCGAATTCGACCACGATATTCGACTCGCTGGTGATCAGACGACGGTAGGAAAATGTTATCGTGCCCCGAACATAATCGATGACATAATCCCGGTCGCTGCCCCGCACCAAATGCGTTCCGTCCAGGTAAACCCGCTCGCTGCCGGCCACGATGAAGAGATTCCCACTCCCGGCATCGGTGCCCAGATAGTACGGTCCCTGGTTGGATTCCTGGCCCCTGACCTGAAAAGTCCTGTACCTACCGCGAGGGGACCCGGCCAACACTTCCACGCCAACCGGACCGCCGCCGGCCTGAACCGAGATGCCCTGCAGTTTTCGTCGGTACCCTCCGAAGGCCGTGCCGGATCGCCGGGCGACGAAATCACCCAGCGTCGCTTGCCAGGTCGGAGCCATCAATTCCACCAGCACTTTGTCGATATCCCGTAATTGCTCCGTATTTCCTTCCGGAACCACCGGCAGATTGTCATCGGTAAGGAAGGCCCGCACCGAAATCTCCGGCGTGAGATTTCCCGAGATGTCCAATCTCAGGTTCTGATCCACGGACATCTCTCTCCTGCTGCCGGAAGACACCTGGACGGACTTGCTTCCCCTTACGGAAAGCCCATCCAGCTCACCGGACACCGGCCGAACCTGGGCCAGGGGAGATCTCTTTCCCGAGAGATGGGAATCAGGCACGGGTGGGGAGGAGATTGGGCGAAGGTCCAACCTCGCAGGCAGAGGGATAGGTTTGAATCGATAGGAGACAATGGCCAAAACCCTTGAATCCAGACCTTGGAGCCCGGATAACGAATCATACGCAGCATTGCGATTCCAATTTCCCAGGGGCAGGATTCTACCCGAGCGACCTTGAAGCCGGAAATCCTCTTCCGGAGCCCACTTCCTTCCTTCAACGTATAGCTGAAGGCTTCCTACATCAATGAAGCCGTGGGCCAAGGTCAGGGGTGAGCTTCCAGCCTCCAACAAATGAAATTCCCGTTCCAAGGGCAGAACGTCTTCTCCTGAATCGGGCGACACCGCCATCGCCGAACCCGGGCAGATTTGGATCAGGATAAGGGTCAGTACGAGGTTCAAGAGCAAGTTCAGAAAATGGAAGGGTAAGGGTCGCAAGGAAGGACAGGCACGCATCACTGGTAAATGATTCGATAAACGAGAATGGCCGACCGGGCGCGATCGGTCACAGCCAATTCGTCATTGGGCCCCACGGCCAGGTCCACCGGAGCCAGGGGCGTTCCCGCCAAATCGAAATCGTGTCCGGCGGAGAAATTAACATGTAATCTTCGATCCATAACGTGAATCAGCCCACTGCCCTGATCGGCCACAAATACGTTGCCGAAACGATCGACATCCAAACCTCGTGGCGACAGGAAGGGGTTATTTCGATCAAAATCTCCACCCACGGCCCCCTCGAAGAAACCATTTCTGCCGTAAAGGGACAGGCGTCGGTTGCCTCGGTCGGAAACCAGAAAACTGCCGTCGTTCCGAAAAACGATTCCCGCCGGATCCTGGAACTGGTCATCCATGGGTCCGGGTCCCCCGACCCGCGTATGGAGGCCCAAAAAAGAATCCAACAGCAGGACCTCCTGTTGACCGGCGTCACCGATCACCATTCGCCCGTCCTGGTCGACAGCAAAACACGAAGGATGGACAACGGCCCCTGGGTCCAACTGGCGCACATCAACCAATTCGTCCCGCCAGGCACCGGAAAGATCAAAATGCTGAATTGATCCGTCGGCCTGATCCAGAACCAGAACCCGGAAACCGTCAACACGCACATCGACTGGGTTGAAGGAGCGCCGATTGGGTGCTGCGAATTCGAACCAGCGTCGGGTGGAAGGGTCCAGCCCGAAGACCTTGCCCCGCAATTCGTCGCAGAAGATGAGAGTCCCATCGGGGCTGTAGCTACAGCCGGCCAACCCCTCCAGGGGATAGTAGGGAGCGGCGGCCGTGTTCTCGAAGGAATACAGGAAGTCCAGGCCGATAACCGTCGAACCCGGGCGTGGTCCCGAATCGGATCCCATTTCTCGGGAACCCAACCGTGCGTCTGAATAGGCCTGGGGAGGCACGCATCCGGCTGTGAGGGTCAGGAGGCACCCGAAAAGTGCGAACACCGTCCAGAGTCCAAACATCCCGAAACCAGTTCGGTGGGAAAAAGAAGAAGTCCGCCATTTGGATCCAAATAACCGGCTGTCCATCAGAATCTCCGAGAAACCGTCCACCGGGCCCCCGGGTCGGGAAGATCCGGCACCACGGCAAGTTTCAGGTCCAGACCCATGACACTCGATTCAATGCTGCCGTCCATTTTGTCCACGCCCAGAACAGCGTCCACCATTGAGACTACCCGATTGACAACCGCAAAGATGAACATATAGTCCCGCCGATCATAGGAATTGTCGGCATCGCTCCAAAGGCGCCAGAAATCCAATCGGCGTTGATTGTTCACCCATTGCCAAGAGTCCGCTGCTAGGGTATCACCAGTGTAGTCTTCCTGTAGAGCTCGGGCTTCCCGCAAACGATCCTCGTCGAAAGCATCACTGTCCATGTATGATCCGACGTTGATCCAGTAGGAATCGGGGTGGGTGCCGCTGGTACCCGCGTAAGTCAGCGAGTAGTCGATGGCCGACTCGCGCCAGCTGTCGCCCATTAAATCAAAAACCACATAGGAACCCCAGATTCCAACCTCGATTCCACCCATGAGATAGGCTCGGGAACGATGTCCCACGTACCATTGGCCGGCTCCGGGAAATACCGCAGACAGCAGACTGGCCTTCATTTTCCTGCCCAGGTTGCTGGTTTGGCCATCGCTATGGGATTCATCCGCAAGATTTGATCCGAACTCGTCGTCTCGCCGCCTGGGTTTCTTGTCATCAGAGGCCAGAACGGCCTTTGCCTGACCGGAAGCCTCGGCTCCCAGGACAAGGTATTCGGTGCGCAGGAAAGCGTCATGATTCCCATCAGAAAGCACTGCAGCATCAGCTGCTCCAAATCCCGCCGAAAGGACCAAAGCAAACAGCAGAGCCGGCAAAAACGGTAACCGCACCCTGAAATCGCGGCAAGCGGGTTTGATCTGAAATAGGATCCGCGGTGTTTCTTTCAAGGCAGCCTCCTGTAAAAATCTAATCTTTCCCTCATCAGAACGAGACCTGCGCAGCGAGTATACTTGGTCTATTCAAAGCAGGTTCGGCCAGGATGCGGACCTCGTGACCGGCTACCGCGAACTTGTCGTCGGCACCCCCCAACCACCCCTGCAGGTAGGCTACTTCCAGGACGCTGAAAAGGCGAAGCCCGATGTTAAAGTACATATAACGATCCTGCCGCTTGAACGCGTCGTTGGATTTCTCGCGCAGGACCCTGTAATGCTCTCTTTTTACCGAAGTCCAGGGCTGACGCAGGTCGCTTAATGCGCCGGTAGGCACAAAGTCCTCATAACCTTCAGGAGGATCATTGGGAGTTATAAAATCGTTCCACCCGAAAACGAACTGGTCCCACTTGCCCAGATTCTCGAAATATTCGCGCTCATCATCTTCCTCGCTGACCCACAGCGAAAGGTAGCTCAAATTGTCAACACTACCCATGGAAGAAATTGGGTCGTTGTCGTCATCGGTCAGTTTAAAATATTCCAGACCGATACCCCCCCATCTTTCCTCATCCACACTGGAGGGGTTATAAGCCTCGAACAGCAGATCCTCACTCCAGTTATCACGAGCGAATTTGTAATATTCAGTCTCAACCTCAAGGCCCTCGTCACCACTTTCCTTGGCCTTGTACCAGCAAAATGCGTCCGCAGCAATCAGGCCCAGGCCACGAATCCATTTTCCCATCAGGAGTTCACCCGAACCAGGCACAGCGGCCGAGGCCAAAAGCAACCACGGAGAATGATCACTTTTTCGGCTGGACCCCGGGACCATTTTTTCCTTCGCAGGCAGGAGACCGAACTCGTCCTTCTGAAAGTGTTGCCCGGGCATTTTCCCGACCGTACTGCTATTGATTTGATCCATAAGCCAAGCAGCTCGGTCGGTAGCGGAAAAGTCAGCAGCCGCTGCCGGACCCACCATCAAAAATACAGCGCCAAGAGTCAGAGCCAGGACGAGAGATAAAACCCACGGCCGGTTAAACTTGCTCGATGACATAGATGCCTCCAAAGGAACCCTCCCATCAACGTTCAATGGCCAGGGTCAATATTTTGGTTTCGAATCCGGATCCGGCAGGGTAGACCAGCCGGCCGAAATACAGACCGCTGACCAGACCAGCCAAATCCATTTCCTGCTCGTTGACCACGCCACCGTCAACACGGAACTCATCTTGAAGGATCTCCTCCCCTTCCAGATTGTGCAGGAAGAAGCGGGCATTCCCTTCCTTGGGACCGTAGAAACGAATCGTGACGGTATCATCCCGCAAAGGATTCGGATAGAAATACACCCCGGTTTCAGAAGCCGATGCCAGATCGGCGATCGTTATTACCTGGGCCGTTCCTACCGGTCCGGCGTGTTCCGGTCCGCCCCCGGCACCAAGCCATTCGCTTGTCCGATTGGAAGCATCGGTCGGGGCTCCCAGGTCGAAGCTCATGATCCGACCGTTGATATAATGACGATCCAGAGGCGGTCCGGTGTAACCACCAGGGGATGCAAGCCAAAGCACACGGCCCTCATCCTCCCCGGCTGGACCTGAGCCTACAGCCATACCCGGCCGGCCGAAATCACCCCAGCGATAGGGAGTGTAATCAAGTAGTTTGCCCCCTGGTACAATACCGAAAAGGTGTCCACCGGTGGTATTGAAAAACACCTCGTTGGCTCCGTCCCCGGTCCCGTCGGCCACTATCAGCGGCCCAAAAATTTGCACTGTTTCATCCAGGGGAAACAGCTCATTGAGAACTATGGGGAACCCTGTTGCTCCAGTCCCGGTGGGACTAACAGCCAAAATATAGTCGGCCGTGGCCAGCAGCAGATCGTGCCGTCCATCTCCATCCACGTCGGCTACCGCCGGTTCGGCAATCAGTGCCGACTCGATATCAAGATGGTCAGGCAGTTCCGTAACTTGTCCGTAGGCATCAATTCCCCAAGCACCGACATCCCCCCGGGCATCGAAGATGTGCAGTTGCACCGAATGGGGTAAGGGAACCACTGCCGTATAAACCGGTTGTTCCAAAGGAAAACGTACAAAGGAGTTCAAGCCTGGATTGGCAGCAAATCCGGAGACCGCCTGCTGCACCAGAACCCAGCCCGCCTCCGTGACTACAACCGCCGAAGATCCTTGATCAGGCAAATCATCGGCAGAGGGAAGAACCAGAACCTGAGGAGCAGCCACCACGGTATTGCCATCGGTGAACTGTGGATCGATATCCAACCCTGAAATATCAAGTTCCCAAGTATCAGCTGTCACATCATTCTGCTCCAGCATGGCCACCGTTCCCGCATCGGGAACGCAGAGCCAGCGATCCACTCCCGCGGCAGTCCGCAGCGGAACCGGCCCGTAGAGCAGAGTGTCGAACTCTCCCTCGAGTGACCAGTCCGGAACCGGAGGATCAGAAGAACCAGCCGGGGGAAGAATCAGACTCTGGACAGTCCCCGCTTTTGTGCCCAGCACCAGATGCCCGATTTGCTGGTTGTCCTGGAACAAGACCGGCGGCCCGGACAGCGGAGCATCCAATTGCAGGAAAGCTCCAACCGGCCGATCAGCCAGCTGGGGCCAAGGCGCTGTGCCGTCAGCTTGCAGAGCGTACAATGCGGAGAGAAAATTCTCATAGTCCGGCTGGGGCCCGTCGGGCAGGGCCTCTGGAGGAGAATCGGTGAAGACAAGGAAAGTTTGATCACCCCGGGGCACTGAAATAAGGGAAGCAGGATTAATTCCCCTGGGTCCAACCAAACCATCGGTCAGTTCGGCCTCAACCTCTTCAACCGCTCCCATTTCCCAGGGAAAACCGGGAACCCCACCCTGAATTTCGGCCTCAAAGCGCATGATTCTGGCGCCGACGTTTCCATCCTCCCTGATGTTGGAAAGGGAAACTCCGCTCCAGGAACGGTCAACGCAGCGGCTCGAGGGGAAGCCGTCCACGTACAAATTCTGAAATCCATTATACTCGCTGAAAGGATCGTTCGCCGAGCCGTACCAGCCCAGCACATACGCATCCAAAATGCCGATATCCTGGATCCCGTCGGCTTCCACCAACCGCAAACCGTCTCCATCCACGTTGATGGTATTATCGTGCAGTCCCGCCTCGATGCGATCCATGTTCACGTGCCATACAAGAACCCCACCAGGGGGCAGAAAGTAATCGTAAATACCAGAATTAGTCCATTCATCGCCCGGCAGTTCTCCGCCTAGATAGAGGATGACGCCCGTATCCTCGTCCCGTACGAATTCCAGGGCAAGGTAGGGGACATCGTGCAGCTCGGGCACCCAGCGATTCTCCAGCAGGAAAAACTCCCGCGAGGAAACCCCTGCTTTAAGAACTTGCGGGTAGGAGGTGTCGAAGCCGTAGTCATCATATTGGGACACGGGCACCCATACCGCAGGCAACTCGTAGGAATCCGTCCGTCCGTCGACCTCTTCCATTTCCGCCCAGCCCAGGAACCATTTGTCCCAAGCGCCGAGCGATGGAGGCAGGACACCCACGGCGGTAACAATGGTGGTATCCCCGTCGGAAATTTTGCCCATCGTAACCGGCAGATTCGTGCCGGAATCCATCAAGTCCCAGATCCCCGCGTTGGGGGTTCCCATGTATGTATTGTAGATATCCACCAACCCCAACGAGTGGCCGAATTCGTGATAGAGGCCGGCGGCGATGCTGCCGGGGTAACCATCCTGAGTGGTGGTCTCGGGAATTACGGACACTTCGCTCAATGAGCCGATGGCCGCTCCCGTCTCGGTATCCTGACCAAGAAGCGTCATGGCCTCGCCCAGGGTCATGAAAAAGGTAGGTATATCATTGGGTGAATCGCCGTTGATGTCACTCTGCCAATCGCTGCCCGAATGGACAAAGATAATACGGGCAAAATCATTGTCGTCGTCGTACTCGGCCAGGTTCACCGTACCGTTGGCAAAGGTTGTCGAATCGGTCACGGCGATCATGTCCCTGACCAGACGTTCCAGCTCATCCACGTGGTCAGGCACCCAAGAGCCACCCTCACCGGGCCCGTAATCGGCAATATCACTCAGCTTATAACTATCAATAGAAGCGTCTACAGGAGGCAAGACCGTGCCCTCAATGATCAATCGACCGCCGGATTGGTACTCGTAGTACTCGGACAAGCCATCCAGATGGGCGCGAAAGTAGTCCCAATCGTGGGGCGGTGGATCGATCTCGATGGGTGAAGGATCCTCAAGGGGGTCCAACATGAAACCACCATCAGCAGGAATGGTGGTCAGGCTCGGATTACGGTTTGTTTCGAATGAGATTCGGACAATCAGGATCTTCAGGACATCCGGAGTCGAGCTGGTGGGTCGCGTAATGGGATCGCGGCTGCCGCTCTTGAGCAGGGCCGGACCCAGACCCCGTTTCTCCAGCAGCGCCTGCCCCTTGCGGGAAATAACTCTCTTGCCGAGAAGATCGTCGATCGCGTGCCAGCGACGAAAGTATTCCCCTTGTCGACGGAGTTCCCGTTCGATGCGCTGGTCACCATCGGGCAAAGAGCGCAGATCTTCCAGACCCCTGCCCCAAACCGGTATGCGCCCGTATGGCTTTGTGGGGGCCTGATCGGCTGCCAAGCAGACATCGGCCACCAAGGTACCTGTTATCCAGGCAAGGAACAGAACGACCACAAGTCCTGCTTTGACTTCAAACCGGAACTTGGGGAAGAAGAAACAGGACCCCATGTACAAAACCATACTCCTTAGCAACCAAGCACATGCAATAGATTACCACCACCAAGGGTGTTGGCGTTCATGATTAAATCGACCCGTTTAAAACCGGTAACCGGCAGTGATGCGGGTTACGTGAGGCAACCCTTCAGCTTGTGGGACCCAGGCAAAATCGAAAATGAAAGCCCTGCCGATCCATTCATTGAGATCCAGACCCATTCCATAGGTCAAATCATGAATATCGCCACCGGATACATTTTTCCAGCCCAGCCGCAGGAACAGGGAATAGTTGTAATCGAACTCAAAGCCCACTCCCCATTCATTCTGATCATAGTCCAACCCAAAAACGTAACCATCAACGTCATCTTCTTTGACATACTTGTAAAGTGGAACCAGCAGGTCGGCAACCATCAGGACCCCACCGTATTCGCTTCTTCGACCGGACGCGATACCCAAGGTCGCTTTCCGAGGCATAGGATCGCTCTGCGCCGCGTCAACGTGGGTGATATCCGGGCCAAGATTGGCAATCGAAAGTCCCACTCTGGACTTCAGTTGGGGGATCAACAGTTGTGCGCCGAAATCCACACCGAAGCTGGACCCGCTGCCGCCGCCGCCAGCGCTGTCCTGCATAACGGCGTCCGGGGCCAAGCTGTCCCGAAAATATTTGATACCCACCCCCACGCCCAGGGTGGGCATGATCTTGACGCCATAGCCGGCACTGACAGAAAACATGTAGGAGTGGAAGTCATCCCCCTCGTTGTTGTCCTCGTCTACGGCCTTCTGCCAACCCATGTCCAGATAGTTAATACTGGTAGCAATGGCACCGATGTTACCCAGAGGCCGGCCATAACCGAGCCAGGTCAGACGGATGTCGTTGGCCAGACCTGCCGCCAAGCTTGAGGTCATCATCTGGAGATCCCCACCAGGGTACCTTCTTGCCAGGAAGCCCAGGCCACCGGTGTTCCACCAAAGTGCAGTGGCGTCCTGGGACAGGGCCGTCCCCGCTTCTCCCAGGGCGTTGTAGCGGGCCCCGATTGGCAGACTAAGGCTAATGGCCCCTGCTCCTGCACTGGCCAGTGCCGAACCTGCCAAACCCGATACCATCAGGGCTCCCAGAACGGCAATTACAAATTTCCTGCTCATACCAATCAACCTCCGTTAAAAACACGGTCCGGGCCCGCTAGCGACCCATTGTAAATCATCTCATGATGACGAGCTTGCCCGTCCGCGTAATCTGACGCTCTCCAGCAGCATCCGTTCTGCCTCGCAACACGTAAAGATACGTGCCATTGGCAATTTCGTCAGCCTGCTGGTCCCGGCCGTCCCACTTCAGGGAGACTGGACCAACCGTATCGAAGTTCCCGGTGATCGATCGCAGGCGCTTTCCGGCCAAGGTGTAAATATCCCACTGAAGTTCCATCGGCTCACCCAGTTCCAACACCAATCGGCAGGGACCGCGGGTAGGATTAGGAAAAAGGGCCACCGACACCATACCACCCAAAAGTGGGTCGCCGATCTCAAAGGAAAGCGTATCACTACCCACATTCCCCATCGAATCGCTGGCATGCAAGGCTACCTGGTGCTCTCCGCGGGACAGATCCGCCGGCAGCACAAGATCGATACGCCCACTCGTATAACTGTCGGGATCGTAAAGAAAAGATTCCGTAATGTCCGCCATGAAACCGGTATCGTCAAATTCCAAAAGAATGCTGTTGGCCGGACTGGTTCCCAGCATTGCTATTCCGCTGGAATCGGAAAGATTGGCAGTCAAGGTTGCTCCTGGACGAACTTTTCGCAGTCCATTTGCAAAGGCCAATTGGATGACGGGTCCCTCAATGTCATCAATAACCTCCACTTCCGAGCGCACGGCAGGAACCTTGACTTCCGCCACGTGATCTCCATCGGAGGTGGATACAATCAGCCGAACTCGCCCGTCCTGGCCGTATCGGATCTGGACGGGGACCATGAAAGGCACAGCCAATGCCTGATCGCCGACTGACCCCGAGCCCTGGAAAATCGGCCCCCCGCTCATGAGGAAGCTGTACTCCAGACCCCAGTAATCGACAAAATATTCTGAATGGGCTGACTCTTCGACCAGCAGATCGTATGGATCCCCGGTGGCCAACAAGGTCCCACTGTCGGAACTGTCCAGAATCACCGAATGAAGGAGGCCTGCCTGCAACTTGTCCAGGCTGTCGGCAGAAAAAACCAAGTCGTCAACCGGATGTGGAAGAATTCCAGCAGGGTCACCCATCAGATTGTAGCGCTGTGAATTCTTGCGGTCGCCTAGAAAGCCCATCTCGGCTTTTCCGAGCTGAAGGACGCGGCCCAGGCCGGCATCCGATTTCACGTGCCGATCAGGAAACAGGTTTCTGTAAAAAGCTTCTCCCAGCTTTTCGTTGCTTCCTATATAACTGGCCTGGCTGGCGCAAATAGCTGCTATCGCACCGCCATTCGGTCCGATCAGGAATTCCTCGGCCATGGAGCGCCTTACGGTGCTGTCGAAAACGCCCACATCGCAACTGAAAGCAATAAAAGCAGCCCGCTTCATCCCGTTGGTGAGATTACCGATGTCCACCGATTCGAAAATACGCTCGTCCGCCAAGCTACCCGATGATCCATGGCCGGTGTAGTTGTAAAGGGTTGTACCCTGGTTGAGGGTATGGTTGATATCCGCACGGACTTCAGGCTTGTTAATGGCCCCGGGAAGGAAATCGTAGGCCAGAGAGTAGATCTTTTTTACGTCCAGGCTGGCCGGAATCAGGTTGTTGACCAAATAATCAGATTGGGTAGTATGACTTTCTTCGGAACGATTAGGATCCACATCACGATACCGTAAATCATCGGCGACCATCATGACGGAATTTCGCCAGGAGCCCGTTTCAGTTTCCGCCGCGTAATTAATGGCCTGCTCGACCATATTTTCGGCCTCGCTCAAATTCACAGCCGGTAAACGCCCACAAGCCAAGGTTGGAACTCCCAGATCCCCATCCGGAACGGATTCGAAGGAGACTAGGCCATCGTCCGTCGCATAGGGGGAATCAAGGTGGAATATTTCAGGGTTTCCAGGAAAATTCGTTCGTACTTCGGTAGGCACGAAATCCACATAGTTATCAACCAATGGGGTTCGGTTTTTGTAGTTCCTGTAGTCTCGGCAGGCATTACCCAGGAGACAAACATACCGCAAGCGGTATCCCCCGGCTTCGTACACGTAATGCAGGTAATTCCTAATGGCCCGCCAATCCTTCTGGCCACCAGAAAAATTGTCGAAGATATCCTGGACGTGGACCGCGGCCGCCGCCGGTGAATCGGTATCAGGCAAGGAGGTGGAACGGAATTCGGCCAGCGTTCGTGCAGGTTGGATAAACTCCTGAGGATGGATCACGATATAGTCCAGATCGACCGAGGTCTGCCGCAAAGGCTCGGGATCAGCCAAAAGCAGACGGTCCACTTTCAGTAAATTATTCTCGGTCAAGGCTACGAGATGCCGGTCGGTGCCGGGATCCCTGGTCAAACCGAAGGCGTAGGCCCCGGAATCATGGCTGGAAATCTCGCCCAGAAAAGATTGGGGTGAATCGGGTACGGTAACATCCCAAAGTTGTACGACCTGCCCGGCAGGAGCAGTAACTTCCAAATCCATCAAGGTGCCCGGATCAGGAACCTGATCCTTCCAATGGGCAAATTCCAATTGCCCTGGCCAGACTGTCAAATCCAGTCGAGCCCAATATTGGATATCGAAACTGTCCAGGGAAAGAGGCCGGTGGCCATCCCATGTGGAAGTGTTCTGCAAGGTCAACGAATTGACCCAACCGGCCAAAGGAGTAAACGGACCCCCCAGACGAACTCGGATGCTGTCCTGCTGGGCATTTGCTGAAAAAGAAGTGGAAACAGTTGTAGCTTGATCACCGTTGGCCCAAGCGGCAGCGTCTATAGTGGATGTGGAAAAGTATTTCTCGTTGGGCTGGCCGCGGAAATCCATCACGAAGCGGCCGGGAAATTCAGCAACGACCGCCGGCAACTCGAAGTTCTTGGTCAAGCTACTGGAAACGGAATTGCTCCAGGTCCAGTTATCCCAGACTCTTCCCATCTCGGGGAAGACCTGTTCCTCGAAATGCAACCGCATTCGAGCGATACCCACTCGATCGGTTCCGGAGGCAGGCCTGGGGACATCCACGACTCGACGCGGATCCCCGGGCAAGGGGGACGGAAGGGTTGGCTCCCAAGTCAGCCAATACACAGCATCGGCTGCGAATGGGTGATCGAAGTGTTCGAGCGGCAAGGCGGCCGGATCCAGCCGGTCCAACCATACGCTGGAGCCGAAACCATAGAAACGAATCTCGTCAATCAGGTTCCACTCCCCATCCCCGGCTCCGGAAACCCTGATAGCCACCTCGTTCAGACCCACCCGATCAGCTTGCATGGCATCGGTAACCGAAGGGTCCGCCATCAACTGAAGGCCACCTCCCCGGAAAAGTCGCAGGGAGCCGGGATGCAGGGAAGAAATAGGGATACCGGCCTGCAACATATCCTGGCCCGAAATTGAGAACACTCCCGAAGTGGTCACGTTCAATTTTGCCCAATGATCCGAAAGACCGAAAAGTTCCGGGACAGCCGCCTTCTGAAAGCCATCCGTAGCAACGCGTGCCAGGGCCTCTCGTCGGGCGCCGGTTGATAATCTGGTGAACATCCCGGGGTTGAACACACCAGCCGGGATTCGTTCCGTCCAGGGGGCTGCATCCGATTCAGTCCCATCAGGATCGATCGCAGACAAAGTAAATGCCATTGAACCGGCAACAGGGTGAATCACTTCCAACACCAGGGAACGGAGAATCCCTCCGCCAACGGTCAGTGGGATTTGAGTTCCGCTCAATGGTACTGATCGAAACACAGCCGGCGGACCAAAATCAGCCAAATCGGGATCGCCAACCGGTTGTTCGGGCTCACGCCACCAATTTTTATCAATGACCCTGGTCAGAACGGGACTTCGTGTTGGAACTGCCATGGTTACGGTCAGAACAGGAGACAAACGCCGAGGATTTTCAAGACGGTGATCTTCAAAAATATAGGGCAAGGCATAATGAACCCGCATGGGGTCCACAACCGACCAATCCCCTGCAAAATCTTCTGCGGGAAAATCGATTCGCAGGACAGTGCGGCTATCGGTCTCAGAAAGGATTTCCACAACCGGATGGCTCATGATCGGGAAATCAGCGGACCCGGAGACTATCTGACCGGGTTGGCCGCCGGCCGTCGAATCACTGGGAGAAACCAGCCCCAACAAACCGAAACAGGCGATAAAAATGGCAACCTGCCAAACCAGGGACCGAGGCGCCAGAGCCCGGCCGTGTGGGATCAACCCGGTATGGGAAGGAAATATGAATTGGTCCCGTCGCATCTTTCCCAGCTTATGAAATAAATTCTCCAGGTCGGGCACCATCCCGAAAATACCGCCCAGGACCGCGGGTAAACTGACGAACGGCATCAGCAACAACGCCACGAGGCTCAACAGGCCTCCGGCAAATTCCAATCTCCAGTCGGGATGATCGTAGTGGGGGATCGCGTCAAGTAGGGCATGGGAAGCCACCCCTGCCACCATCCCTGCCCAAACATTGCCGGTCGCCCCACCTGCAAGGGCGCCCGCCGCGAAATGGGTGAAGAGACACATCGATTGCTACTCCTGGCCTAATCGATTCTCGGGAATCTCTTCAGCTTCTTCCGGCAACATGATTGGTATATCACCCTCGACCCTGTAACGGACCGAGCATTTGGCACAAATAAGCCAGTCGTGGCCCTGATCAGGAACCACCGGCTGGCGACAAACGGGGCAGGCCAGGATTTCGAGTAACTTGGGATCCAACATGAACCGCCTCCAGATTATTGCCAGTCAGGGTAAAGTATCGCAAACTCGGCAATTGGACAAATGGTCGGACAAAAAAATTGTCAGACCATATAGCAGTCCAACTTGCAAACCGACCAAAGATCAACAAGGACCCGGGCGACCATTGGAGAGGGATAAAAACCAGATCCTGGAAGAATTCGGAAAGAATTCTGGAATTTCTGGATTTTCGTGAACTCTAGAAGAAGTTGGCATGAGGATCATACAACATTTCCCGCCTCACGTCAACCCCGTGAAGGAGAGCCCTCTCCGACCTGCCCTCACTGCAAAACCAAGATTCCCCCCAAAAAACAACCATTATTCCCACCTGCCAGCCGGGAAATCAGGCTACCCCTCTTCCGCATATTTCCCTATATCCAGGAACTTCTGTAATCTCTGATCCAGCAGATCGCTGGGCGAAATGGCCGCCAATTCCGCCAGGGTGTCCTGGAGTTTGGCCTTGATATCCAGCGCCAAAGCCTTGTGGTCCCGATGAGCTCCACCGGTGGGTTCTTTGATCACCCCGTCGATAGCTCCCAGCCGCACGGCATCGCTACTGGTCAGCTTCATGGCCTTGGCAGCTTCCTTGCTCTTGGCCGGGTCCCGCCAGAGGATGGAGGCGCAACCCTCGGGACTGATCACGCTGTAGATGGAATTCTCCAGCATAAAGACCCGATCCCCCACACCCAGGGCCAAAGCCCCACCACTGCCGCCTTCTCCGGTAACTACGACCACAATGGGAACCGGCAAGTCAGCCATTTCCCTCAAATTGCGGGCTATGGCCTCGGCTTGCCCGCGCTCCTCGGCTCCCAGCCCCGGGTAGGCGCCGGGTGTGTCGATGAAAGTGATAACCGGTCGCTCGAAACGAGCAGCCATCTCCATCAGGCGCAGAGCTTTACGGTAGCCCTCTGGATGGGCCATTCCGAAATTACGTTTAATGTTGCTCTTGGTGTCACGACCCTTTTGGTGGCCGATGAGCATTACCTGGCGATCCCCCAGAGTAGCCATACCCCCGACAATGGCCGGATCATCCCGGAACATGCGATCCCCATGAAGCTCCTGGAAATCAGTAAAGATGAGCCCGATGAGATCCACGGTCGTCGGTCGGCGAGGATGTCTTGCCAACTGCACCCTCTGCCAGGGCTCAAGCTTGGCGAAGATCTCCTGGCCCAATTTACCGGCTTTGACGCGCAGTTTCTGGACTTCGTCAGTCACGTCCATGCCGCGAACCGCAGCCGAATCCTGCAAGGTTTGGATCCGCTCCTCCAGCTCGACCAGGGGCAGCTCGAAATCCAACCACAGGGCTTTTTTCTTCCAGTCCATCATATTGCCTCGGCTCGGCATCCAAATGACGCCGGCGGGAAATCACTTCCCGGTATGGGAAACGAATTAACACGGATTAAGAATAGGGATTTAGTCAGCTCAACGGCCTGGTGTCAAGCTCAACCCTAAGGTCCGGGACCCGAGAGATCATCCCCGGCCCTGGAAACGCTTCCTGGCCTCCACCGGTGCCGGCAAAGTGGCGCGCAAGCGGATCCCTTCTGATCCCGGAATGGCCCGTAACCGCCGCAAACTTTCAAGGGTCAGGGCGATGTTCTTTCCACCGGACTGCAGAAGCCAGCATTTTCCTTCTCTTGAGACCTCCACCACCAGCGGCACCGGACGAGCCATGAGCGGAGCAGCCGCTTCAATTTCTTCATCCTGGGATTTCTCGTCGGAAACTTGTACGCCATCTTCCTCTTCGGGACCTAGAGGACGGATTTGACAAGCCTCCCCGAACTCGTCGAAAAGACAACCGAGAACCTTCATCCCTGCCGAGCCGGCCTCTTCCAGGTTCATTTTCAGTAATGAGTCCTGCACCCATGTGCCCAGCACTTCGTCGATGCGGGTGATCCGGTCGACGACGACCTCCCGGGCGCCGTCGCTGCGAACCTGGACTCGTCCTCCCACAACCAGAATGCTGTCACTGCCGACCAGACCCTTGGCAATCTCGTATTGCTGCGAGTAAATGGTCAGGCTGATCACCCCACTGGTGTCCTCGAAATTGGCCCGCGCGTAGACCCGCTTGTGTCGATCCCGGTGCTTGGTGTGCGAAGTGATTACCCCCACCAGATCCACCCAGGTCCCCTCGCCCAGTGGATGCACAGAAGCCGCGTTCCGTGTCGGCAGTCCCTCGATCAATTCCCGATACTCGTGGAAGGGATGCCCCGACAAGAAAAATCCGACGGCCGCGCGCTCCTTGCTCAACTGGACCAGGGGATCGAAAGGATCGCATTCCCGGAGTGCCGGCCGGAGCATCTCCACCTCGGCCGTACCCCCGAAAAGCGAAGCCTGTCCGCCGGCCCGGTCACGGGCGCTCTTCTGGCCGAAGGCCAAAGCCCGGTCCAGGTTCTCCAGCAATTGGCGCCGATGGCCCGGCAGACGATCCATGGCCCCCGCGTTGATCAAGCCCTCCAGGACCTTGCGGTTCACCTTATGCAAATCGACGAATTCGCATAGATCGAACAGGTCGTTGAAATCCCGATCGAGCTCCTGTCTTGTCGCAGCGATCAAATCAATGGCCGCGGAGCCCACTCCCTTGACCGCCCCCATCCCAAAAACAACCTCTCCCCCACTGACTCCGAACTGCGAACTGGGCTGATTGATATCCGGCGGAACAATGGCCAGGCCCAGGGCCTTGACCTCGTCGATGAGCTGGGTGATGCGCTCGGATTTCTTCATTTCGGTGGTCATGGTCGCGGCCATGAATTCGGCAGGATGATGCGCCTTCAACCAGGCGGTCTGGATCGAAAGCAACGCATAGGCAGCCGAGTGACTCTTGTTGAAACCGTACTGGGCGAAGAACTCCATCTCCTCGTAGATTTCCCGGGCCACGGCGGTATTGAAACCCCCGGCTTCGGCTCCCTCCAGGAATTTGACCTTTAACTCAGCCATCATATCCAGCTTCTTCTTGCCCATGGCCTTGCGCAGGGTATCGGCCTGGCCCATGGTGAAGCCACCCATCTTCGAGGCGATTTGCATCACCTGCTCCTGATAGAGGATAACCCCATAGGTATCCTTCAGAATGGGCTCCAGAGTGGGGTCCTTGAAATCGACCTTCTGCCGACCGTGCTTGCGCTCGACATAGACCTTGTCCATATCCGCGCCCAGGGGACCGGGGCGATACAGCGCGCAGATGGCCGTGATATCGTCGTAGCAGGTGGGCGCCAACTTGCGCACCAGTTCCTGCATCCCGCTGCTTTCGAGCTGGAAGACCCCAACGGTCCGCCCGGCCCGTAGAAGCGCGAAAGTTTTCTCGTCGTCAGTGGGAATCCGGTCGGCGGTCAAGCGTTTGCCCGTAGACTTTGCGATCAAGTCCAGGGCCTTGTCGATGACTGTGAGCGTACGCAGGCCCAGAAAGTCCATCTTCAGCAGACCCAGCGCTTCGCTCATGTTCATGTCGAACTGGACAGTGATATCGCCCTTGGTGCTGCGGTACAAGGGAGCGTGTTCGATCAAGGGACTTGGCGTGATCAGGACCCCGGCGGCGTGGATCCCGGTATTCCGATTAAGCCCCTCCAGGACCAGCGCGTTGCGCATCAGCATCGCGTGCTCGTCCGACTGATCCGAGACCTCCTTCAAACCGGGAGCGGAATCGATGGCCTTGCTCAGCGTAATGCCGACTTCTTCGGGCACCAGGGCGCTGATCCGGTTGCTCTCGGCGAAGGGAAAGTCCAGCACCCGCGCCACATCCTTGAGCACGGCCTTGGCGGCCATTGTGCCGAAAGTGATTATCTGCGAGACGTTCTGACGGCCGTATTTGTGAGCCACGTATTCGATGATCTCACCGCGTTTTTCGTAGCAGAAATCCACGTCGATGTCGGGCATGGAAATGCGTTCGGGATTCAGGAATCGCTCGAAGAGCAGCTGGTGTCGCAGGGGATCGATGTCGGTGATCCTCATGCAGTAACAGACCAGACTGCCGGCTGCGGACCCTCGTCCGGGACCCACAGGAATATCCAACTTGCGGGCCGCGTCTATGAAGTCCCAAACAATGAGAAAATAGCCGGCGTAACCGGTCTGCCTGATCACACCCAGTTCGTAGGCCAACCGCTCCTCCATCTCCTGAGTCAGCGAGTCAAACCGTTCAGCCAGACCCGCCCGGGCAAGATGCTCCACGTACTGGTCAGGCCCGTCGAATCCCTCCGGCAGGGGAAATTCGGGCAAAAGAAGTTTGCCCAGCTCCAGCTCGAAATCCACCCGGTCTGCAATTTTCAGCGTGTTCTCCAACGCCTCCGGCCAATCCTGGAAAAGCCTGTGCATTTCCTCGGTGGATTTGAAATAGATCTCCGGTGTATTGCTGCGCCAGCGATTCGGGTCGTTCAGGGTCTTGCCGGTCTGGATGGCCAACAGGATATCGTGGGCCTCGTGGTGCCCGCGGTCCAAAAAGTGGCAATCGTTCGTCGCCACGATGCCGCACCCGATTTCCGCTGCCACCTTCGGCATCAGTTGGCGGACGCGTTCCTCATCCTCGATCCCGTGGTTCTGGATTTCCAGGAAGTAGTTATCAGGACCGAGGATATCGCGATATGCTGCAGCGGCACCGATCGCGGCCTTCATGTTGCCGCTCCGCAGGTGGAAATTGGGCTCGCCGCTCAAACAGGCCGAAAGACCAATCAATCCCTCACTGTGACGGCTCAACAGGTCACGGTCAATGCGGGGCCGGTAGTAGAATCCCTCGAGAAAACCCTGAGAAGACAGCTTGACCAGGTTCTTGTAACCCACGGCGTTCCGCGCCAGCAGGACCATGTGGTAACTGCGATTGGCCACTTTGTCGGCGCTGCGACTGTGTCGATCGTCGGTGACGTAAACTTCCGATCCGATGATCGGCTTGACCCCAACTTTTTGACATGCGAGATAGAATTCGACGGCACCGAACATGTTACCGTGGTCGGTCAGGGCCAGAGCCGTTTGCCCCAACTCCACCGCCCGGCCGGCCATGTCCTTGGGCTTCATCGCCCCATCCAGCAGACTGTAGTGGGAATGGTTGTGCAGATGCACGAAGTTGTCGGGTAGCGCGGCAAACGTCATGGATGCGGTTCACGATCCTGGTTGAAAAGACAACAGAGCCGGAGTATTTCGGTAAGGCAATATTGCTCCACCAACCCCGAGGTTGGCGGAGAACTAGGATAACCCTTTCCAGCCAGCACTTCAACCGACTGGTGCCCCCAACCGGCGCCCGCCTCCCTAGGGACCGAACCCTTCCCGCAGAATATCCAGCAAATCCAGGGATTCCTTTCCATTTTCGGCAGCAATATCTTTTAGGGAAAGCTGGGAATCGACCCGCCAGCCTGCATTTTCAAGCAGGCGCACGGCTTCACCGAGATCCTTGTTATAATCTGAGCAGAAGTCGGTCAGGGTTTTGCGCCCGCTGCCCCTGGGCATGGATTCCGGAATGGGCAACGCCCCGGTGGGACGCTGGTCCTGGGGACCCAGCATGATTTCGTACAATGCCTGGGGAGACATCCCGTTGGCGTGGGCCAGGTCGATAATTATTATTTCCGGAGCAACACCCTCGACTCCGGCTGCCGCCAAATTTTCCTTGGCCAGGTTGGGATCCAGGCCCACATTGCGGAAAAAGACCTGCAGACTGGATTCCTCGGCGTGGCCATAGGGAGGTTCACCCAGTTCGGCGGCCCCATCATCCTCGATTTTTTCTCTCAAATCCTGGATCCAAACCAGGGGCGGCACACCGGCCAGGGTAAGGCCCACAAACAGGGCCATCAAGCCCAGCGCTACGTTGAAGTTGGGCGTAAAGAGCTTGAACTGGCGAGCCTTGTTCTTCATATAGGCCGTGATTGGTCGCCAGTTGTAGTAGATGTGGAAGGATCCTGCGATCAGCATCAGGAAGCCGGTGTTGGTATGGATGTTTCCCCACTGGGTTTTTGAAATTCCCCAAAGCATCCAGTCCGACCAGTAGGCCACCCGACCCTGCGGCACGATAAAGAGAATAATGCTGGTTACCAGCATCACCAGAATGGACAAGAACAAGGTCAGCGACACGATTCTTCGCAAACTCACGGGCCGTCCTCCACACAATCCAGGGTGATCTCGACCGAAGCGGAGTTACCCGCTTCATCGGAAGCTACAATGTAAAGGCTATGTTCGCCGGCAACAATGTAATCCGGCAATTCGACCAGGATTCGGTCCCGGACCAGATCCGGTTCCACCACCAATTGCACCCCATCCAGGAGTACCGCAATAGATTCCGGCGCCACCCCGGATCCATTATCCACTATCCCGACCGGAAATATCTCCCAGTTGGGCAAAGTCACTCCAGGAAAAGGAGAAGGGTCGCCCTGGGTAATATCAAAAACGGTTGAGCCAATGGCTGGACCAATTGCGGGACCAATAGCGGGGCCAACCGAGTCCCCGAACACGGCGTAAAACCCAGGTTCGGCGATTCGGGCCCTTGGATTGCTCCGACCAATCAGCGGCTCAAGCAACGGTCCTGAGTAATCCCATTCTTTTCCATCCCACACATAGGCTCCGGTCCCCAGATCAAGCCATATTGTCGTTCCACTGGGCTGGGAACCGACCCCGGGAAGTTCCAGATTCAAGGCAGCATCGATAGGCCAATCGGCTGCCGAAAAAACCGAGCCGCCATACAGGCCGCTCAGCCCTTGGAAGGCAGCCGCTTTCCGCTGAGCTTCATCCAACTCCGACACGGACCGCCAAAGGAAAGCCCTGGCCAGGAGCGGATCGCCGGCTTCGGGAGAGAAAACCAGTGGCTCAAACTCCCCTGCGCCTTCAGGAGCTACTTCAAAGAAGGGCGTCAACCTGATGTCTATACCGCTGTTAGGGTTTTTCCGGACAATCTCTACGGGGCTGTGACACCAGCCATCAAAGAAGTCCCGTTGCCCAGCGTCCTTGTCCCTCCATGAATCAACAACTACCAACAAGGGGAGCAAAACCGTGGCATCCTCCCCGGTGAAGTCACGGGCAATGATCCGCAATTCGTGGGCACCAGGAGACAATCCATCCCCACCGGAACCCAGATACCATAGGCCCCCTTCTCGACCAGAAAGATTGATTCCGACTCGCCGATGCAGCCAATGCTCCCTGATCGCTTCCTGCTCGTCGGTTGCGGGCAATTCCAACCATTCCAGCCGCTGCTGGCTAACTTCATCGAAAGAAAAACCTTCGTTCCGGCAACGATAAACAACTTTTCCGTCCAAATGGACTTCGATGATCTCCGGCTCAAGGATATGATCCCGAATGTCTGAACGGTCTGTGATCCTGGCGCTGAAGGCAACGGGGCCTTCCAGGGTCAACATTGGCAGAGTCGTCACCTCCCCCTCAACGGATTTGGCTGGAACCAGGCAAATTGCCGCCAGATTCAAGCCTTCCACCAGGGAAGTGGGACTGGCCGGATGAGCACGGATGTGATGAATTACCGGAGCAAAGGTGTCAGGAATCGCGAAACCGAAGTTCAGCGGATTAAGGGGGCGTTGCAGAGAATCCCGCACCTCGAAATGCAGATGAGGGCCCAAGGTGCCGCTCTGCCCGGACAAGCCCAGCACATCTCCCCGCCTAACCGGAAACTCGTGTGGGGAATACTCCAGCCGGGCTCGATAGGCGCCGCTCTTTTGCCGGGCCGATGCCAGTTCCCTCCGGATCAGGTCATTGAAGCGGGACAAATGGGCATACACATAAGTTCGGCCCGAATCCCCTCGCAAATAGATTGCCCTGCCATAAGCGCCGGGAGTAGCCCGCACTCGAGAAATCCACCCGTCCTGAACCGCATAAACGGGGAACCCACAGCGGGACCTGGTCTTGAAATCCAGCCCGGCATGGAATCGTCCGGGACGGTATTCCATGAAATTGCTGGTAAGGTATCGCTCCGGCAGATCCAGGGGCCAGACTGTCTCTATCCCGGATTCTGAAACGACACCAGCTTCCCTCTCTGCCCCGGCTATTACTTCGGCCCCCACCTCGGCCACAATCTGGGCCTCGGCAGGAGACCCCGGCCAGAAGGCTATAACCAGCAAAACAAAGCATGCCAAAAACCCATAAACCGGGCCTTCGAAATGTTGTTTTTGTTTTACGTATCGTGTTATAGGGCAATCCATAAGCATTATCGTCCTTGGAATCTTCAGTCATTCTGGACACAGGGTAACGGGAAACAGTTCAGGGGACAAGAATAGTCTGCCGATATAGGATGTGTACGAGGGAAAGGATTTCCACCTCCGCGACCCCCCTGGTGCCACTTCGGTTCCGGATGGAGTTCGTCGGTTTCATCCTCTGGAGGAGACCATGACTACCACGACCAGCCATTGGCTTGATGAAGCGACTGCCATTACGGCCCCGGAAGGCAGGAACTTCCTGCTGGACACAAATGTCCTGCTTCACGATGCGGATTGCCTTTCCGGATTCGAGGAAAACAACGTCATCCTGACGGTTGACGTTTTGGAGGAACTGGACCGCTTCAAACGAGGCAACGACGAGAAAGCCCGCAACGCCCGCCGGGTAATCCGAACGATTGATTCCCTTCGTGACGGTAGTCCACTGAGCAAGGGAGTACCCCTACCCCATGGGGGGAAACTCTATGTCCTGGTCAAGAGCTTTACCGACTATCTCCCCAAAGGAATGGATAAATCGGTTCCCGACAACCGGATCCTGGCTGCTGCCTGCGCCCTGGACAAGGCCGGGAACGAAGTCATCTTCGTGACCAAGGACATCAACGCCCGGGTCAAGGCTGACGCCCTGGGCATCAAGGCTGACGATTTCCTGCACAGCCGAGTCAATTTCGACGAGTTGTACACCGGCTGGGTCGAGGTCGAGGTTCCAGCCGATGTCATCGACTCCTTTTATCAGGGCACACCAGCCGCCCTTGAGGAAGAGCTGTCCCCCAACGAGGGTGTTTTGCTGAAAGACGAGGGCAATCCCAAACACTCCGCTCGCGGAATTTTCCGAGCCGAAAGCGGGCTGGTTGAACCCTTCCTACACAGCGAGAGCCGTCCCTGGGGACTCTCCCCACGCAACGTCCAGCAGCAGTTCGCCCTGGAACTTCTGTTGAGGCCGGACATAAGCCTGGTCACAATGCTGGGTATGGCGGGGACCGGCAAGACCCTGTTGGCTTTGGCGGCCGGGCTACAGATGGTGGCCGAAGAGAAGCGCTACCGGCGCATAATGGTCTCCCGTCCCATAATGCCCTTGGGCAAGGACATCGGCTACCTGCCGGGCAGCAAGGACGAAAAACTTGCAAGTTGGATGCAACCGGTTTCGGACAATCTACAATACCTGGTGGACCCGAAGCTTGAGGAAACCGGCGACAAGGTGCAATACCTGTTCGACACCGGGGTAGTCGAGGTCGAGGCGGTAACCTACATCCGCGGTCGAAGTCTGCCGAAACTTTTCATCATCATCGACGAGGCCCAGAATCTGACGCCGCATGAAGTGAAAACAGTGGTTAGCCGGGCTGGAGAAGACGCCAAGGTGGTTTTGACGGGAGACGCCTACCAGATCGACAATCCCTATCTGGACGCGTCATCCAACGGGTTGACCTACGTAGTGGAACGCTTCCGAAACCAGAATATCCACGGACATATCACGCTGGCCAAGAGCGAGCGGAGTGAACTGGCCAGTTTGGCCGCCAAATTACTCTGAGGCCCCGTCGCTAACGGTCACCGAACCCAGGTCGATCATGATCTGCCGAAGCTGACCCACCAGACACGCGTTGCACCTCTTGACCGCTTTCGGCAGAAAGTCGTCAACCAGTTCCTGGTCCTGCCTGGAGGTCGCAGTAACGTACACTTTATCGTAAACTTCACCCAGGCACGTTTCCTGCCAAAGGATGTTGCCGGTTCGGTCCTTGAGGGTCAAACGAACCTCGGCCTCCGCCTGGTTACTGGACGACATGGGCACTGCCATCATCGCCACCGCACCCAGTACCGCACCCACATTCAACCGATCTGATGTATCTTTCCCCAGGGCCAGCCCTGTCGCAAATCCCAACGAACTCGGCACAAGGAAAGAATTCCAGGATCGGCGGAACTTGCAACCGAGCGAGAGTAGATCCGCCGACAGGACATAATCCGCCTGGGCCCGCAACGGCACAAGTTCCACGAGGTGGGTTTGCACCAAATCCTGGGCAAGGGCATCGGCGTAAACTGCGGCAGGATCCACAGCCCAAGCGCCTTCTTTGGGATAAGTGATCGTAAAGAAATGCCCACTGCCACGCTTCTGCTCAATAGGCCTAAGATCCCTGACGGACCCCATATACACTGCGGGAGTATTTAGGTTACGCAGCTTGAAATCAAGTTCTTCCTCTGGATAGTTGAAAACAATTTCGGGACTGCCACAGGAGCAGATACCAAGCAAAAGCGGAAACAAAAGAAGCAGACGAGTCCCCTGGACAAAGAGAGTCCAGCTTGGATTCTGCCGACTGCAACCCCAATCCGAAATATTCATCCCTTTTCTCCTGAGACTACCCGAAGGGGAAAATTTCCTTCGGTCCGGTTGAATTGGCGATCAAAGTGTCTTGGTGAGATAAAACTACATTCCCGGCACTCGCAAAGCCAGTCCCCGGTGAAGACCAAGGAAAACCGAGGCGTCCTCATCGCGCAAGGCGATCTCCAAGGTGTCGGCGCTCCCCCAGTACCAGAAGGGGGAACCAGGTTCGGCATGGACATATGCGCTCACCGGCCCGGGAATCCTGTGACCGGCCACTTCCACCTCTCGGCCGCCATCCAACTGTAGCCCGGCTATGGAATCCCTTTCCAGGTCGGAGATGCCATTACCGAAGCGATCAATCCAACGAATTCGATACATCGGCCCCCCTGCCCCACTGCCCTCGGGAAAGCCCAGACCGGGCAACTCCCCCAAGGCTTCCGGCCCAACAGCAGAGCCAAGCTGTTCCAAAGGTATGCCCATGGCCAGGTGGGCGGCCACCGGAGCAAACACATCCCTGCCTTGGAATGTTTCCGAAATGCCACCCGAGGCTCCGGTGCGGTGATAGAGGGAATTATCCAGCTGAACAATGGCCAAAGCCTGGTTGCCCCTTTTCTCCAGGACACGATCAACCAGCCCCCTGAACAATCCGTTACCCGGCCCAACCAGGAAGTGCCCTCCGAGCGCCAGGGCCAGAGCCGGCCGATCTCCACCGACACCAGGATCCACTACCGCCAAATGAATCGTCCCGACCGGATAAGTGAACACTACATTGCCCAGAAACCAGGCCGCGGCCTCGATATCCCCGGCGGGGACATCGTGACTCAAGTCCACAACCGGCGGTGGGGCGATCAAGCCCGGCCATCGGTCCCATTCCGAATACAGCACACCTTTTACCGCTCCAACCCATGGATCCGACCAGCCAAAATCCGTCAGTAGGGTAACTACCGGACCCATTACGATCCTCCATCCAGCCGAGCCGAGGGAACTGTTTTACCCAGTCCAAACACAAGCAGAAACACCCCACCGCAACCCAAGGTCAACGAAAGCCAGGGTGAGACCCCGAACCCCACAGGCAGGTAGCCACAAAGAGCAGCAATCAGCGCCACTGCAACCGCATAGGGAAGTTGAGTCCTGACATGGTCCACATGGTCCGACCCGGTAGCCAGTGAGGACATGATGGTTGTATCCGAAATCGGCGAACAGTGATCGCCGAAAACCGCCCCCGCCAGCACGGCACTGACGGCTGCCAGGTGGATATGCAGACTGGTATCAACCGGTAAGCCCGCTGCCAGCGGCAATTCCTGTCCCAGGGGATAAACCAGGGGCATCAAAATAGCCATGGTACCCCAACTCGTCCCCGTTGCGAAACTCACCGCCCCGGCCAGCAGGAAAACAACCAACGGCAACAGCCGGGCCGAAAGCACCTGATGACTGATCTGAACCAGGAAACCTGCGGTGTCCAGTTCCTCGCAAACAGCGCTCAAACTCCAGGCCAGGATCAGGATGGTCACGGCAATGAGCATGGATTTGACCCCATCCTGAAAACCGTCCATGGCCTCGGGCAGGGTAAGACGTCGGGAAGTTACCGCAAGCAGAATGGCGAGCAAGGCACCCACCAAGGCGGCCCAGGTCAAGACTGAGAAGCTGTCCGCGTTGTTCAGAATATCCCTGATCCCGGGCGAAACCACTCCCTCGGCCAGAGCGGCCTTTCGACCCCCGAAAAAAAGTCCGAGGGCGGTCGTCAAGATAACAGCAAGGATGGGGATTCCAGCCAAATACGGAGAAGGGGAATCGATCTCCGGCTCCGCTCCAATCCTCACCCCGGAACCACCGGGAGCGTCACTGGCCGGTCGGGACCCGGGTCGTAAAACCTTCCCGGTTTGCACTGCCCTGATCTCCGCCTCTCTCATCGGTCCGAAATCCCGACCCGTAGCCGCCACAAGGTACACAAACAACAGGGTCAACAGGGGATAGTAACTGTAGGGAATGGATTGCAGGAAGAAAGAGTAGGCCCGTCCACCATCCCCGAGTTGCGACATGGCGTCCTGAATCAATCCCACTTCGAAACCCACCCAGGTGGAAATCACAGCCACGGTGGCCACCGGAGCGGCCGTGCTGTCGACAAGCCAGGCCAACTTTTCCCGGGAAATCAGCAACCGGTCAGTCAGGGGACGCATCGTGGATCCGACCAAGAGGGTGTTGGCATAGTCGTCAAAGAAGATAATGGTGCCCATCGCAGCGGTCGACACCTGCCCCCCCCGGCGCGTACATATCCTTTTACTCAACCAATGAACCACGCCTTCGGTTGCACCGCTGCGGGACAACACCCCCACCATCCCGCCAAGGATCGTGGAAAAAAGAATAATTGCAGCGTGATCAGCATCAGCCAAGGAGCCTATAAGGTACTGGTCCCCAACCCTCAACAGGGCCGACGCAGGGTTCCCTTCAACCAGGGCGGCTCCCACCCAGACCCCCAGAAAGAGCGCCACGACCACCTGCCTGGTCAACAGAGCCAGACCAATGGCAAGTACAGGCGGAATGACTGAGACCCAGTCACCGCTCATGATTCCGCACCTGGATTCTTCTCTCCATAGCCCACCCCGGGCCCCGGCCAGCGACCGGGTTGGGCTCGCGCGAACATTTCCAGCATTTCCTGATGAAGACCTGGAGCAGCAGCAACAATGTTCTCCACGTGTAGGATCTCCCGGTTGCCGCCGAAACCCGAAACCAGGGCCCCAGCCTCGCGAGCAATGAGAGTACCGGCGGCCGTATCCCATGTACGGAGATTCAACTCCCAGTAGCCATCAAGTTTGCCTGCGGCAACGTGTACCAGATCAATGGCTGCGCTTCCGCCGCGACGGACCCCATGGCAGCCGGCTTTCAGAAAATCACGGACCAGCCCGGTATTCAGGTCCACGATCTCATCCCGGACATAGGGGAAACCAGTGGCCAGCAGAGCACTCTGCATACCGACTTTCTTCCGGGACGAAAGCGGAATGACATCGTTCGAACGAGCACGTTCCAAAGTAGAGCCCCCACCCCGGTGGGCCTGATACAATTCACCCAGATAGGGAGCCAGGACAGTGCCAACAAGAAGCTCCTCCTGATCGGCGCAGGCAATGGAGACAGAAAAAAACGGGTAACCATGGGCATAATTGGTCGTCCCGTCCAGAGGGTCGACATACCAGGTTCGACCGCTGGTTCCGGCCCTGCCCCCGGTCTCCTCGGCCTCGATGGCGTCGCCGGGAAACCGGCGAGTCAACTCGTCCAAAAGAAACTCTTCCACTCTTCGATCCATTTCAGTCACAAATTCAGTTCCGCGCTTTGACTCGATGGTATGGATATCGCCGTGCCCGGAGAGCAGAATCTCTCCAGCGGCCAGGGCCAACTCTCGAATTTGGATTCCAATTTCGCCCAGTTCCGTGGTGTTTAGCTGTGACATTACATTCCTGCCTGTTCCAAATGTGCGGAGGGAAAAGTTATTCCTCGATTCCAGCATCATAAGCCAGGCCAGCAGCTCGAACAACCGCCTAGTTGACATCGCTTGATCTGCATTTAGTATATAACCTGAAAGAGTACTTGAATCATTGCCCGAAAGGACCAACATGATTGCCAAGATCAACGCCGTTCTGGACGAAATCCGCCCGACCCTGCAAGCCGATGGCGGCGATGTGGAATTTATTGATTTCAAGGACGGGGTGGTGCTTGTGCGGATGAAAGGCGCTTGCGGCAACTGTCCCATGAGCCAGATTACCTTGAAGCAGGGTATCGAAGCGCGTATGAAGGAACGGGTCCCTGAAGTCCTATCAGTGGAGCAAATTTGAGATGGGCGGATTTCCCGGAATCGACTACTACCGTCTGGATCGCACCCTGAGTGATGAGGAGCGAGGTGTCGTCCAAACGGTACGTCGCTTCGTAGACGATAAATTCATGCCCGGATTGCGTGAGCATTTTCACGCGGGTACTTTTCCTACCGAGTTGATTCCAGAAATGGGAAGCCTCGGCCTCCTCGGATCGGCTGTCCAGGGACCCGGCTGCCCGGGCCTGAGTCACACTGTCTACGGTTTGATCTGCCGGGAACTGGAACGCGGGGACAGCGGCCTGCGCAGCTTCGCCTCCGTCCAGGGCAGCCTGGTCATGTGGCCCATCGCCACTTACGGTTCGGATGAGCAAAAGAACCGCTGGCTGCCCGAGTTGGCCACCGGTCGCCGTGTCGGATGCTTTGGCCTTACAGAGCCTGATCATGGATCGGATCCCGGATCGATGACAACGCGCGCCGTTCGTGATGGTAGCGAATGGATCCTTACCGGCAACAAACTCTGGATAACCAACGCCGATCTGGCGGACGTAGCAGTGGTCTGGGCACGTACAGACGAAGGCGTAAACGGCTTCCTGGTCGAGCGCGAATTTCCCGGCTTCAGTACTCAGCCCATCGGAGGCAAGTACAGCCTCAGGGCCAGTGACACCGGCGAACTTATCTTTGACGAAGTACGCCTGCCCGACAGCGCCCGGTTGCCGGGAGCCAAGGGACTAAAGGCCCCTCTGGCCTGCCTGAACGAGGCCCGCTATGGAATTGCCTGGGGAGTGCTGGGCGCCGCTGCCGACTGCTACCATACCGCCCTGCAGTACGCTCGGGAACGGATCCAGTTCGGCCAACCCATCGCCTCTTTCCAACTCGTCCAACAGAAGCTCGTCACCATGTTGACCGAGTTGACGAAGGGCCAGGCACTGTGTTCCCAACTGGGACATTTGAAGGACGAGGGAATAAACGAAGTGCCGCTGGTCAGCCTGGCCAAACGCAACAACGTGGCGATGGCCCTGGATTGCGCCCGGACCGCACGGGACATCCTCGGAGCTGCGGGAATCACCGACGAATTTTCTCCCGGCCGTCACATGGCCAACCTGGAGTCAGTGATCACCTATGAAGGCACCCATGATATCCACACGCTCATAGTTGGCGCCGACATCACGGGGCTGCCTTCTTTCCGTTCCGTTGGAAGGTAGGTTCGGGACCCCTGATCAGAAATTGATTTGCCGGAAAATGGCCTCCGCCAAACGGTGGAAGGCGTCAGGTTGCACGCCGATATAGATCACCAGGATTGCCAGCACACCGGAAGTAACCACTGAGACCCACTCGGTCCCTGAATACGAGTCTTCCTCCGGTTCCTTCATGTACATCATCACCATCACGCGCAAATAATAATAAACCGAAATCAGCGAGTTGATGACCCCGATCACGGCCAAGGGGATCAAACCAGCCCGCACTACCGAGGCAAAGAGATAGAACTTGCCCATGAACCCGACCATCGGAGGAATTCCGGCCAACGAGAGCAAGGCTACCGTCATGGCAGCGGCGGCAATCGGGTTCTTCTTGTATAGGCCGGCAAAACGATTAATGTCCTCGCCGTCTTCACCAGGGCGATTGCCCAAAATGTTGATGATTCCGAAAGCGGTCAAATTCATCAGGGTGTAGGCGAGCAGGTAAAACAGGATGGCCGAACCGGCCGCATTCCCGATTTCGGTCGATCGCAACATCATTTCCGATCCACCGACCGCCGGCGAAATCAGAGTCAAAACACCCAACATCAGATAGCCCGCGTGCGCGATGCTGGACCAGGCGAGCATTCGTTTGATGTTACTCTGCGCCAAAGCAACGAGGTTACCCAGAGTCATCGTCAATACCGTCAGGACGGTCAGAACGGGGAACCAGGTAAAAGCAACTTGAGGCTGCATCAACAAAACGAATCGCACCAGGACTGCGAAGCCGGCCGCTTTGACCGCCGTAGCCATGAAACCGGTTATATAGGAAGGAGCGCCTTCGTAAACATCAGGCGTCCACATGTGGAACGGGACCATCGCCACCTTGAATCCCAACCCGATCAGGACCAGACCTGAGCCAAAGGAGGCCAACAGTACATCCGGCTGATCCGACCGCATAGCAGCGGCGATAGCGTCGAACCCCGTCCCGCCGGCAAAACCGTAGAGAAAAGCGAGTCCCATCAGCAAAAAGGCCGAGGAAAATCCGCCCAGGATCAGATATTTGAAGCCCGCCTCACTACTGCGCACATTCCCCCGCACGCCACCGACCAGGACGTACACGGCCAAACTCATCGTTTCCAAACCCAGGAAAAGAGTCAACAGGTCGTTCGCTCCCGAAAGGACCATCATGCCCAGAATCGAGAACAGTATAAGAGGATAGAACTCGGGTCTGTAAACCCCGTCGCGGTCGAAGCTACCTGTGGCGAAAATCGTGGTCATAACTCCGACGCCCATGAATAGGGAGTTGAAGAACCAGGAATAATCATCCACCAGGAGCATACCACCCAGAACCACCCCACCTTGGGAGCGAGTCAATATCTGCACCAGGATTCCACCGATAAGGATGAACAGGGTAAGGAATGAGAGATGATCCTTTTTCACCGTCTTGACAAAGGAGTCCACAAGCATGACAAGCAGGCCGCCCACCGCAACGATCAAGTACGGCAAGAGAAGGCCGAACTGTGCCCCAACCGCAGGTATGAAAAAATCGTTCATCGCTGACTCTCCGTGTCCCGGATAAGGAATTTCTGATGGTCGGAACCAAAAGCGGTCCCAATTTCAGCCCTCTGGCCATCCGGGAGCAAAATCCCGGTGTGACTCGGAGCCGTACCCTGTGCTTCCGCAACGGCCGCCGTTAAAGGAGCCAAGACCCGCTCGACGCTGGCCTCGACCCGGTTAAGGATCAAACTGGGCTGTACTCCCAGCCAGAAGATGAAAACCACGATGGGCAGCAGGACTACAACCTCACGCAGACTCAGGTCCGTCAAACCTTCGTTCTTCGCATTGCTCAGTTTACCCAGGAAAACCCGCTGGTACATCCAAAGCATGTATATGGCGCCCAGCACGACCCCGGTGGCGGCCAGAATGGCGAACAGTCGGCCATGCTCAAGAGTCTCGCTGTTGAAGGTCCCGAACAGGATCATGAATTCACCAATAAAGCCCGCCATGATGGGCAATCCCACACTGGCCAGAGTGGCGATCATGAAGAAAACCGCATAAACCGGCATCTTGTGGGCCAAGCCTCCGAATTCGGATATCTCTCTGGTGTGCCGACGTTCGTATATCATGCCGACAAGCAAAAACAAGGCACCGGTCGAGAGCCCGTGGGCCAGCATCTGGAAAATCCCTCCAGCCACACCAAGGGGCGTAAGGCTGAACAGGCCCAGCACCACGAAACCCAGATGACTGACCGAGCTGTAGGCCACCAGCTTTTTCACATCCGGCTGTACCATGGCTACCAAGGCACCGTAAATGATCCCGATCACCGCCAGGATGCTGATTGCAGGTGCAAAAGCAGCCACCCCTTCCGGGAATAGCGGCATGGCGAAACGCAACATGCCGTAGGTTCCCATCTTCAGCAACACACCGGCCAGAATCACCGAGCCCGCTGTTGGTGCCTGGACGTGGGCATCAGGCAACCAGGTGTGCAGGGGGAAAACCGGAACCTTGATGGCGAAGGCCAGGAAAAAGGCGGCGAAGAGCCACAACTGGGCGTCGTGCCCGATTTGCAGATTCATAAAATCGGTCAGGCCCATGCCACCGGCCTGGAAGTACAGGTAAAGTATTCCGACCAGCATGAAAACCGAACCGACCATCGTGAAGATGAAGAACTTCACCGCCGCGTATATGCGCCGCTGGCCGCCCCAGATCCCGATGATGAAATACATCGGAATAAGCATGGCTTCCCAGAAAACGTAGAACAGCAGCATGTCCCGCGCGAAGAAAGTACCCAGCATGGCCGCCTGCAGAAAGAGGATACACGCCATGAACGAAGGTACCCGCTCCCGAACCGCCTGCCAGGTCGAAAGGATAACCAAGGGCCCGAGGAAAGTGGTCAGCATGGCCAGAACAAGACTGATCCCGTCCATCCCCATGTGGTAACTGACCTCGCCGTTCAACAGCCAGGGAACCCGTTCGACGAATTGATCGTCGCCACGGCCGGCGTCGAAACGAAACCACAGGTGCAGCGAAAGGACGAAATCGACCAGAGCCACAACCAGAGCGAAAACCCGCGCGAATTCGGCACGCTTGATCACAGTCCACAGGGCCAACGAGCCCACAAGGGGAACGAAAGTGACCAGCGTCAAAATGTGGTCGTTGATAAACGACAAACCAGCGTCCTCCTAGCCCGAGAAACTTAGATACAGGACAAAGACCGCCACCCCGATGGTGAAGGACCATGCGTAGAAACGGACCATTCCGTTCTGGAAGATCCGCAGGACCGAACCCAGCACAGCTACCACCAGAGCGGATCCATTAACCATTAAACCATCGATCAAACCGGCATCCACGATCTTCCACAAAATCGACTTGCTCAGCTTGAAGCCGGGACGGATGAAGACTGCCTCGTAACCCTCGTCCACGTAGTATTTGTTCAACAAGACCTTGTGGGGGAAACCACCGCCCAGTCTGCGGAACGATTCAGCGATGGAAACCTTGCGGGTGTAGACGAAATACCCGAGCGACAAGCCAAGGATACCCCAAGCCAGGGAAGCCCCGGCGAGAATCCATTCTATGGTCGTGTCGTGCCCGACGTGTCCTGCTCCGTGGCCTCCGGCAACCGCCGCAGCCCCGGCACCATGGGCCCCTGCAAAAACCGGCTCCAGCCAATTTTCGAACCAGGCACCGCCGCCCATGAAGTGCGGCCAGCCGATCCAGCCACCGACGATGGACAACACGGCCAGGACAATGAGCACGCCGGTCATTGTGGCCGGAGACTCGTGAATGTGACTCTGTACCTCTGCGCTGGCCCGGTTCTTCCCATAGAAGGTCATCACGACCAGTCGCATCATGTAGAAGGCGGTCATGCCCGCAGCCAGGAAACCGATCGCCCAGGGCAGGACTCCACCCAGCTCACCACTGAATGTCTTCCAGAGAATCTCATCCTTGCTGAAGAAACCGGCCAGGGGAAAGACTCCGGCGATGGCCAGCGTACCGGCCAGGAAGGTCCAGTAGGTGATCGGGAGTTTGGTCTTCAATCCGCCCATGACCCGCATGTCCTGCTCATCGCTCATGGCGTGAATCACGGATCCGGAACCGAGGAAGAGCAGGGCCTTGAAAAAGGCGTGGGTCATGACGTGGAAGATCGCCACGCCGAAGGCTCCCACTCCGCAAGCCAGCATCATGTAGCCCAGCTGGCTGACCGTGGAGTAGGCCAGCACCTTCTTGATGTCGTTTTGAACCAGGGCGATGCTGGAGGCGAAAATGGCAGTGGCCACACCGACGGCAGCCACAACGCCCATGGCGGTCGGCGAAAGCACAAACAGGAAATTCATCCGGGCGATCATGTACACCCCGGCCGTTACCATGGTCGCCGCGTGAATAAGCGCACTGACGGGAGTCGGCCCCGCCATGGCATCGGGCAACCAGATATAAAGGGGTATCTGAGCGCTCTTACCCGTGGCTCCGACAAAGAGCAGCAGGCAGATCGCAGTAGCCACCGGAGCTAAAATCCCCACGTGGTGCTGCAGAACCTGGAAGCTGAACAAGCCTTCACCCTCGTGCAGGTGCGGCAACACGGTAACGCCGATCAGGAACATGCCGATCAGGAAACCGAAGTCGCCGATCCGGTTGACGATGAAAGCCTTCTTGCCGGCGGCGGCGTTGGCCTCATCGTTGAACCAGAAGGCGATCAGAAGGTAGGAACATAGCCCCACCCCTTCCCAGCCGATGAACAGCATCAGTAGGTTCTCACCCAGAACCAAGGTCATCATCGCGAAGATGAAGAGGTTCAGGTAGGAGAAAAAGCGCTGGAAGCCTGCATCGTGAGCCATATAGCCCAACGAATAGATGTGGATCAGGAAACCGACACCGGTGACCACGAGGGCCATCACCGCGCCGAGTGAATCCATGGCGAAAGCCAGGTCGACCTGGAATTTACCGAAGCCGATCCAGGTGGCCACCGTGTCGGTAACCATCCTTTCGGCCGCGGGCATCCCGGTCAGACGCAGGAAAACTATCACCGACATCGCGAAGCTGATCCCTACTGCGGCGCAGGCCAGCAGGCCGGCCGCCTGCTTGGGCAACCTCCGGTTCAGCAGACCGTTGACCATAGCTCCCAACAAGGGAATCACGACGATCCATCTGAGAAGAATTTCGGTAGAGTGGCTCTCCACGGTTCTACTCCATCAGGGCTTTGAAGTTATCCACATTGACGGTGCGGCGACGGCGGAAGATTTCCACCAGAATGGCCAGACCTATGGCTGCTTCGGCAGCCGCGACCGCGAAATTCATCAGCACGAACACATGCCCGCCGCCATCGCCGTGTACCCGGCTGAAGGCGGCAAAAACAATGTTCGTCGAACAGAGCATCAACTCCACGCACATCATCATGATGATGGCGTTCCTGCGGACTATGAAGCCCACCATCCCCGTCAGGAAGACGGCACCCGCCAGCACCAGGTAATGGGTAAGGGTTATTTCCATGGCAACTTCCTCTCCCTTTTACCGATGACCAGGGCCCCCACGATGGCAATCAGGAGAACGATGGAAATCAATTCGAAGGCCAGCAGGTACCGTCCAAGCAGAAGCTGGGCCACACCCTCGGCAGTCCCGAAACCAGGGGCCGGAGCATCACCCAGGCTGCGTAGGCCCTCTCCCTTGACCCAACCGACCAGCAGGATAATCACAGCAGCCGGAGGCAGGGCGATGAACGGCCACAGCCCTTTTTTGATCGGCACCCTCTCACCATCCAGAACAGGTCCCTGCAGCATCATGATCACAAACAGGAACAGGACCATTATGGCTCCGGCGTAAACCAGGATCTGCATGACGGCCAAAAACGGGGCCGACAACAGCGCGAAGATTCCAGCGGCGCAGAGGAACGAAAACACCAACCACACCGCCGAGACCACGGCGCTGCGCTGGACGACCATCATCAGGCCGCCGAGAAACATCAGTGTGCCGCAGAACCAGAACAGAAAACCTTCCATGCCGAACCTTTCCCCTTCCTGGGTCAGTAGCTGCCGTGTTCCCTGTCGTTTAGGAGGAACTCCTTGTCGACCACGAATTTATCCCTGCTGTCGGCGGCGATCTCATAGATTCCCGTGTCCAGGCGAATCGCGTCACAAGGACAGGCTTCCTCGCAGAGTCCGCAGTAGACACACCGCAGCAGATCGATAACAAAGGTCTCAGGGAATTTTTCGATCTCACTATCCGGATGCTCAGCCGCATCAATGTTGATGCAATCGGCGGGGCATACCGTAGCGCACATCTGGCAAGCAACACAACGGGGTGAGCCGTCCTCGCGCTTCATTAAACGATGGCGTCCGCGGAATCGGTCACTGTAAATCTTCTTCTCCTCCGGATACTGCAGGGTCGGCATCTCGGAAGTATGAAAGATGTTGTAGACCAGATGTCCGATGGTAACACCCAGCCCGCGCACGATCTCCCAGAAGTAGATCGAGTCACGGAATGAAGTTTTCTTGGCACAAGACCCCTTGGGCAGTCCTTCGAAACTCATGATACTCCTCGTATCGAGCACTATCCTATATCCGGCTCGAGCCGGAAACCAACCAGCATGCAGACCCTACTCGAGGGTCACTTAGACCATGGCCAGAACTACTGCCGTTACCACGAGATTGGCCAATCCCAACGGCAACATTACCTTCCACCCCAGCGCCATCAGCTGATCATAGCGGAAGCGGGGCAAGGTCCAGCGAACCCAGATGAACAACCACGCGAAAAAGACCAGTTTGACGACGAAGGCCCCTACTTGAATCAGACTGGCGAAAAGGGAGGCCCCATCCGCTCCGATTCCCCACGGTTTCAGCACGAGACCGCCCAGGGCGCCAAGAGCCACGATCAGCCAGAGTGCTCCACCCAAGCCCGGCTCGCGATCCCGGGCATCGCCGAACTTGCCCTTCTCCCTCTGCGCCCTGCGAAAGAAGAGCAGGGAGAATATCATTGAGATAATCACTACGCCGATCAGCTTGATCGTCAGCAGGGAGCCCGCATGCGCCTCCAGAACCGGTCGCGGCAACCAAGGGACCTGGTAACCTCCGAAATAGAAGGTGGCAACCAGCGCCGCCCCGATAACCATGTGGGCGTATTCCGCCATGAAGAACAGGGCAAACTTCATGGAACTGTATTCCAGATGATACCCGGCCACGATCTCCGATTCACCCTCCGGCAAATCGAAGGGGTTGCGATTCGTCTCCGCAAAAACAGCGGTGATAAAAAGCAGGAACCCCAACGGCTGTACTACAACACCCCACTTGGGGAGAAAACCCCATAGTAAATCGCCCTGACCCGCGACCAAATGCGTCAGACGCAGACCGGACAGGAAGTCCGCACCCAGGAATTCCCGCAAATGTTCAGGAGTCGCCTGACTGGAGAAGACCAGCACCAACCCGATCAGGGCAAGCCCCATATTGATTTCATAGCTTATCATCTGGGCCGTAGCGCGGACACCACCCAGGAAGGTGAATTTGTTGTTGGAGGCCCACCCGGCCATGATCACTCCGTAGGTGCCCAAACTGGCCACCGCCAGGATGTAGAGCAAGCCCACGTTCAGATCGGCGGCCACCAGGGAAACCTTCCGGCCGGCAATGCTGATGTAGTCTCCGAAGGGGATTACCGCGTAAGTGCTCAGGGCGACTGCCATAACCAACCAAGGCGCGATATTGTAAAGGGCCCGGTGTCGGTTGGCCGGCTGGATATCCTCCTTGAAGAGGAGCTTGAAAACGTCTGCTACCGGATGAACAAGCCCGGCTAGCCTGATTCCGGCGATAGAAGCCCGGTTCGGCCCGGTTCGGTCCTGAATGAAGGCGGCCCCCTTGCGCTCCATCCAGATCAAAACGACCACCATACCCATGATGAGCACGAACATGAAACCGATTTTGGAGAGTGTATCGAGGAAGAGCATCATCAGCCTTCACCTCCGGCAACCGGGTCAGCTGGCTCGGCGAGCCCTGACGGGACCACCCCCAGAGCCGACAAGGTGTTAAGATCGAACTCCTGACCGTTGAACAGCTCCGAACTGACCCTTTTGCGCAGGGTGTCCAGATTGCCCGGCGATTCCTCGCCCCCGGCCAGCACCAGCATTTCAGCCAGCACTCGCCAGTCCTCCCGGGCACTGCCGGGACATACCACCGCGGATTGGAATTGCTGTAATCGGCCATCCTGGTTGACAAAGGTCCCTGCCTTTTCGGCCCAGGAGGCTCCCGGCAAGGCATAAGCGGCCAGTTGTGCAGTCTCATTTACATGAGTGCCGATGTAAACCACATGCTGACAATTGGCCAGCACTTCGGCCAGAAGGGGATCAGCCGCCGGGTTGCCCCCGTGAATCAGGATGGTTCCCCGCGCCTCCTTGATCCTGTCCGCCAGTAAATCAGCTTTCATTTCTTCAAGTCCCACCAAGGCAAGACCGGCCCGGTTGGGAGTCCGGTCGGAGCTCAGCAGAAGATCATCGCCGTCCTTCTGATCGGATTCGGCCAAGCCGCCGATAATCTGATCTTCCCCAGCAACCTGCAGACCCAGCTGCTTCAGAAGGAACAATTCCTCCAGGGCCAAATGGGAACTGCCGATTACCAGGCTTACACCACCGGGTTTGAGCATCCCCGAAAGTTCGCCCTCCAACTCGCTCCACTGCAGGGGTGCCAGCTGGCCTCCGCTCTTTTTCAAGGGACTGTCCAGTCGTTTCTCGTCGTGAACGACCTTGTAGGTCATTCGCCCTCTGTCACACATCCACCGCCCATTTACCTCGGGGTTGTAACGTGGTTTCAGACGGAAAATCCGGCCGCCATGATGGTCGATCCTGATGTTGCAGCCGGTCGCACAGCCAGGGCAGATGCCCTCCGTGCTCTTGAGCATCCAGACCCGCTTTTGAAAACGGAAATCGCGGCTGGTCAGGGCTCCCACCGGACAGAGGTCAACGGTATTCAAACTGTAGAGATTGTCCAACTCGACCCCGGGCGCAACATCGACATGAGCACGGTCTCCCCGGTCATAGATGCCCAGCTCCCCGGTCTTGGTCACTTCGCGGCAGAAACGGACACAACGACTGCAGAGGACACAGCGTTCCTGGTCGAGGATGACCTGTGGACCAATCACCTTCACCTTGGCCTTATGGCCCTTGTCAGATTGCTCGACCTTGGAATCATAAAGACCGAACTCCATGTACTGATCCTGCAAGCCGCATTCTCCGGCCTGGTCACAGATCGGGCAGTCCACCGGATGGTTGATCAAGTGCAGCTCGAGAACCTGTTGATTGGCCTTATTGACCCGCTCGTTCATCGTATGAACCACCATGCCGTCCCTGACGATGGTGTTGCAGGCAATGGCCAATTTCGGCATGCCCTCGATCTCCACCTGGCAAAGGCGGCAAACGCCGGCTACGGGTAGGTCGGGGTGGTAGCAGAAATGAGGCAGCGGTCTGCCTCGGGCCTCGGTACAGGCATCGAAAAGCCGGGTCCCGTCGGGGACTTCGATTTCCTTGCCGTCGATGGTCAGTTTGGCCATTCCTATTTCTCCTGCTCACCCCGCGGCCAGCGGCTGTTCATGCCGACCGGCGCGGTCTCCTGGATGAGGGCTTCGAACTCGGGACGGAATTTTTCAAGGAAGCTGAGCATGGGCATCACCGCGGCATCCGCCAGAGGGCAAATAGTCAGCCCAGCCATGCCATTGCAAACGTGCTCCAGAAGGTCGAGATCTTCTATTGTTCCCTTCCCCCCACGTAGCCGCTTGACGATTTTATGCAGCCAGCTGGTTCCTTCCCGGCAGGGAGTACACTGGCCACAGGATTCATCGAAATAGAAATGCATCAGGACCTGGATCAACTCCACCATGTCGCTGCTCTGGGGAATAACGATCATCCCGCCGGAGCCCAACATGGTTCCCGCCTGCGCGGTGGATTCGTAATCCAGGGTGATGTTCATCGCCTCGGCAGCCGGCAACACGGGCACGGAACTGCCGCCGACTATAACGGCCTTCAACTCCTCGCCCTCGACCATGCCTCCCAACCAGTCGTGGAAGAATTCCCGAAAGGGCATTCCCAGGGGAATCTCATGAACCCCCGGGTTCTTGACCGGCCCACTGACCGAAAAAAGTTTGGTGCCGGTGGATTTCTCGGTCCCAAAGGCCTTGTAGGCCTCGGCTCCATTATTGATGATCCAGGGCACGGAGGCCACCGATTCCACGTTGTTGACGATAGTCGGTTTTTTCAGAAAACCCGAAACGGCCGGGAAAGGCGGCTTGAGGCTGGGTTGTCCCTTGCGACCTTCCACAGAGTTGATCAGACCGGTCTCTTCGCCGCAGATGTAGGCGCCGGCGCCCTTATGAACGATCATCTCCAGATCGTATCCGCTGCCCAGGATGTTCTTACCCAGCAAGCCGGCAGCGTAGGCTTCGTCGACGGCCTTCTGCACCCGGTCCACCAGCCAACCGAATTCACCCCGGATGTAGATGAAAGCCAGCTTGGCCTGCACGGCAAAGCAGCTGATGATTGTGCCCTCTATGGTCTGGTGCGGATCGTAGTCCAGCAGATAGCGATCCTTGAATGTGCCGGGCTCGGACTCGTCGGCGTTGACGAAGAAATACACTTCCTCGGCACCTTCGGGCACAAATCCCCATTTGACACCCGTGGGAAAACCCGCGCCGCCCCGACCCCTCAGAGCGGAATCCTTGACGACCTCACGCACTTCGGCCGGGGGCATCCCGGACAGGACCATGCGCAAGGCCTTGTAACCACCCTCGCTCTCGTAAACCGAGAGCTTGTGCCCGTCCTTGCGGCCAAAGCGCTCCGAGAGGATCCGATAATCGTTCCTGCTCACCTTAATCCTCCAGTTCCCGGTCGGTATCCGCACGAGGCACAACGCCCTTGCGGAGGTTGTCCAACAGGTCCTCCGCCTTTTCGGGCGTCAGGTATTCGTAGAGGTGCTTGCCCAATTGCAGGCAAGGCCCATGGCCGCACGCGCCCAGGCACTCCGCTCCCTCGATGGCAAACTTTCCGTCGGGAGTGGCCTCACCCAGCCGAACACCCAGTTTCTTTTCAAGTTGGGCGATGACGTTCCTGGCACCCATGATGTGACAACTGATATTGTGACACACCTGCAAAACATGCTCAGCCTGGGGTTCGGTCCGATACATCGTGTAGAAAGACAGTACCTCGTAAACCCGCGCCTTGGTCACACCCAGCTTCTCAACCAGAAAATCCACGCCCGTGTCGGGAACATATCCCATCTCATCCGTGATGGCCCAGATCGATGGCATCAGGGCACTGGCTCGAGTCGGGTAGGCCTCAACGAGCTTGTCGACCCGGGACAACGTCTCCGGCGACGGTTTGAATTCCTGTTTCATATCCTGCGTCTTGCTCATTGCTAAAACCTTCCGATCATCGATCCAATTCACCGGCGATGATGTTGATACTGCCCAGAGTGGCTATGGCATCCGGAATCATCCTGCCCTGGATCAGACGGGCAAAGGAGGAGAAGATCGGGAAACAAGGGGGACGCACTTTCACCCGATAGGGCCGGCCGCCGCCGTCGGAGACGCAGAAAAAGCCGAGTTCCCCGTTGGCGCCTTCGCCGAATCCATAGCCTTCCCCGGCCGGTACTTGGATCCCCTCGGAGACCAGTTTGAACTGGTTCATAACCCCTTCGATACTACCGTAAACGTTTTGTTTGGGGGGCATCACAATCGCTGGATTGTCGATCCACAAGGGTCCTTCGGTTAGCTTTTCCAAAGCCTGCAACACGATGGAGCGACTTTGAATCATTTCAGACATCCGCACCATGATTCGGTCGTGGGTATCACCGTTGACCCCGGTGGGAATATCAAAATCATACTCTTCATAGCCCAGATACGGAGCATCCTTGCGCAGATCAACGGCCAGGCCGGTAGCCCGCAGGCAGGGGCCCGTGTAGCCCCAGCTCAGCGCCTCTTCGGTATTGATCACGCACACGTCGACCGTGCGATCCAGGAAGATGCGGTTTCGGGCGATCAGCTTCATGACATCATCATGCCCCTGCTTCAGCTGGTCCATTTTGACCCGAATCTCATCTTCGAAACCCTCGTACAAATCGTGGCTCATCCCGCCGATCCGGGCATAATTGCTGGTCAACCGCGACCCACACAGCGCTTCCAAACATTCGTATATGCTCTCGCGGATGTTGTAGAGATACCAGTAGTTGGTCAAGGCCCCGACATCGACCAGATTGGCGCAAACACATACGAGGTGATCAATTATACGGGCCAACTCACTGACGATGACCCGGATGACACGCGTTCGTGGAGTGACCTCGACCGCAAGCATCTTCTCGACTGCCCCGGCATAGATGCAGTTGTTGAGCATGGCCGAACAGTAATTCAAGCGATCCGTATAAGGCATCACTTCGGCCCAGGTGTGATCCTCCGCTTCTTTCTCGAAGCAACGATGCAGATAGCCGATTTCAGCGCGGCTCTCGATGATGGTCTCACCGTCCAACAAACACTCGACCCGCAGCGCACCATGGGTAGCTGGATGACTGGGGCCCAGGTTCACCGTCAACAGGTCACTGGGATGGATCTCATCCTCCACCCCCGACAGGTCGGCCACCAGGTCTGAGGCCCTTTGCGCTGCACGGGAAATATCCTCGTCTGAAAATAGATTTTCGGGTCGTGAGCATTCCTGACCCTGCTCGATCTCGTAATCCTTGCGCAGGGGATGGCCCTCGAATTCGTGGTGAGTAAGAATACGCCTCAGATCAGGATGACCGCTGAAAGAAACACCGAACAGATCGTAAACTTCTCGTTCATGCCAGTTGGCTGATTTGTATAAACCCGTCAGGGAAGGCACCGGCTCGTCCACGGGAACCTCGACCTTTACCCTTACCCGGTTTTTGTTACTCCAGGATCGTAACAGATAGTTCACTTCTAGACGCCGAGACCGCTCTGGATAGTCGACACCCACCACATCCGAAAGCTGTTCGCAACCCTCCCGGTCCCGCAAATGGGCGACCACCTTGGCTAGGTTCTCGGGAGCAACAGAAATCGTCTCGTCGCCGTGCTGGCTGCTGGTGGCCAGGATCTCGGACCCGAATTCCTGCTGCAGCCTTTCGACCAGCTTCTGGCTCATACTCTTCCGTCCCTGTGCCGGAGTCCGTGGATTCCGGTCACGTTTAAGGGTTCAATCGGTTGTTGGGATCCTGCCCGCATCATCCCTGAGCCTGGGTCCGCGCCGCATGCCGCACCTTTGAAGGCTCCAAGCCCTCCTTCTCCACTTTTTCCTGAATCTGGGTTAGGGCAAAGAAGAGGTTCTCAGGAGTCGGAGGACAACCGGCGACGTAAACATCCACCGGAACGACCTTGTCCGCGCCCTGAAGCGTGCCGTAATTGTTGTAAAATCCACCGGTGCTGGCGCAGGCGCCCATGGCGATGACCCATTTCGGCTCGGCCATCTGGGAATAGATGGTTTTGAGAATGGAAGCCTGTTTGTAGCTGATGGTCCCGGCGATGATCATCAGATCGCTTTGCCGCGGGGAAAATCGAACCAGTTCCGCCCCATATCGACTGATGTCGTGGTAGGAGGCCGCAGCGCTCATGAACTCGATGGCGCAACAGGCCGTACCGAAAGGCAGGGGCCAGAGGGAATATTTTCGACCCCAGTTGACCGCCTGGCGCAGGCGAGTGGTCATAAAGTTGCTGGGGCTGTCGAGATCTACTCCCATTCGAGCCCGCCTTTCTTCCAGATGTAGATGAAACCAACCAAGAGCACCAAAATGAAGGCTCCCATTTCACCCAGAGCGAACAATCCATGGCCGGCATCCACCAGCTCATTGAACATAAGAGCCCAGGGATAGAGGAAAACCGTTTCCAGGTCGAAGAGCAGGAAAAAGAGCGCTACCAAAAAGAACCGAACAAAGAAACGGATCTGGATGCCGCCCCGAACGGGGACCCCGCACTCGTAGGTGGAATTTTTCAGCGAAGAAGGTCGGCTGGGCCCCAACCAAAAACTGATTCCCAGAAAGACCCCTGCGAATGCCATGGCCACAACCAGAACCAGCAAGACTGGAAGGAATTGTTCGAACATGCTAACTCCCTGCGAGAGTCAGTAGACGACTACTCGTTCAATATGAAGAAAACCCTTCATCCGAGAGCGCCTACCCGAAGCTAATTTGATGCAAAAATAACAGAGGGATCAGTCCTGTCAACAAGCGAACTTGATTGGTGAACCTGATTGGTTGAAACAATTACCTCTTCGACAGTTTTTTTGCCACTCCCACGGCAAATTCTCAAACACGTGGATAGACAGGTCCAATTTCCTCCGAATTTTCTTTATGTGTAACAAGCATTTACCCTTGTCCGGCCCTGCCAGACCGTGCAGAAATCCACTTTGGTTCCGGCACGAAGGTTGCCTTGACCCTATGAATGCAACTACCCCGGCCGTTATCCGGCGTCATTTCGCCGAGAAAACAGCCTTCGAACCATTCCAGGAGAGGGCCATGAGCACATCCACCCATTTGCAGCCAGAATCCAACATTGAAGCACCCTCGCAAGAGGACCTCTCTAATCTCGTGCAGGAGGGATCCGCAGCTCTGACCAAAGGTGATTTGCGATCCGCCCTGGAAACCTTCGGGAAAGTAATTGAAGCCTTCCCCGACCGTCCGGAGGGCCACAACAACCTGGGCGCACTGTACTCCTCCCTCAACGAATGCGCCAAAGCGGAAGTTTGCTTCACCAGGGTTCTGGACATCCTGCCACATAATGCCAATGCCATGTATAACCGTGGGGTTGTTCGCGCGCGGCTGGAAAAGTCGGACCTTGCCAGGGAAGATTTCGAGAATGCCCTGAAGCTGAATCCGAAAGATCCTGACTTGTTCAATAACCTGGGAGTGATCAACTTCCTGCAAGGTCGCCTGAAGCAGGCCCGAAAGAATTTCCGGAAAGCGGCCAAGCTCGATTCCTTGAACACGAACGCCGTAATAAACCTCTGTGATGTCGAGATGGCGGCGGGAAACCACACTGAAGCCGTCGTCCTGTGCGAAAACTTCCTGGCCAAGCAAAATGACCTGGATATTCGTCAACGTCACTTTGAGCTGCTGATCACGGGGTGCCGGGAAGCTCTGGGCAAAGCCAGCGAGGCCGCTGAAGCCCTCTTGAGTGAGGATGGAAAGAACAATGGTGTCCGACTGGAATTGGGTAAGTTGATCCAGGCCCAATCCGTGTTGAAACCATGAATACGCTGCCGCGGAGACAATAGGTCTGAGAACTGAATCTATTGTAGATTCCGCCGATTCCCTGGATCGGCGATGTGGTATTTTCCGTTTCTGCTTTACCCGTTTCTAGCCCCTGCTTGAAAAATTCGGGATCCTGAACTATAGCTGTAAAAAACAATGGTGTCCTACGAAGCTGGCCAACGGCCTCCTTTCACTGCCCCTTCCCCGGCGTAACCTTGTCTCCCGGGTGCTTACCATGATCGTATACCTCAATGGACAATTCCTGGATTCCGACCAGGCCACCGTCTCCATCTGGGACGGAGGTTACCTTTACGGGGACGGGATCTTTACCACCCTTCGCCTCTATTGCGGGGTCCCCCTGGATTTGCCCGCCCACTGGGGACGCTTGAGGGAACAGGCCAGGGCCCTGGAGCTTCCCCTTCCGCTGGAGTTCCCAGAACTTGAAAACGCCATCGCCTCGCTGGCGGCCCGCAGCGGTCGCCGGCAAGCAGACGGACGTATCCGCATCACCATCAGCCGAGGGGGCAGCATGGAGAACCCCCTGCCCTTGAGGGACCTTGAAAAGATCCCACCTACCATCTTGATCACTCTGGCGCCCCTGCCGGAAGACCTACCCGACCTGCAGTCCCGAGGGATTCCGGTTATTACTCTTGGAGCCTTTTTCTCGCGGGGAAACGTCCCGGAGCTGAAGACGCTCAATACACTGCCCTCCATCCTGGCCCAGCGAATGGCAGCGGCAGCCGGTTGCCCGGAAGCCATCTTGACTGGTCCGGAAGGGATCCTGCTGGAGGGAGCGGCCAGCAACCTGTTCCTGGTCAGTTCGGGGAACCTGCTGACTCCGGCTACCGGGGCCGGTTTTCTGGCCGGCTTGACCCGGGAGAAGGTCCTGAATCTCGCGAAGGAAATGGGAATCGAAGTCAGGCAGAAGAAGTTGGATGGACGTCACCTTGAAGCGGCCTGCGAAGTCTTCGTTGTCGGCAGCGTCCGTGAGGTTGTCCCGGTGGTCACGGTGGATGGCAGGACCGTCGGCGACGGGACACCCGGCCCCGTCACCCGAAAATTCCAGCATGAATATCGACAGATGATCGCAGGATTACTCGGAAATTAGGGAGCTGTCGAAAAACCCCGGGCCAAGCCATTTGCGACCTAGAAATCGAAGCTTGTATCCTGGCTCTTGTAGGAATTGAACTCTTCCTGATTCGCAGGCGGCAATTCGTTTTTCACTTCCCGCGGCGGAGGTCCAGCCAGTGCAATCTCATCCTTGAGAGTGGCCAAGTCGGTGTAGGCGTCGGCCCCGGCGATCAGGTCCGTGCTGGTCATCTCCCTCAGCGCGCATACTTCCACGTGTACCCCGTGGCGCCCAACTGCGTCGATCAGGGGGCGGAAATCCCCGTCGCCGGTACAAAGGATCACCGTATCCAGGGAAGGGGCCAACTCAAGAACATCAATGGCCATCTCCATATCCAGACTACTTCGTACACTACGTGTGGAGACCTCGCCGTCATTGAAGGATTTGATTTCCTTGGTTACAACCCTGAAACCGTTCAGTTTCAGAAAGTTGATGAAATCAATCTTGCCTTCGGACTGATTACTAAATGCAGTGTAGAAATAGGATCTTACCAAACGCCTGGAACCCGATAATTGGCTACACAACTTCAGATAATCCAAACGCATATTCAAATGCTTCGCACTGTAGTGAATATTTTCTCCGTCAATAAAAATAGCAACACGATCATTCGAGTTGGGGGTATACATGACAATTCCACCTTGTTCAATACCAAAGGACCGGTAAGCCGGCCGGCTAGGCGAGTGCCAAAAAAAAGAAAATGAATCCTCTTCGGAATCATTACCTTTTCAAGGTATTCGGAAATATACTCCGAAAATCCGATTCTTGCAATTGGAATTGCAACTCAGCCCGTCGACATCGATTTTGGGGATTTCGCCCTGAATCCCGGCCAAATCTTCATGCCCAGCTGCAAATGCTCCATCCAGAGTGTAGCCAGTCGATAATAGGTGGGCATGACCAGCAGTGTCAGGAAAGTACTGGAGGCCAAACCACCGATAATCGCTCGGGCCATGGGGAAATACTCAGCCCCTCCCACGTGGGCTCCGTGAGACAAAGCCAACGGCATCAGCCCCAGAATAGTAGTCCCGGCGGTCATCAGTATCGGGCGCAGCCGATCCCGACAGCCTTCGACCACCGCCTCGTCCAGGGACAGACCGGAACGACGCCAACTATTGATGTGATCCACCAGAACGATTCCGTTGTTCACCACGATACCGATTAGAATCACCATGCCGATCATCGCCATTATGTTGAACGGGGTGCCCGTGGCCATCATCAGCCAGAACACACCCAAAGAGGCGAAGGGAACCGTCCCCATGACCACCATGGGGTACAACAGGGATTCGAACAAGCTGGCCATCACGAAGAAAACGCAGGCCAGCGCCAGAAGCATGTTGGTGCCCATCTCGTTTTGCTGTTCCCTCGAGCGCAGGATTTCACCGCCGAAATTCCAGCCATAGCCGAAAGGCAAATCCAGCCCATCCATCACCGGCCGAATCACATCCAGCCCATCGGAAAGCTTATCACCTTCCCAGGTACCCCGAATTGTAACGCCCGTACGCTGATCACGTCTAAATATTCGATCCGGGCTCTTGCCGAATTCCAGATCGACAACCTGGGCCAACCGCACGGGTCGGCCGTCGACCACACCCACGGTTAGGAGCGAAAGGTTTTCGATTGATTCCTGATCATCCGGAAGAAGGGAAACCACCAAATCTATCTCTTTTTCTCCGGTTTGCAGTCGGGGCAATTGCACACCTCGATAGGTCAACCCCAGGATCTGGGCGATGGTGCCCGGGGCAATACCAAACCGACCTGCCTGATCCGAATCCACCTTAACCTGGATTTCACTGTGGCCGTCATCCCCATCACCGTGCAGATCCTCGAGGCCCTCGACCAAGGCCAAACGCCGCATGGCTTCCTGCGCGAAATCCTGCAGAGCTTCCGTTTCCTCTCCGAAAATTGTCATTGAGAAGGTTTTGGCTCCGGAGTCCTGCCCGTCTTCTCCCCCGAACAGGTATTCAAGACCGGCTTGGACCGGCAGGTTCTCTCTTAAATCTTCCCTCACCGAACGGTAAAATTCTTCGGAAACCACTCCCTCTTCGAAGAAAAGGCTGACCCCCGCGGCGTCAGCAGTGAAATAGGAGTAGATGTCGCGGATGGTCAGCTCCTGACGACGCGACTCCAGATATTCGGCCACCTTCGTGGTGTAGGCCTTCGACGTATCCTTGTCAACCGGGCCGGAGTAAACGAAGGAAACGTAGAGATTCTCCCGCCGCATTCCCTGGTCCCCTGCGTCATCAGGCTTGAAGTTGGTAATCTTCATCGCCCCCACCGTTATCCCCAGGACAGCAGGAACCAGGACCAGGACCGTGATCAAAGGATGTTTGATGGCTGTCCAGTTCAAAATACCCTGGTACCGCTGTTGGAGCCAAACCAGCCAACGGGCTTCCTGCATTTGACTCGAACCGCCGCCTCGGGTCATTCGAACCGAAAGCGCCGGGATTACCGTGAGGCTGATCAGGAGGGAGAACACCAGGGTGACACTGATTGTGACCCCGACTTCGCCCAACCAGACGGCCAGTTCGTCGGCCTTTGTGATGACCACCGGAGCAAACACGATGATCGTTGTCAGGGTGGAAGCCACGATGGCCCGAGCCACTTCCCTAGTCCCTCGTACCGCCGCGGAAAGGGGACTTGCCCCCCGGTGTTGCCGACGATGGATTGATTCCAAAACCACCACCGCATTGTCCACCAACATGCCGACCCCGAGCATCAAACCCATCATGGTCAAGACATTCAAGGAGCGACCAGTCAAATACATGAAGATACATGTGCCCAGAATTGAGAGAGGTATCGCAATGGAAACCACCAGAGTCATGGAAAAACGACGTAGAAAGATGTAGAGAATGGCAATGGCCAACAAAGAACCGATGAGACCGCCCTGCAGAAGACTCCGCAAGGAATCAGTGATCTGATCGGCCTGGTTGAAGAACGTAAAACTGTTTATACCGGCCAACGTAGGATCCCGGTTGATCTCCTCAAGCTCCCGTTCGATGGCGCGGCACACCTCCACCGTATTGTACCCGGAGGCTTTCTGGATCCAGAAGGCTATCGCCGGTTCCCGGTTCAGGACGCGTCCGTAGCTCAGACTAGGCGCACCGTACACGACTTCAGCCACATCCGACAGGCGCAAGCCTCGGCTGTCGATGGGCAAGTCCTTCAGATCCTCCACTCCGCTCAATCCACTGACGGTCCTTAAATCGTAACGAAGGCCACGGTCCGTAATGCGGCCCACGGTCAATTCCACGTTTGCCGATTCCAGTTCCTGAAACAAGTGGGTCACATCGACCCCATACTCCATTATCTTGTCAAACCGCAGGTACACCGAAGCCTGTGTGGGCAGGACACCATCGATATTTACCCGCCCCACCCCGGGTATGCGTGACAAGGGAGCGATAATCTTCTGGTCCAGCAGATCCCAACTCTCGGAGAGGTCTCGCCCTTTGGCTGCGATTCTCCCCTCGATGATGGGAATGTCGTTTGTGTTGAAGGTCAGCAGCATTATCTGTTGAATGTCTTCCGGCAGATCACCCCGTATCTGGTCGATCTTCTCCTTGACCTCCATTCGCAGGAGATTCACATCCCGACCCCAGTCGAAGGTGACTCCCACCTGCACCTGATCCGCGTCACTGAAACTGAATATCTCCTTCACACCGCCCAGAGTGGCCAGCACTTCCTCAATCGGTTTGACGATCTCCCGTTCGTTCTCCGAAGGAATGCCTCCGCTGTAGGGAATGAAAACGGCGATGAAGGGCATTTCCACCTGCGGTAGAAAATCCAGGGGCAATTTGAATATCGAAACTGTTCCCAGCAGGATGATTGTGACCAGGATCATGGCCAGAGACACCGGGCGGCGCAGGGAGAGAAGAGTCAACCACATGTCAGGACCCCTCTTCCACTGTCCCGGCAACCCGATCAACGCCCCCGGTCAATATCGTGTAGATTACAGGAACAACCACCAGAGTCAGAATCGTGGCCAGCAACAAACCGCTGATCACCGTGACCGCCAGGGGAGCCCGCAGCTCCGCCCCCTCGCCGATCCCCAAGGCCATGGGCAACAGTCCCAGCACCGTGGTGGAAGTGGTCATCAGGATGGGCCGCAACCGCTCGCTGCCCGCCCGGTTCACAGCCAGGACCAGGTCCAGGCCGGCTCGTCGCAACTGGTTGATGCGATCCACCAGAACGATACCGTTGTTAACCACGATCCCGGCCAACATGATGGCCCCGATCACAGTGATCACACTTATGCTCAGACCCGTCAGGAACAGCCCATATATCGCTCCGGTCAAGGCCAGGGGCACGGTGAACATGATAATCAGCGGATAGACAAAGGACTCGAATTGCGCTGCCATGACCAGATAAACCAAAAATACGGCCAACAGGATGGCCAAACGCAGGGAACGGAAAGAAGTATCCATCTCATCATTCTGACCGCCCAGGGCTAAACTGATCCCGGCCGGCAAACTAATATCTCGGAGTTTTTCCTGGATCTCCCGGTTCACCGAACCCAGGTCTCGACCCGAGAGGTTGGCCGAAATGATGGCCACCCGCTGGTTGCCCAAACGGTGAATCTCGGCCGGACCCGTCACTATTTCCATGCTGGCCAGGGAAGACAGGGGGATTGGAATCCCATCCTGTTCGGAGACTATCAGCTCACGAACGGCCGTTAGTGTATTTCGTTGGTCGTCACTGTTCATGACCCGGATATCAACGTGCCGCTCCCTGTCCCTGAATCGGCTGGCCACTGTGCCGCGCACCTTGCTGCGAACGGTCTCCGAAACCGGTCCCAGGCGGAGACCGAACTTGTTCAGTTTGTCCCTGTCGAAAGTCACCTGCACTTCGGGAGAACCGGGCATCATGTTCAAGTTCAAATCCCTGAGACCATCAACTCCCTCAAGACGCTGAATAACCTCATCGGCTACCCGTTGCAGGTCCTCCAGGTTATAGCCGTATACATCCACCTCTACTGGAGCCCCGAAGGAAAGAAGCGATTGCCGCTGCAAGGACATTTTCATCTCTGGATATCCCTGCAGAATACGCCTGATTTCTTCCAGGGCCTCGGTTTCCGCCTGAGCTGAAGCCTCGGTCAACCTTACTTGGACCTCGGCCCGATTTTCCTTGCGGCGCTGAACAGAACTCTGACCTTCCCGGGAAATGCCCACTTCACCTGCCACAAGATCCAACTGGGGCAAGGCGGCCAATTCACGTTCCAACTCCGTCACAACGGCATCGGTTCTGCCCAGGGGTGTGCCCTCTGGAAGTTCCAGTGCCAGGGTAAATTCTCCCCGGGCGAGGGGGGGCACCAACTCGGACCCCAATTGTGGCCACAAGACAGCCGCTCCCGCTGCAAGCAGCACTACGAGGAATAGAACCGCCGCCCGCCCGCGAAGCGCGCGATCCAACAACCGGGCGTAACCAACCTGCAACCTGGGGAAAGTTTTTTCGAAAGCCCAAGTCAAGGGCCACAAGAGCAGCAGCATCAACTTGCGCACCATTCCCAGGACCCATCCACCAGCCCTTATCAGGAGCAAAATCAGACCCATGGTTAGAAAGAGACCCGCAATTTGCGGCCAGCGTGAAAACCAGCGTCCCCTACCCGCGTGGCGGCTCCAGCTGGAATACCAACCCGCATCTTCGTTGGATCCTGCTCGGGAAGCAGAGGCTCCTGTGCCCTTGCCAAAAGCCGAGGCCATGGGCGTAAAGGTCAGGGCAACGACTAGTGAAACGGCCAGGGAGAACGTTACGGTCAAAGCCTGATCGCGAAAAATTTGTCCTGCCACACCCACCACCACGAAAACGATGGGTACGAATACAGCCAGCGTGGTCAGGGTCGATGCCGTCACCGCTCCGGATACTTCAGCCGCCCCCAGAGCGGCCGCTTCGGAGTCCCCACTCTTACCGCCGGCCTCCCGGCGACGATGAATGGCTTCCAGGACAACGATGGAATTATCCACCAGCATGCCCACCCCCAGAGCCAGACCTCCCAGGGACATGACGTTCAGGGACACCCCCTGCGTAAGCATCAGGATGAAGGTGGCAACAATGGAAATGGGAATCGCCACTCCGATGATCAGGGTGGAGCGGAAATCCTTCAGGAAAACGAAGAGGACCAGCACGGCCAGGATCCCGCCCAACAACGCATTGTTCCTCACTTCCTGAACAGCTTGGGCAATGAACACGGATTGATCGAACAGGATTTCAAGTTTCATCTTGTCGGGTAATTGATCCTGCAGCCGGTCAAGGTGCCCACACACGCGCCGGGCCATTTCAACGATATTGGCGTCGCCTTCCTTGAAAACGGCGATCTCCACGCTTTCGTGCCCCGAGATATGAGTGACCGTGGTCCGTTCCTTGTGGGTGCGAAAAATCCCGGCGACGTCACCCAGACGAATAGTCCTGCCTTCGATATTTGCCAGGGTTACGCCTCGTATGTCGTCCAGATCTTCAAACCGGCTTAGAGTTCGTACGATGTATTCCGCATTCCGATCACGCAACCGGCCCCCGGAAGCGTTGATATTCTCCTGTGCGAGCACCTGGTTCACAAGCGAGATGTCCAGTCCCAAGGCGGACAGGCGGGCTTCATCCACTTCGACCCGAATCTCTTCTTCCAGTCCCCCCGCAACGCGGGCGGCCGCAACTCCCTCCAGAGCTTCGATTTCCTTCTTGAGTACCTCATCGGCCACATTCCGTAGTTGAACCAGTGGCGCATCCCCCGACAGGCCAATCCGAACCACGGGATCCTGGGATGGATCGTATTTCAACAAAAGGGGCACTCGAACCTCTTCGGGCAAACGGATCAGATCGATCTTCTCGCGCACATCCAGGGCTGCGTAGTCCATTTCCGTGCCCCAGTTGAACTCCAGGGTTATCTGGGAAAGGCCGGCCTGGCTGATGGAGTGGACTTTCCGTAAACCGGGCACAACTCCCACCGCCTCCTCCAGGGGTCGGGTTACCAGGTTCTCTACATCAACCGGAGCAGTACCGGGAAAATCGGTCTGGACCGTCAGGCTCGGGTAGCGTATTTCGGGCAACAATCTCATGTCCAGACGCCCCAGGGCGGTCATACCGAACACGACGGCAGCCAAGGTTACCATCCAGACAGTCACCGGATGGGTTACCGCGTAGCGAATAATTTTCATTGAGTTACTCCAACTCGGCCATAACGGTCACGGTGTCGGGCAATTTTGCCGGATCGCTGTCGGTTTCAGCGGAAGATTTGTAGCCGATTTCCAAACCGTTCAGGGCCCTGATCGGAGAACCGGTACGCAAGCCACCTTGTCCCATTGTCACAACGAAGTCCCCGGCAAAGAGACCTTCGACGACTTCCACGTGTGACTCGTCGTACAGCCCCGTCTGGACCTCGACTTTACGCACAGTATCGGCTTCGGCCACGAAGACGCTTCGCAGCGCCCCCTCTTCGACCAGGGCGATCTTGGGAATGGCCAGGGCATCCTGGTGGCGGTCGGTAGTGATCCTGACCTTTACAAAGCCACCGACCCGGGCCTGAGTCACATCTTCGGCCAGCAGCAAAGTCAGGCGGACGGTACTCGTACCGGGGTCTACGACTGGAGAAATCCGTTCGACAACCGCTTCAAGAGGCTGAACAACAGACTCGGGAGAAACCAGGACCCTCTGCCCGGCCGAAACTTTCAAGGCCACTTCCTCGGGCAGGTGAACCCGGACTCTTAAAGGTGAAAAATCACCCAGCGTGAAAACTGCCTGAGAGCCGACAACCTGCTGTCCGGGCACGACCATTCTGGAGGTCACCTGGCCGGAAAAGGGAGCCCGAATCCGGGTTTCTTCCAGGGCAATGCGGGCCAGATCCCGCTCAGCCTCGGCCAGTTTCCAGGCCGATTCCACATCGTCGAATTCCTGCCGGCTGATCAGTTGCTCGGTCAACATTTTTTCACTGCGCTGCAGCTGTCGTTCCTTGTCCTCAAGAGCCAGATTTGCCTTTTTCAATTGGATCTTCTCCCTGGCGTTTTCCAGTTCAGCCAGGACGAATCCTTCCTCGACCCAATCCCCCTCCTCCACCGTAACCTGGTCCACGCGACCGAGGGTACGCGAAACGAGATCCACCATACGATCGGCTTCAATGACCGAGGCAGCCCGGTAATAGGCGGCAATTCCCCGGCCTTCCACCAAAGCCAGCTCCACTGGAACAGGCGGATTCTCGGTCTTCTTATCCTCATCGTCCTTGGAGTCCAGTTCAGTCGCACCCGAGCCAGCAGCGTTTGTATCAGCCAACGCAACACCATTTTCACCCACGCCGAAGGGGAGCTTGCCCGTTGCATAGAGGGTCCCACCTATCGCCAACACCAGTAGCGGCAACAAGAACCCCATCATTTTCTTATTCATTTTCGTGCTCCCTATTCCAGGGTTCGAATTTTCCAGTCGTGTCATGGCTGGCCGAGATTTCAAGTCCGGCCAAAAAGTAGACGCAACCCCGGGCTCAAGGTTGCGTGTCCTGGTAATTTATATTTTTGGGAAGTAGGAAAGCATTTACCCAAATCATCTCCCGGCGGATAGAGGCTGGATTATACGCCGGGGCGGGATTATTTTCCTTTTAGCCGGACCCGACGGCCCGAACTCTGTAACCCGGCCCCGCCGACATCGGCGGCGATGTTGATGACGATTGGACTTTAGGGACATTAAGCAAGGGGTTCCCAGAATGAAAAAACTTGTCGAGTGCGTTCCCAATATCAGCGAAGGTCGTGACCGGGGAATCATCGATTCGGTGACGTCGGTGATTGAAGGCGTAGATGGAGTTCACCTCCTGGACGTGGATCCCGGCGCGGATACGAACCGGACGGTGATTACCTTCATCGGCGATCCCGAAGCAGTGGCTGAAGCAGCTTTCAGGGTGGTTCAACGGGCAGCCGAGTTGATCGACATGAGCAAGCACAAGGGGGCCCACCCTCGGCACGGGGCAACCGATGTTTGTCCTTTCGTGCCCGTCTCAGGTGTGGACATGGCCGAATGCGTGGAAATCGCCCGGAAGGTCGGCCGCCGAATCGGCGAAGAGCTGAACCTTCCGGTCTACCTCTACGAAGACGCCGCTCTCCTGCCGGAACGCAGAAACCTGGCGGTTGTCCGCAAAGGCGAATACGAAGCCTTGGGCACCAAGCTGGGCACCGAGCAGTGGAAGCCGGATTTCGGACCGAACATATGGGACGAAAGCGCCCAACGCACCGGCGCGACAAATGTCTCGGCTCGTGGTTTTCTGGTGGCCTACAACGTCAACTTGAACACCCGCAACAAAAGCATCGGCTCGCAGATCGCCCTGGACATCAAGGAAGCAGGTCGAGCCAAGCGCGACGGAACCGGCGTCATCGTCAGGGATGAGAACAATAAACCCATCCTGGTGCCGGGGCCCTACAAACTGGATGCCTGCAAAGCCGTGGGTTGGACCATCGAGGAATACGATCGGGCCCAGGTCTCGATCAACCTGGTCAACACTGCGGTGACCAAACCCCATCAGGCCTTCGATGCCTGCAGCGCCAGTGCCCAAGACCGTGGGGCCCGGGTCACCGGCAGTGAATTGGTCGGACTGATTCCCGAAGGCGACCTGCTGGCAGCCGGCAAGCACTATCTCAAGAAGGCAGGGCAATCGGCAGGCGTGCCTCGGAAAATGATCCTGGAGACCGCCATCCAGAGCATGGGCCTGCGCGAGTTGGGCGAATTCGATCCGGCCGACAAGGTCATCGAATACCAGGCCGGTCTGGTGGACGGCGCTTTGGTCAACATGACCAACCGCGAATTCGTGGACGTGCTCAGCACCGACAGCCCCGCCCCTGGTGGTGGCTCGGTTGCCGCCCTTTGCGCCGCACAAGCAGCCGCACTGGTGGCCATGGTCGGCAACCTGACCGTCGGCAAAAAGAAATACGCCGACGTACAGGACCGGGTGAAGGAAATCGCAGAACTGGGCCAGGATTTGAAGGATTTCTTCCTGAATGCAATCGACGACGACACCAACTCCTTCAACGTGGTCATGGACTGCTTCGGTATGCCCAAGAAAACCGACCAGCAGAAGAAAGACCGCGGATTGGCCATCGCGGCAGCAACCCGCGGAGCCACACGGGTTCCCCTGTCTGTTTTGGAGAAGGTGCCCGGACTGCTGGACCTTGCCGCCGAAATTGCAAAGATCGGCAACGCCGCCAGCTTGAGCGATGCCGGTGTGGCGGTTCTGACGTCCCTGGCCGGAGCCGAGGGCGCTTATTACAACGTACTGATCAACCTGGAAGGCCTGCAGGAGCTGGATCAGAGTGAGGAGCCGGGATTCCTGGGAGAAACCCGGAGTCGAGCCCGGGACACAATGGCCCGCTGTGAAGAGATGGCTGGTGCCACGCGCGCCAAGATCCGCGGACGGTTGGAGGAGATTCTGGATTCTTGATCCGCACCGCCCGATGAGCGGTCAAAATTTGAATGCGTCGGGGTGGTGAATCTGATATGTTTCCCGCCTCGCAATTTCCGGCTGACTGGACGAGTCGGACCGAACCCTGGTACAGAAAGGCATGAACATGGCCCAAGCAGCTCCTCCGGACAAACAACAGAGTCCCCTACAGGAAATCATCCAACCCTTCATAGATCTGGTCCATGCCCCGCGCGCGCTTTGGGGCATTAATCTGGCCTATTTCCTGGAAGGCTGGGTCTATTTCGGCATGCTCGGCTACCTGGCCATGCACTTTTCGGATTACATCTTCCTGGGAGTACCCAACCCCGATGTGAACAGCCATCACATGGTCATGGTCCTTACTGCGGGCATCACCATCTCGATGTTCTTTCTGGGCTCGGTAGCGGACAAGCGAGGGGTTCGCAATACCCTCCTGATGGCCTTCGTCTTTCTCCTGGCCGGCCGTGTCATCTGGTCCGCAGCACCGTACATCTTTCCCCAACCGGGTATGTGGAGCAACCTGCATATCATGACGCTGGTCGGCATCGTCATGGTTGTGATCGGATACGGCATGTATCAGCCGGCCGCCTACGCCGGTGTACGTCAATTCACCAGTGGCAAGACCGCTCCCATGGGCTACGCCATGCTCTACGCCTTGATGAATCTTGGTGGTTGGTTGCCCTCCTTCTTCAGTCCGATCCGACACAAAATCGGCATCTCAGGGGCCTACTGGGTTTATACCGGCCTGACTGCCCTGGCCGTTGTGGGCACGTTCCTGATCCTCACGCGGCGGGTAGAGAAGGAAGCTATCCAGAGGGCAGAGAAGGAACGTAAGGAAGAAAAAGCGGCCGAGACTGCGAATACTGCGGAAACAAAACCGACCAAGGCTGCAACTACCGAGACGACAGTTCCCGGCCCGGACTCTCGAATACCCATCCACCTGTGGTCCATTCTGGCCCTGATAGCGGGCAGCATTTACTTCCTGCCCGGGGCGGCCCGCATGTATGTCTGGGGACTGATCGCGGTGGCCGTCGTCACCTTGCTCCTGGTCCCCCAATGGGGCAAGCCCGCCTATCGCTGGCTGGCCAACCATCCCCTTTCGGATGGGAAGTTCTTTTTCTTCATTTTCGCATTGATCCCGGTCCAAACCCTGTTCACGTACAACTGGCTGATCCTTCCCCAGTACCTGGAAAGGGCCTTTGAGGGCGGGTTCGTAAGCGAACGTTTCGAATTCTTTGCCAACCTGAACCCGATCCTGATCTTCATTGCCGTTCCCATGGTAACGGCAATGACCATGAAGAAGAAGGTATACAACATGATGGTCATCGGGACCTTCGTGATGGCAGCCCCTGCCTTTTTCCTGGCATTTGGCACCAATTTATGGACCCTCCTGGCGTACTTGCTTGTGATGACCATCGGCGAGGCAATGTGGCAACCCCGCTTCCTTCAATTCGCGGCGGAAATCGCCCCGGAAGGTCGCACTGGAGCCTACATGGGCGTGGCCCAGTTCCCCTGGTTCCTGACAAAAATGATCGTGCCTTTATATTCAGGAATCATGATCCAAAAGTACTGCCCAGCGGATGGGCCCCGTTACCCGGAGAAGATGTGGCTGATTTTTGCCTGTATCGCAATGCTCTCGCCCATAATCCTGATCCTGGCCAAGCGGCGAGTGGGTAACATGAAGATGAAAGCTGACTGACGACAATAGGCGTTGAACAAAAACGACCGGGTAATCCCTGGGCTACGCCTGGAGGATTGCCCGGTTTTCATTTCTCCGAACCCATGTATCCCAGGCCGAGCTACTTCTGGTCATAGTACCCGTAGTACTTGTTCGAATAATAGTAGGGCAACACATCACCCAGATTGTTCGCTACGACCCCGAGTATATTCGCCCCCGCCCCTTTAAATATTTCTACTCCGCGCTGGCTGATTTCACGCGATGTACGACCGGCCATGACCATGTATATCAAACCGTCAACAGCATGGACAAATAGCAGAGGGTCACTGACCGGAACCACCGGCGGAGAATCCAGGATGATTATGTCGTATTCGTTATGTAGCTCTTTAACCAGAGCCTTGAGCTTGGCCTCGTTGAAAAGCCGACTGGGCCTTTTCCCCCCATCACCCGCCGGCAGCAGGTCGAGATTGCTCACCGCGGTTTTCCGCACCGCCTCGAGGATGGAGGCCTTGCCCCCCAACAACTCGCCCAATCCTGGTGAAATTTCATGACCAAAAACAGTATGCTGCACAGGTTTCCGCAGATCACCGTCCAGAAGCAGAATGCTTTTCTGAAGATGATAAGCCAACACGAGAGAGAAGTGGGTCGAGAACAGGCTCTTACCCTCACCGCTCTCGGAGCTGGAAACCATCAAAGACAGTTTGCGGTTGAAATCCACAGTCCGGCCGAGGCGGATCATGATGCGCCGCAACTCAATGGCCATGGGCGATTCAATATCGAACAATTTCCCGTTCATCACTTTTTCCGGTAGCTTGGCAGTCATGGACCTCTCCAGGGAATCAAAGACTGAATTTGGGATAAATCACCAGGAAACCGAAAGCACTTACAGCCAGGATCCCCAACACTATGGTGAACCAGAAAAGGAGTCGGCGTCGACGCCGCAAAGGCTCCAAGTCGCCATAATTGATCTGCGGCAGGGTGCCCAGGACCGGAAGGCCCAGAGTGGACTCTATGGCGGTAACCGTCTTGAGGGACTTATCCATAAATACGGCCAGGACCAAAAGACCTGAACCGAGTCCCAGCGAAAGAACGAATCCCATAAAGGCCAGCTTAAGCTTGTTGGGCTCGATGGGGACAGGGTTTAGGATTGGTTTCTTTCGAATAGACACCTGCAGACCTACATCGGACATCCCGGCTTCCAGATTCATCCGCTGCTGAGTAATCTCCTGTTCAATAGTCAGAACAAGGTCGTTGTAATGAGCCACCTTGGACTGTAGTTCCGCCAGATGCGATGACTGTAGGGGTTGCTGGCTGAGAAACTGTCGGTAATTCCAGATATGGGCAGCCACGGCCTCGGTGACAACCTTTTCCGCCGAGGAGTACAGGGAAAAATAGATGTACTGCGATAACCGGTTCTGCCCCAGAAGTCCCAGGTTCGGATGGTTCAGTGTCACCATTTCCTCTACCCGATTGTTGATCTGGACTCGTAGCCGGCCCATCCCCAGCTCAATATCGTTGGGATCTTCACCCTCGACCCGAGTCATCAATTCGATTCCGAAGTCGGTCAACTCCAGTATAATCGCCTTGATACCAACGTCCTTGGCGTAGGTCACAACCGCCGGCAGGGCCCCCAATACAGGCAAAGCGCTCTGTTCCAAAACACTCATTTCCAATGCGATGGGCCCTGTGTGGTGGGTCTGAGCCCGCTGCACCCGTTCTTCCACGGTGGCTAGGTTGCCCATGTTAATGGGATTGCCCACCAATTCACTGGAGGACAGTTGCACCATGAATTCGTTGAGTTCTTGTTCGGACTTGGTCAAGTCAAGCTGATAAATATCCTTCTGTTCCATCAGGAAATTCTTGGTAGAGGCCCGCGGGGCCAGACGCATTTTTCGATACTCTTCGAGAAAACGGTCAAGGATGAATCGGGTCAGATCATAGGCCTCGCTGGGGTCGGTAGCAACTACCCCGATTCGGTAGAGATGCTGTCCATCAAGCTCGATCCTGATTCTTTCAGCCAGACGATTACCGGCCAAGCGAACGGCCATAGACTCATCCAGAGCAGGTCCCTGGCCCACCATACTTTGGGCCATAAGGGTCTTTTCCATCCCCAATTCCCGGACAATGCTCTCCAGGAATGTCGGAGAAGTGAGTAGGGTCTCCATTTCCGTCCTGATCTCTTGATCGAGGTCCCGACGACGCCCCCTCATGTTACTGGTCGGGTCATTCAGTAGCTGGCTCCTGAAGAAATCGGTTCGAACCTGAAGTTGGCCCGATGAATAATAGATTGGAGTCATTGTCTTGATTGCGATGGCCGCCATCGATAGACAGAGGATGAACGGGATAAAGAAAAGCCACTTACGGCGCCAGAGTTCTTTCAACAACGCCCGGTAATCGAAGCTCTCGCCGGGAGTCGGATTTTCGTCGAACAAGTCTTCCATCTAGGGAGCCTCTCCTTGCCCACACGCAATGCTGGTTTCTTCGGAACGACATGAATGATCCGGCAAAAGGCTAGCTCAATGCCATTATCAACGCAACATCTTCCAGGAGCTAAATATAAAATGCCTTCCTAAAAGGCCTTTAACAAAACTTCTCTCCAAGAAAAGAAGATTCCTGGATTCCGCTGGGAACCAGGAGTGTCAAATCCACTGGAACCGACAACCTTACTTCCCCTGGAAAAACAACTTCAGGGAATCATCCTTACCCTTTTCCCGGGATTTCGACCGGAATCTTAAGTTCTAAAGCTGAGTTTGATCCAGGCATGAATTTTGGATGCACGAAACCAAAACACCGCCTACTCCCGGAAAAGAATCACAAAGAATGCGAACTCAACCTGCTTTCCTGACTGTTCCAGGACTGAAAGGGCTACTCTGGACGATTCTCCTGATTCTAGCAACCGGTTCCTGCACGAATGAGACTCCACTCGCGCCTCCGGAAGGGTCCAAAAGTTTTGGTCCCTCTGTCATCCGGCATGAAACCGGTAGCCTGGACCTGTTCGAGGATGGCCCCATTCCCTTTCCGACAGGTCATTGGAATTGGTATTTCCAGTCTCCAGTTCCAAATTTTTCCGATCACCATGGGAGGATTCAAACTGGAGTCCGGCTGGCCACCCATATTGCGACTCTGACAACCCGGTTGAAAAACGGTAAATTCCTTTGGAGTTGGCGATTCCCCGTAATCCTGGATGATTCTGTCTCCATTCTTCTGGTGCCCGCCGACCCGGAAATTTGGCACTCGATGGAGTTCACACCAGGGCCAGACTTGATCTTTGCCCACATTCCCTTGCCCGTCATGGAAGTGGACACTCCGCATTTCCCCCACTTGTTGGCCCTATTGAAGGAATTGACTACCCCCTGGTTCGACCAGATCGTAACCCACTGGCCTGAACTGCCAATTCCAATCCGCCTGGGAGCGGCGGTAAGTGGCAAAGTAGACTTGAGCGCCTGCCTGGAGGAAGCCGTCACGATTTGGAACGGGGATCGTGAAACACCCTGGTTCCGAATCGACGAGGAGGCCGGCTGGGGGATTCGTCTGATTCACTTCCCCGATATATCTCTCAGCCCCCCGATGGAAGCTAGAATCACCCGGTTGGACGATAACGGAAACCCGCTTCGTGTGAATATTGTTGTCGGCAACAACTATGAACAGTTGCGGTACCCCAAATATGTTGTCAGGGGGTTCATTCACGAATTGGGCCATACCCTTTTCCTTTGGGGGCACTCTCCCGACCGCGAGCACTGTCTCTGGGGTTCCGCGCCACCCATTGTGGGCCAGCCTGCTGAAGATGAGAGAAAGGCCGCGCGTTTATGGCACGGCCTTCCCCAGGGGTTGGATCTCTCGCATTATCATAACCCGTTGCAGAAATTTCACCCGGACTCTGCAACCGCTGCCGAACTACCGCACCCGCAACCAGAAGGGGGCCATCGCAACCGGACGACCATCCAGCAAGGCCACGGCTGCCAAGGTACCGTCTTCCCGCAGCGTATTTTGGAGCTCAGGAAGAGGTCCCACAGCCCCCAGCCAGGGCCAAGGTCCCCAGGCTTCCCCGCCGGCCAGATGGACCGCCAAAGTTCCCAGGCCCCCACCTTGGCGGAAAGAGCGCAGCAGGATTTTTTCCAGCATTGAAAGTTCCTCCCCAAACGACACCACTCTTACCTTTTGGGAAAGGTCCAGGCCCATCATAAATTTGGCCGAGTCCAGTGAACGACGGAAACCACCCAATTCGTCTACTAGATTGTGATGCAGACCTTGGCGTCCGGTCCACACTCGACCCTGGGCCACCGCGTGCACGGCATCCATTTCAAGGTCACGCCCCTGGGCCACTTTACCCAGGAAACGCTGGTAGAATCGCTCCATCTGGCCCGTAAAAAGCTCCCGTTGGCCAGGAGTGAATGTCCCCTCGTCGCTGAACAAAAGAGCGTTTCTGCCCCGGGTGATGAATTCGCGTTGAACGCCGATTTTTTCGTACATGGCCGTCCGGCTCATCTTGCCGGCGTACACGCCGATGGATCCGGTCAAGGTGCCCGGATCAGCGAAGATTGAGTCTGCCAGGCAGGAAACGTAGTACCCGCCGCTGGCTGCCATTCCGCTCATTGAAACGATGATGGGCTTTTCCTTGCGGACCTCCCTGATTTCTCTCCAGATCAGATCACTGGCCAAGGCACTGCCACCGGGACTGTCCACCCGAAGTATCACCGCTCCGATGTCGGAATCCTCACCCATTCTTCGGAGATCGTCGACCACCGTTTCGCTGCCTGCAATTTTACCCTGCCAGCGATCGAATCTGCTTTCGCCCGGCATGATTACGCCCGTTATGAAGACTACGCCGACCTCGTGTTCGGATCGTGGTGAACTTCCCGGGTCCAGCACATAATCGGCCAGGAAGGTGACTTCATCCTCGGGAAAATGCAGATCCAGCATTTCCTCGTAATACAATGACGTGTCGGCCAAGCCCTCGGCCAGAGCAGTTTCGGTGTCGAACATGCCGATGTCGATCCAATGGGAAACCGTCTCAAGATCGGTGTCGCGTCCGGTGGCCAACATATCCAGCAAAATCTCGAAACGATCCTCAACGATCGAGACGATCATCTCCCGGTTGGCCTCGGTCGGGCTCGTCCGGGTCATTCGTTCGGGCGCGGACTTGTATTTGCCGACATGGATGAAATCCGCTTCCATGCCTAGTTTTCCGAGCACTTCCTTGAGAAAATCCAGTTCCGCCGTCACGCCCAGCACCATGATGTTCGCCTCGGGGGACATGATGATCCGGTCCGCTGCTACGGCCAAAGCGTATTCCCGGGTTCCGGCACCGTCCAGATAGGCTATGACCGGCTTATCCTGGCCCTGGAAAGCCAGGACAGCTTCGCGGATTTCCTCAATTTTGGCCCAGTCAACTTCCAAGCTACGCATATCCAGGACCAGGCCGGTGATTCGGTCGTCCTCGGCTGCCCGGTAAAGGGCAAAGATCACGTCCTGGAGAGTCATAGCTCCGGCACCCTGCAACTGGCCCAGGAAAGACGTGTCCAATTCCTCGGGATAATTCCCAGCCACTTCCCAGACAAGAACTCCACCGGCAATGGAAACAGATTCCTCGAAGTTGGAAACCGCCCGCCACATCAACCCCATACCACCGATGATCACGGTAGCGATGATCAGGAACACGATCCAGAATTTCCTCATTACATAGCTCCTTCAGAGCGACAAAAGGCGTCCAGGGCGCAGGCCGCCCTATCGATTTTTCTGAAGACCGGGATCCCGGCCTCCTCGATCATCCGACACATCGGATCATATATCCTTCCGGAATCGACCACAACCACTGCCGGTTTAGGAGAACTCCGAATGATCTCGATCATTTTGGCCGGCTGACTGTCGGGATTCGTCATGTCCTCTTGGTGGCTTCCCGCTGGATCAGGGGGCAGGTTGTTCAAGGATGGGGTTACCGGAACCGAGGCCAGGATTGCCACATCCACTGACGGAGACGCCAGAATTGCCTCGCAGCTGGCAACAAAAGCATCGGTCCCGGTCATGGGTGTACAATCGATTGGGTTGGAACGATGGGCGAAGGAAGGCAGAATCCCGTCAAGAGTAGCCTGGGTTTTTTCATCGAACACGGCGGGCACCAAACTGCCCAAATTATCGGTCACGGTAGAGCATTCAAAACCGGCATTGCTGATGATCCCGACCCGCTTCTGCCCCACGGAACGCCGCCCCAGCAGGGTAAACGTCTTGATTGCATCTTCGAACCGGCTCAGCGTATCGGTCAGGGTCACGCCTCCACTCTCCAAACAAGCCTTTGCCACCGCATAATCCCCTGCCAAGGAAGCTGTATGGCTAGCGGCTGCCTTGGCCCCCAGCGGTGTTTTACCTGCTTTGAAAATGATCACTTTCTGCCCCTGGTCAGCGGCCTGGCGAGCCAACTCGACGAACCGTTGCCCATCCCCCGACCGGAAACCCTCAACGTAACAGGCGATGACGTCCACTTCAGGAACGGCCGCGAAGAACTCCAAAAAGTCCGAAACCGTCAAATCCATCTGGTTGCCGAAGCTGATGCTGGCTCGGGGGTTAATGACCCCATCGTAATTACTGGCGAACGTAACCAGATAGGCACCGGATTGACTGACAAGAGCCAGGTTTTCCCCCAGGCCCGGATTGAACGGAAGCTTGTAGTCAGGCAGGAAGAAAGTGTTGTAATTGTCCCGACTGACGATACCGAGGCAATTGCCCCCTACCATCACCGGGCCACCGTTCCCCGCGGAATGGCCTTTCAAAAGAACGTCTTCGATGGACTGGGCCAGATCAACCTCACCCGCTTCGGCAAAACCCCCAGGGATGAGAATCATAGCCTGAGCCTTATCCAGCTCCACCAATTGAGTGATGGTTTCCAGGGCCCCCTGAGCCGGAACCGAGATCACGGCTAGATCGCACTTTTCAGGGATATCGGCCACTGAGGGATAACAGGGTACGCCAGAAATGGAATCTTCCTTGTGATGAACCACGTAAAGGCGCTTCTGATCAATGCCTTCGCTACGTTTCAGGTTGCCCAGGATAATCCGGCCCGGGTTGGGGGCCTTGGCACTGACGCCCAGAACCACGGCGCTTCGGGGACTCAACAGGGGAGAAATTTTCTCAACAGGGCGGGTTTGGGAAGCCCACTTGCGGCGACTGACCAAGCCCACACCATCAAGGGCTACCAGGCGTCCTTTGGAAGCCACAGCAGGATTGATTTCGATTTCTTCCACAGTGAAAGGGGACTTTCCCTGGGGCCCCGAATGGATCCCCAACTTGGCCAGAGCCATGACCCAGGTCACCAGATCTTCCAGTAAAACTGGAGCCGTCCGATAGAGGCGGGAAGAGCAACAGAAGAGGGAAATCAGAGGGTGAGCTTCGATAGCAGCGGCTACAGCCTCCGGTTCCAGCCCCAGAGCAGGAAAAATGAGGGTACTACTCCCCCCGGAACCTTTGCCATACCATTCGGTCAGGGTACCCCCTATGCCCACTACAACACAGGGACCAAAAGCTTCATCTTGTTTCAGGCTGAGCAGTACTTCCTGCCCAGGAGTATTGGCCTTGTGCGGTACAAAACTGGCGGCCAAAAAGCCCTCGACAACATCAGACAAGCCACCTTCTTCCAATGTCGCTTTCATTCGTCCCACAATATTCAAAACATCGGCAGGCTCCAACCCGGCGAGATCGACAATCTGAACACCGCCCACGTCCGTTTTATGAAGAATATCCCGCCCAACGACTTTAAGAATAAATTTGCCCTCGCCTTGAGCCATTTCAAGGATATTTTCAGCCCAAATCTTTTCTGTTTCAGTTCCGGAATTTTCAGGAAGAAAAAATGCAGGACAGTGGTTGAGTCCCACCGATTTCAACAATTTGTAAACTTCAAATTCGTTCAAACGAATCCGACTGCCTGTTCCGGATTCGGCAGATAATGTTTCAAACCAAGACTGGAAGAAATCTTCAACGCGTGGGGTGTCCAAGTTCATTTCGACCACACTTTCCTTTTATGAAAAACAGTGATTCTGGAAGGCAACAACCTTAAAATTTCTACTTCTCGTTTGGAAAGATAAAGGGTGAATCGATTGTACCCAACAAAAATCCCTCGCTCGCATATTCCCCGTCGCAAACCAGCAAAGCCAATCCGGTTCATAGTGTGGGCTTGGGAGTTCAGGGGCAGGGCTAGGTGGAATATCGAGTCAGCTTTTCACTTCGCTCGCCGGCTGCTGGTCGGTTTCGCAATTGGCCAAAAGCTCTCATGCCCTTACGCGGAATATTGAGATCGACCTCACAGACAGGATACCGTAGACCCTGAACGAGCTGGAGAACACACCAATTTTCGGTGGAAATTCCCCTGGGGGAAGCAGCCTGGCGGAAAACAAAGAAAGGCCCCAAGCTTATGCTCGGGGCCTTTGGATAATCCGGCGGTTTCCTACTCTCCCACAGGGGCGACCCTGCAGTACCATCGGCGCAACATGGTTTCACTACTGTGTTCGGAATGGGTACAGGTGGTTCCCACGCGCTATCGCCGCCGAAAAGCCGAGTTCTGGATAAAAATCCAGAATCTGCGTCCTTGGACAACTGAATATGGAGAGTAGCTTGAGATTCACTTACTTGCCTGGCCGCTTTTCCTCGGAACAAGTTCCAGAAGAAAAGAAGATGATTAAGCCTCACGGCTTATTAGTACCACTCGGCTGAACACATCACTGTGCTTACACCTGTGGCCTATCAACGAGGTAGTCTTCCTCGAGCCTTCAGGGGACATAAAGTCCCGGGAGATCTTATCTTAGGAGGGGCTTCACGCTTATATGCTTTCAGCGTTTATCCCTGCCGTACATAGCTACCCAGCTATGCCTCTGGCGAGACAACTGGTACACTAGAGGTACGTCCATTCCGGTCCTCTCGTACTAGGAACAGGTTCCTTCAAATCTCCAACGCCCACGACAGATAGGGACCGAACTGTCTCACGACGTTCTAAACCCAGCTCGCGTACCACTTTAATTGGCGAACAGCCAAACCCTTGGGACCTTCTCCAGCCCCAGGATGTGATGAGCCGACATCGAGGTGCCAAACCTCCCCGTCGATGTGGACTCTTGGGGGAGATAAGCCTGTTATCCCCGGCGTACCTTTTATCCGTTGAGCAACGGCCCTTCCATACGGGACCGCCGGATCACTATGACCAACTTTCGTTCCTGCTCGACCTGTATGTCTCGCAGTCAAGCTACCTTATGCCATTGCACTCGACGCGTGATTGCCAAACACGCTGAGGTAACCTTTGCGCGCCTCCGTTACCTTTTAGGAGGCGACCGCCCCAGTCAAACTACCCACCACACACTGTCCCCCGCCCGGATAACGGTACGGGGTTAGAATCCAAGCATTATCAGGCTGGTATTTCAAGTTTGGCTCCACGAACACTAGCGTGCCCGTTTCACAGCCTCCCAGCTATCCTACACAAATAATACCTAGACCCAATGTGAAGCTGCAGTAAAGGTGCACGGGGTCTTTCCGTCTAGTCGCGGGTAGGCGGCATTTTCACCGCCAATTCAATTTCGCCGAGTCCCTGGTGGAGACAGTGCGTCGATCGTTACACCATTCGTGCAGGTCGGAACTTACCCGACAAGGAATTTCGCTACCTTAGGACCGTTATAGTTACGGCCGCCGTTTACCGAGGCTTCGGTTCAGAGCTTCGCCGTAAGGCTAACCCCTCTCCTTAACAGATCGGCACCGGGCAGGTGTCAGTCCCTATACGTCATCTTACGATTTCGCAGAGACCTGTGTTTTTAGTAAACAGTCGCCAACGCCTTTTCACTGCGGCCACTTTTAGCTTCACGAGCGAATCGCTTCACCTACTTGTGGCGCTCCTTCTCCCGAAGTTACGGAGCCATTTTGCCTAGTTCCTTCACCAGGGTTCTCTCGAGCACCTTAGGATACTCTCCTCACCTACCTGTGTTGGTTTGCGGTACGGTCTGGTCTGTCTCTCCTTAGAGGTTATTTCTTGGCAGCTTGATTAGGTAGAATTGGCTTCCCCGAAGGGTTGTTCCTCCATAACATCTCGGAGTATAAGAAGCCCGGATTTGCCAAAGCTTCACTCCTACTTGCTTGGACCACCAGCCATCAGGTGGCTCTACTTTCACTTCTGCGTCACCCCATCGTACAAACGAAACAAACCAGGTTCCGGAATGTTAACCGGATTCCCATCGTCTACGCCTTTCGGCCTCGACTTAGGGGCCGACTTACCCTGAGCGGATTAGCCTTCCTCAGGAAACCTTAGGTTTTCGGTGAACAGGTTTCTCACCTGTTTTATCGCTACTCATGCCGGCATAAGCCCTTCCGATATGTCCACCGGACCTTACGGTACGGCTTCAAACACCTACGGAATGCTCCCCTACCAGATGCGTTGCAAGCAACGCAAATCCAAAGCTTCGGTATTAGACTTGAGTCCCGATTATTTTCGGCGCCGGATCACTTAACTAGTGAGCTGTTACGCTTTCTTTAAAGGATGGCTGCTTCTAAGCCAACCTCCTAGCTGTCTGGGCAATCTGACATCCTTCCACCACTTAGTCTAAATTTAGGGACCTTAGCTGTTGGTCTGGGCTCTTTCCCTCTCGGCCATGGATCTTATCACCCATAGCCTGACTCCCGTGATTAATTTAAACGGCATTCGGAGTTTGATTGGGGTCGGTAAACCTTGTAGGGCCCCTAACCCATTCAGTGCTCTACCTCCGTCAAACATTTCACGAGGCTAGTCCTAAAACTATTTCGGGGAGAACCAGCTATCACTGAGTTTGATTGGCCTTTCACCCCTTGCCACAACTCATCCAAGCCGTTTTCAACCGACCCTGGTTCGGACTTCCACGTCATGTTACTGACGCTTCCTCCTGGTCATGGCAAGATCACTCAGCTTCGGGTCTACCGCATGCAACTATATCGCCCTATTAAGACTCGCTTTCGCTACGGCTCCGTGCCTACGACACTTAACCTTGCTGCATACGATAACTCACCGGCTCATTATGCAAAAGGCACGCCGTCAGATCCGAAGATCCTCCGACTGCTTGTAAGCGCATGGTTTCAGGTACTATTTCACTCCCCGCCAGGGGTGCTTTTCACCTTTCCCTCACGGTACTGGTTCACTATCGGTAGTCGTCGGATATTTAGCCTTAGCAGATGGTCCTGCTGGATTCCCGCAAGATTCCTCGTGTCCCGCGGTACTTGGGATACCCTTCGAGAGATCAATTCATTTCGCCTACGGGGCTATCACCCTCTGTGGCCGGACTTTCCAGACCGTTCGACTATGAATTGATTTTGTAACTCTCTGGGATGATTACGGCCATCCCTAAAAGGTCCCGCAACCCCCATTACGCAACGCCCGTAAGCTTTAACACGCAACAGGTTTAGGCTGTTTCCCGTTCGCTCGCCGCTACTTAGGAAATCATTATTATTTTCTATTCCTGAGGGTACTAAGATGTTTCAATTCCCCTCGTGCACTTCACTGACCCTATGTATTCAGGTCAGGATACTGCAGGTTTACCCGCAGTGGGTTTCCCCATTCGGAAATCTCCGGATCAACGCTTGTTTGCAACTCCCCGAAGCTTAACGCAGCTTACCACGTCCTTCATCGCTCGACGACTCCAAGGCATCCACCATGCGCCCTTAATTACTTAACCAAAGGCAATGTGAGTGTATCTCAGTGTGCTACTCTCCATATTCGGTTGTCAAAGAACAATCTTGCCTGTGCCTACGCTAACATTGGTGGAGATAGCCGGGATCGAACCGGCGACCTCCGGCTTGCAAAGCCGGCGCTCTCCCAACTGAGCTATATCCCCAGCGAACGCTTGATAGTGGTGGGCCTAGGAAGATTTGAACTTCCGACCTCACGCTTATCAGGCGTGCGCTCTAACCAACTGAGCTATAGGCCCAACAAACCAGCGGCTGGACCCAAGGATCCAGCCTTTGGCAAGAGAATAGCGTGCGAGGTCCAGCAATGCCGGCCTACCGTAGACATCCTGGCAGGGCCAGGTTGTCTTACTCCTTAGAAAGGAGGTGATCCAGCCGCACCTTCCGATACGGCTACCTTGTTACGAC
>JAHOYV010000019.1 GCA_019038745.1 Gemmatimonadales bacterium
GATAGTAGCCTGGGGCAGTAATTATAAGGGGAGATTGGAAATCCCTGAACCCAATTCCGATTTCGTGGCTATTTCCGCAGGGTGGGAGCACGCTCTGGGCCTGAAAGCTGATGGTTCGATAGTGCCGTGGGGATTGATGGATAATTTCCATTGCGGTGGCCACGGTCCCAATGCTGACTTCATTGCGATATCAGGCTCTCCGAATTACAAAATGGGTTTAAGATCCGATGGCTCAATTATGTCCTGGGGTAACACTCGTTATGATTTGGACACCATTTTGGCACCGAACGAGAACTTTGTGGCCATCGAGGCGGATCGTAGCCACAACCTGGCCTTAAGAGCCGATGGGTCGATCGTAGCTTGGGGGCATCCTAGTAGTAGAGATCTCTGCGATGTCCCGGAGCCGAATTCAGATTTCGTAGCTATAGACTCGGGGGAATGTGTCAACCTGGCTTTGAAATCCGATGGGTCGATCGTTTCCTGGGGAAGTGACGGATTTGCCCAAGTTCCTTCTCCAAATGCTGATTTCGTGTCTGCTGCTGTATATCTTACAAATTGCTTGGCACTAAAAGCCGACGGTTCACTTGTTTCCTGGGGTGTTTCACTTGGTGATGACGAGCTTGACCCTGTTCCGGACGGCCACTTTGTTGCAATTGACGTAGGCGATAGATTTAACCTTGGCCTGAAATCAGATGGCTCAGTTCTGGTCTGGGGTAATCCCATTGGCTTATGCAGTGTTCCGGAACCGAATTCGGATTTTGTGGCGATTTCCGCCTCCGGATCAGGCGACACGTGTCTGGGAATCAAATCAGACGGGTCGGTTGTTAGTTGGACCATTACTGGTCAGGTCATCGAGGTGAATGATCCTCAGGAAAACGCCTTCGCAATTTCATCGCCCCCCCTAATGGCTCTGATAAGCAAAGATCCCCAAGTTTTCACCTGCCAAATCGACATCAAGCCCGGTAGCGAGATCAATCCCATCAACTGCAAGCAACCTCAGAATGGTACTATCCCGGTAGCCGTTCTTGGCTCCGGCGAATTCGACGTGACGACTCTGGACCAAGCAACCATCCGCTTTGGCCCGGATGAAGCAACTGCAGCTAACCATCCTGGCCACAACAACAACCGGAACCATATCCGCCACAGTATGGACATCAACCACGACGGTCATCCCGACCTGATGTTCCATTTTCGCCTGGCTGAAACAGGTATCCACTGTGGCGACACCGAGGCCACACTGACGGGTGAAACCTTCGATGGGGAACCGGTCCTGGGGACGGACGTGATTCGGACCGTGCCTAAAGGTGGTATTGATCCAGCGAGTGAGCGGATCGTGAAGGTTTCTCCGAATCCGTTCAATCCCATGGCATTGGTCTCGTTCAAGCTCGATCAATCACAACAAGTCCATGTGTCCGTATACGACATACGTGGCCGCCGGGTGGCCGATGTTTCAGAGCAACACTATGAACCAGGTGAGCACGTTGTGATTTGGAAAGGCCAAGATTCCACAGGCCGTTCCGTACCATCTGGCGAATATTTCTTTCGGGTGGAAATGGACGACAGGGTAGAGACTCGAAAGGCGTTGTTGTTGAGATAGTGGGAGTGGGGATGATAACGACAGGTGACAAAACCTCTGGGTTCTCCTATTCTAGAAGGCCATGAAAGCTCTCTTGATCTTGATCGGCGTCCTGATCGCGATATTCGTGATTGTGACTCTTGCGGTCTACTTGCTGCAGGATCGGATGCTCTTCTTCCCGAATCCGCTCTCATCGCAGACTCGCAAGAATCTGAAGAACTTCGAAATCCGCTTCGATCATGATGGGGTAGAACTTTGTGGTTGGCTCTATCTCAAAGAGGGAGCAGACAGCCTTCCCTTCGTGATCTACTACGGAGGCAATGGCGAGGAGATCTCCTGGAACTTCAAGCGGTTCACCGAGCTGTCAGTGAGTGGCTTTCTGCTCGTCAACTATCGGGGTTATGGCGACAGCGAGGGCAATCCTTCGGCGGCGGCCCTCAAGTCCGATGCTGCCTTCATCTTCGATGAACTGGTTGCCAGAGAAGGCGTCGCTTCCAATGAGATCGTCCTCGTGGGTCGGAGCCTGGGATCGGGCGTAGCCATCGATCTGGCAAACAACCGCCCGGTAGCCGGATTGCTCCTGGTGACACCTTTCGACCGCCTCAGCAGCATCGGGAGCCATCACTATCCTTTTCTTCCCGTCCGGAGGATGCTGCGGCACAAGATGGAGTCGATCGATTTGGCCCCGGAAATCTCGGTGCCCAGCCTGGTCGTTCTCGCGGAAAACGACCACACCATTCCGCCCAAATACGGACGCCGTCTATACGAGGCACTGGCTGGCCCGAAGGAATTGGTGACCATCCCCCATGCCGATCACAACAACCTCAATGGCCATGAAGAGTATTGGCGGGCCTTTGATGGTTTCTTGGGGACGGTGTTGCGCGCCGAATAGGTGTCCCTACCAGATACTCCACCCAATGCCTATTCCGCGGCAATAGCAACAACCTCAACCCGAACCTCGACCACCCCTCCATCGACGAAATCCAGCAACTCCGCCGCCCGCCGGGAGACGTCGATGATCCGCCCGTCGACGAAGGGCCCGCGGTCATTGATGCGCAGGCGGACCGACCTACCGTTTGTCCGATTGGTGACACGGACCTCCGTTCCGAACGGGAGGGTCCGGTGCGCCCCCGTGAGGGCGTTGCGATTATAGGTTTCCCCGTTGGCCGTCAGGTTGCCGTGCAGGCTGTCGTGATAGTACGAGGCAAGTCCCTCTTGGACGTCTTTCGGGACCTGCGGGCTTTTTACAACCTGTTTCCCAGCGCATCCGGCTATCAGGCCGATCGCGATTGCGATGCCGAACCATCTCATTCTCATCTCTGTGCTACCCCTGCGAAGCTTTTATCCAAAGCTTTAGGCTTTACCCTATTTTAGCCAGGTTTGTGAACCTTGGTGGCAAAACAAACGGGCATGAATTGTGAAACCGTATCTCCCACTTCAGGGCCAAAACGATCTTCGTAAAAACCTGTCAGCTGAAACCCCGCCTCTATCTGGCCACCCACTAAAGTTTCCATTGTATGGCTGAACTCAAGTGCTTCCCTCTCCTTAAACTGAGTGGACAATTCGGATTTTGTGAGATGGTTCATGTCGCTGTAAGGTAATGGATGTCTAACTTCTAATAGACCTTCCTTTTCAGCCTTTTGAGAATCAAAAACATAATAATCAGGATTCATAATTCCGGAGAGCAAACTTCCTCCAGGTTTCAAAACGCGAAATGCCTCTCTCCAAACAGGCTCAGGATCTGCAATAAAACAATTGCTCACTGGATGAAAAATGAGATCAAAACTAGCGTTGTCGAAGCAGGACAAATCGGTCATGTCCCCGACCACTGTGTTAATTTGCAGATTGTCACGATCAGCAACGAGACGATCCTGAGCCAATTGAGCAGGTGAATTATCAAACACAGTTACAGTAGCACCGGCGGCTGACAGTATTGGTCCCTGCTGACCACCACCGGAAGCCAGTCCAAGAATTTTACATCCCGTCATGTCGGGAAAACCAGGAAACCAGCCAAAGGGCACTGGCTTGACGGGAGTCAGTACTATTGACCATTGGCCCTTCCTGGCCTTGGCCACTAGTTCTTTGTCAACAGGCAAAGTCCACGGGCTATTTTCGGTGACTTTTTTATCCCAAGCCTTTTCATTGTATTTTCTGATATCCAATATTATTCGTCTTTCTCCGTGGGTTGCTCTATCTCTCAATTGAGGCCCCAAGTCGACCAACCTCATACGTTCCGAGGTTTCTCACTTCGAGCAACTAGGATTGTATCACATCCGGCGCACTGCTCTGCGGACAGTCTGGATCGTCGAAGAGGATGATTTCGGCCGCTTTCGCAGTGCCACCACTTTCCAACTGACTGCTGTGATACGGGAGATCGACCACGATGGCACTGTGCGCACCTAGGCGCTGAGCTTCTTGGCGCGCGAATTGGTAGATACCGTTTCGGTCCCAACAAACCTCGTCGCCGCACACGGCGCATGGCTTCGCGAACACTTCAGCGACTACCGTGTACGCACAGTCAGGAATTGTGTCGTGATAAATTTCGACTGCTTCATCGGCACCGCGCGCCGCGGGTAACTCGGCGTGAACAACTGACCAGAGCTGTTTTCCAGAACAACCCGCCAGGCTGAGCAGCCCTAGAATCGCGGTGAGGAGCCAAAGACAAGACAGATTTCGCATGGGTCCCCCTGATAACTTTTTCTAAGTGTTAGAAATGCACTATAGATCAGCCAGAATTTCCGATATCTGATTCCGTAATTCCGGCAAGTCCTCGTTGGCCGTCACCCACACCATTCCGACATCTACGCCGAAGTAGTCGTGGACAAGCTTGTCGCGCATGCCAACGATGTCACGCCAGGGAACTGATGGGTGCTGGCCACGAAGGTCTTTCGAGACTCGCTCATCCCGCGGCATCATAGATCACCTGCTGCTCGCTGAGAATTCGGTCGCGTAGGTGGGGGCTGATAGCCTGCTCGGTCAGGAGATCAACCTTGCGCCCCAGAACCTCGGACAATTCCCTCTCCAGCCGGACGAGAGCCAAAAAGCCAGTGGGTTGAGCAAAGTCTACGATCAGGTCCACATCGCTGTCAGGATGGGCTTCGCCGCGGACAAACGACCCAAAAAGTGCAGTTTTCTGCGTTCCATGAGCCTTACAAATCTCAATAACTTTTTCTAACTCAAGGTGTTCCACACCTGCAACCTCCTGCCGACGCCCTCAACCAGACTCAATATAGGACAGCAAGATTCTGCAACGAAGTACACCTATGCGTCGGACAGCCTTGTTCCCTGCTATTTCTAACATTGGTTTCACCTGCAAAGCTGTTTGGCGCGGACCGTGCGCAAGCACGGTGCGTGACGAACAGCTTTGTCTGGTGCAAACTCTTGTTAGGCTGCATGCTCGGTATCGACTACCCAACCAGGGAAAACCAAAACCGCAGGGTGGCAACACAGCGCACGTGCGAGAACCTTCGCGCGTTCCACACCAAGTTTAACCCGGTTGTTCTCAATGGCCGAAATCGTCGACTGCGGTATTCCCGAAATTTCCGCCAACTGATTCTGGCTCAACTCCTGCAGGTCCCGAATGATACGGACAGATTCCCCTACCGAGACCTCGATATTCTTCTGTGCTTTTCGGAATCCTTTGCGTGCCATGACCTATTTCCTCCGATAATCATGGGCCGTCAAGTCCAGCACGTATACCAGGACCTCTTCGGCCGCGACTTCGTATATAACGCGATACTGTTGCCCAAGGCGAGAAGACCGATGGCCCTTCCATTCGCCACGCAGGGCTTCGTCATGAAATCCTTTTATCGCCCGCAGCCCTTGAGGACCTGAAATACGTACGATGTCCTTCCACTTCTCATAGCGCTTTAGCACTACGTCAGGCAGCTTGGAGAGGACCTTGGCCATACGGCGATGTTCGTAGATTTCCCACATAGCTTTATTGTACTATATCGGATTTGGTATGTCAAGACTTGAACCAAAAACTGCACTGGTCCGATGATTACAAGCCTATCGTGGTTCTGCAGCCTAACGCAGGCTTCACCTGCAGGGGCGGCTTGGCGCAGCTTGTGCGTCAGCACAAGGTGTGACAAACGACCTTGCAGGTGAAACCAACGTTACCAAAAGAAAAGCCTGGGCTCTTTTAAGGCCATCTTCAGACCTGGGTCAAGCTAGCCTACCCGTCAGCCAACATGGACTTCCGGTTGAAGTGGAACGATCCCCGCATCACTACCACACCCATGGTATCCAGTTCCACCGACTCGACGACCCCGCCTTGCATCTTCACCACGAGTTCGGCCTGATTGGGACGGCCTAGGGAATGCCCCTGTTCGGTGGTGATGGAAACCCGATCCTCATCCTCCATCGGAGACGATCCGCTGGTGGCGATGTAGGCCGCCGCCGCTCCCAACGAGGTTCCGCTGGCAACGTCCTCGTCCAGACCAACACTTGGATGGAAGAACCGGCAATGGAAATCCGCCCCGTGACTGAAAGTCTCCGGACAGATGAGAGTGACGCCCCCCACTCCGCGAAGGTCCAGTAGTTTCATCGTAGCCGCCATGTCCCGGAAGGTCCCCCGCATCGCGACACGATCGGTCACCGGCACGATGATCTGGTCGAACCCGCAGGAAACGCGCTGGGGTCCGTAATCACCAAAGCGAAGAATATCCGGAGACAGACCCAGCGCGGCGCCCACCTCCGCCGCCGGCACCGGCTCTCCGAACCGGGGTTTGGGCAGACGCAGAATGATTCGAGCCGCCCCGGCAGGTCCGGATTTCAGGACAACCGGCAATATGCCGGCTCCGGTCTCCAACTGGATGGTCACACCCTGTGAGGTGGTCCGGTAAAAACCGCGATCCACCATCGAAACCATGGCGGCCACGGCAACGTGGCCACTGAGAATGGCCTCCCTCCGCTGTGTGAAGAAGCGCAGACGCAGATCAGCCCCCGAAGTGCTGGGAGGCAGCACGAACCCGGCTTCCATTGAAAGCTCGTTTGTGATCTGAAGCATCTCCACCTCCGTCAGGGAGGCGGCGTTGGGAATGATGGCAGCGGGATTCCCGCTGAAGGGAGAGTCGGCAAAAGCGTCAACGATATGGAACGGAACAATGGCCATGACGAACCCCTTTCACTGGTCCAGTAAATCGGGTGGTTGGCCTGGATCCCGTCATCCCCATATCCGCCTGAAGGCGGTTAATCCAACGGGACCATGGAAACCTGTTCGACGACAGGCACCAGCTCCATTGTATCGCATTTTTCCGGTGAAGCCAAGACCCTCCGAAAATATTCCTACCATTTCCTGTGTACGGGGCTTTGTGACATCCATTATTGTGGGGTAATTGAAATCTCAGGATAGTTTTCTGCTGCTGCATCAGGTAACTTCGCTGGATTCGCCCCCCCCGATTCGTTGTTTGAGCAACGAGTCGACTGATCGCCACCCAATTCCCGTAGCCTATGAGGTGTCCTTTGAAAATCGTAAACATCCCTTTTGGAGACTTGAATCCTGCTTTGGCCTTGGCAGCCCTGGCCGTGGTCGTTTTCCCTATGATTACTGATCCCTGTGCCGCCGCAGAAGCCGTGACGGAAATCAAGAATTCCGGGCAGCCGAGCGATGGGCTGAGAACCCTGGAACTGGAAGAGACCTGGCGCATCGGGGGCCCGGAGGACGAGGAAAATCTCCTGGGGGTCATCGACAAGGTACTGGTGGATGCGGACGGATCAACCTACCTGATGGACATCCAACTCAACGAGGTCCAGGTGTTTTCCACCGACGGGGAATACCTGCGGACCTTCGGGAAGGAGGGAGACGGCCCCGGCGAAGTGCGCAGACTATCGGATACCCTCTTCCTGCCGGACGGCAACCTCGGGCTGATTCAGGCCTTTCCCGGTCGAATCATCATGCTGGACATGAAGGGTCTGCCCGCAGGGGAATTCCGGTTGGGAGCCGAAAACCCTGCAGCCGGCGGCATGTTCGCCCTGGAGACCGCCGCGGTCAGCGGGGACAGGATGGTCCTCGGCGGCCGCCGCATGTCACGAACCAACGACGGGAGGACCGCCACCCATTTCATAGCCCGTTACGACCTGGACGGGAACGAGTACGAGGTGTTCTACGAAGCCACCTCGGAACGGAATTTCAGTTCCGGCCAGATCCGGGAAGCGGATAATTTCTCCCCCATCTCCGGCGCCTGGGCCCTGGACACCGCCGGTCGGGTCATCGTGGCGACCAAACGCAACGAATATCGTCTGGAAGTTTTTCTCCCCGACGGCTCCCCGGACTTAGTTTTCACGCGACCCTACGAATCCTGGCGTCGTTCCGCCGAAGAGATAGCCAGAATGAAAGAATCGGCCTTACCTTTCAGAAGACGCAACCGTGCGGCCCCGGAATTCGTAGTGGAGCCGACCGAAAAGGATATCCTACAGGTCAGGACCACTACCGATGGTCGCATTTGGGTCCTACCCAGTAGGGGAATCAGGGAACAACCGGCTGGAATCCATTCCACTTGGGATGTATTTGAAGCCGATGGCCGCTTTGTCCAGCAGGTGGCGATCCAATGCGGGGGTCGAGGTCTGAAGGACGCCTTGTTCTTTGCCGGGGAAGACATCGTGGTCCTGGTCAAGGAGCACGCCGATGCCATGGCGGCGTTTCGCGGCCGCGGCGGAGACGATTCATCCGAGGGGGGAATCGACGACGATGCCCAGCCCCTGGAAATCATTCATTTCAGAGTCCGCCCCTGATTACGTGAATGTTGATTTTCGTACCCCGAATTTTGAGAAGGAATAGTTATGTATTCTAAATTTCGCTCCACCGGAAGCTTCGGCCCACTAGCCGCCGCGGGACTATTGCTTCTGCCCTGTCTGATTATCGGCCCGGCTCTGGGACAGGAAACCGCCTCCACCAGGATTGTGGAGAATCCCGCGCAAGCAGCCGCAGGTGTCGTTAAGATCGATCCCGTGGAGATGTGGCGAATCGGGGGAGAAGACGATGACGTGTTCTTCGGCACGGTGGGATCCATTCGGGCCGACGCCAATGGCGACCTTTACGTGCTGGATAGCCAGCTAAGCGAAACGCACGTGTACTCCTCCTCCGGGGAATTTCTGCGCACCATCGGTGGGGAAGGCGATGGTCCCGGCGAGGTTCGCAATCCCGGCGACATGTTCCTGTCCGAAGACGGCAACATCTGCATTCTGCAGGGATTTCCAGGCAAAATCGTCGAACTGAAACCCGACGGCACCCCTGCCGGAGAAACAGTCTACTCGGTCGGTGAGGGCGCAGCGGGTCAATTCACGGTCCTGATCCGTGGCCTGGCCGACGGTTCAGGGATGCTGCTGGGCGGAATCCGCATGGGAGCCACGGGCCAACAGACCTACTTCCTGGATCGTTGCGATCGTCAGGGCAAGCGGATCGTTTCCCTCACGGAAAAGGTGGTCACCATCAATTTCGCCGACTTGGAAATGAACGAAGGGGCCTCCGATTTCATCTGGCAGAGGATAGCGGCCGGATCCGACGGCAGAGTTTTCGCCGCCATCCCGCGGAACGAGTACGCCATTTCCGTCTTCACCTCGAACGGTGACCTGGAGAAAATCATCAAGCGACCCTACGTTTCAAAAAACCGCGACAAGCAGGAAAAACAAATTGCCCACCGGATCCAGGAAGGTATCGGATCCAATTATCCTGCTCCCCCGAAGCGCATCATCATAGAGGACACACAGCCGGACATCAGCCAGCTCACCGTGATGGCCGATGGCCGCCTCTGGGTCCAGACCAGCGTCGGGGACCAGAACGCCCCGGACGGCTGTTGGGTCGTCCTGGATGTATTCACGGCCGATGGCCGATTCGAAAAACAGGTGGCCCTTTCGGGCAACCACAGCGCCACCAAGGACGGACTCATCCTGCTGGCCGACGGCCGGGCCATGGTTATCGTCGGCGCCCTTGACGCCTGGTTGAACCAGATGGGCGCTGTCCAGGAAGAGGCCGACGACGCGGCGGAATCCTCGCCCCTGGAAATCATTTGTTACCAACTGGAAATTGATTAACCGCCAATGGAAAGGCTGATAATGCGTACTCCCGTGATCCTGGTTACCCAAGGCCGTTCACTCGTTCCCGTCAGAACGCGGTTTTTCGGACTGATTGCCGGGTTGATCTCCATATGCTTCCTCCTGTTCGCCCTATCCGGTTGTTTCAACCCCGACGGAGACGGCTCCGGCGCTGACTCGACCGGAACCCAGGAAGCCAAGGCGAAAAAACCTCCCAAGGAAAAATCCATCAAGGTCAACACCGGCCAGATCCGGAAGGGAGAATTGGTGCTGCCGGTATACGCCGACGGAGCCATTCGCACCCCGCAGTCCGTAGAAGTGAAAGCCAAGGTGGGCGGCCAATTGACCGGCGTCCTGGTCCGTGACGGGGATCGAGTCCAAAAAGGCCAGTTGCTGGCCCGCATTGACCCCCGGGAGTACCAAATATCGTTGGAAGAAAGCCGTTACCGGCACTTGCAGGCCCTGAGCCAGATGGCAGCCGAGATCGATACCTACACTGTTGATCACGTGGCCCTTAAAAACTTCTCCTCCGCCAAGGGGGAGTTGGAAAGGCAGAAGGAAACAGGATCACTGGATAATGCTGACTACCAGAGCCGCTTGATCGAGTTGGAGATGAATGCCTTGCGCCAGGGCGCATTCCGCGAGGAGGTCCTTCAACAGAGAACCGGTCTGGCGGAGGCCCGCATGGCTGAAGAAAGGGCCCGTCTGAATCTGGATTATACGGAGATCCGCGCGCCTTTCGGAGGGACCGTGCAGAATTTGACGGTGGTATCAGGGGAAATCCTTTCGACCGGGGCCACTATCTGCAGCGTTTTCGACAACAGTAAGTTGGAGGCCGTTGTCAACGTCCTCGAGGCCGATCTGGGCAATCTTACCGAAGGCCGGCCGGCCCTGTTGACCATACCGGCCACCGGCGACACGCTGGAAACTACCATCGATGTAATCAGCCCCACACTGGAAACGGCCACCCGAACCTGCCAGATCATCCTCCGCTTCGACAATCCGGACGGAAAGCTGCGTCCGGGCATGTTTGTCCGCGCCCAGATCGCAGGTTGGATCCACCACGACAAGCTATTGGCTCCCAAAGAGGCCTTGCTTATAAGGGATTCCCGGACCCTGGTCTTCAAGAGGGAAGAAGACCGGGCCAAATGGCTGTATGTGGACACCGGTTTGGAGAACGATGATTGGGTTGAAATTCTTCAGGTCCATAGCGGCGGTTCCCTGAGCCCCGAAGACGAAGTAGTTGTAAGCGACCACCTGACGCTGGCCCACGAGGCCAAAATCAAGATCCGGAAACAGATACCTCCGGTTGACCGATGGGCCTTTGCCACGGAAATCCGGGCTGCCAAAGTGACCACGGCCGCCAAGGCCGCCAAGGCCGTCAAGGCCGTCAAGGCAACCGAAACCACCAAGAACACAGATCTGAAATCAAGCAGCAACGGCGATGAAGCAGCGTCCCTCTACGAAACCCGGACCCGATTACTGGAGTTGGGCCGCTTCGAGGAAGCCTGGGCCGTGGGCGGAGAGCTAGTGACCAAATATCCCGATTCGCCCGAAGCCGCGTTGTTGTTGTTGAGGAAGGGAGCAGATGAGCAGGTAGCCGACGGAGGAGGCTCCGGACAATGATCATTCAGACAGCGGTCCGCCGGCCGGTCGCCATCCTGATGCTCTTTGCCGGATTGGTTCTAGTCGGTTTCCAGGCCCGCCAGCGCCTGCCCGTCGACCTCCTGCCGGCCATCAACTACCCGAACCTGACGGTCATCACCAACTACTCCGACACCCCTGCGGACGATCTGACCCGGCTGGTAACCCAGCCCCTGGAAGAAGTCATCACAGGCCAGGCCGGGGTACGCCGGGTGATTTCCAAGACCCGCGAAGGCGTTTCGACCATAACGGTGCAGTACGAGTGGGGCACCGAAATGGACTTCGCCAACCTGCACCTGCGCGAAGCCATCGACCGGGTGGCCTACCGGGACGACTTTCCCGAGTCTGCTGACCGACCCCTGATCCTGCGCTGGGATCCCAGCGCCCGGCCCATCGCCATACTGGTCCTGCACGGGGACGACCCCATGGCCCGCATGACCGAGTTCGCGCGCGAGGTCGTCAAGCCCGCCATGGAGCAAATCAACGGTGTCAGCCAGGCCGAGGTCATCGGCGGGGCCGATCGGGAAATCCTCGTCCAACCCGATTTTTCAAAACTTCGCCTCTACGGACTGACGATCGAAAACCTGGGCACTGCCCTCCGCGTGGCCAACATCAGCTTCCCCGGAGGCCGCATCCGCAAGGGGCCCCTGCATCTGCCGTTGCGCATCCTGGGCGAATTCGAAAATCTGGATGAGATCCGATCTACCGAGATTCCCGCTGCGGGAGCCGGCATCACGATCGGCGACGTGGCCACGGTCCTGGACACCACCAAGGACCCGGAAGGTTTTACCCTGATCAGCGACGAGGAAGTGGTTTCGCTCCATCTTTACAAGGAAGTCGGCGAGAATACCATCGCCACGACGGATGAAGTGGACAAGATTCTGGACATCCTCAGCGATCAGTATCCCGACTTCGACTATTCGTTCATCTATCGGGACGCCGATTTCGTGCAGGAGTCATTTCAGGGCATGCAGGACTCGTTGCTCTTCGGCGCGGGACTTGCCTTCCTGGTGCTCTTCTTCTTCCTGATGGACTGGCGCAGCCCCTTGGTGGTGGGGTTGGCCATCCCCGTCTCGATCATGACCACCTTCGGTTTCCTGTACTTCGCCGATGTCGGCTTGAACCTGATGTCCCTCGGCGGCCTGTCCCTAGCCGCGGGCATGCTCGTGGACAACTCGATCGTCGTGTTGGAGAACATCAATCGACACTTGAAACTGAAACGGGGCAGCAGCGAATCCATTGGGGATATCTGCTCCCGGGCGGCCGGCGAAATGGCCTCCCCCGTGGTGGCGGCCACGCTGACCACAGTCGCGGTTTTCTTCCCCGTCATTTACGTCCCCGGCATCGCCGGCGAATTCTTCCGAGACCAGGCACTGACCGTGACCATCTCGCTTTTGGTTTCGATCTTTGCGGCGTTGCTGCTTCAGCCCATGCTCTCGGCTCACATCCTGAAAGTACCCAAGGACAAGCCCTCCGCCCTTTTCGTGCCCTTCGAAAATTTATTTCAACGAGTGATGGTGCACTACCACCACCGCCTCGTATGGGTCATGGATCACAAGGGGATCTTCACTGTTCTGCTGATAGCGGGACTGGGCGTCGCCGGCTGGATGGGATCCCAGATGCGGTCATCCTTCATGCCCGACCGCACCAGGGGCGACTTCACCCTGGCCATGGAAATGCCGGCCGGAACACCTCTGGAAATCACCCTGGACACGGCGGCGGAACTGGCCGGCTTCCTGGCCCCTCTGCCCGAAGTCCAATCGGTGTACACGCAGGTCGGCGTAACGGAAAAGACCCTGGCCAGCCTGAAGGAATACAGCGCAGCCAATACTGCCCGGATCCGGGTCATGCTGGTTCCATCCCGACATGGGCAGAAGGATATGATACGGGTCAAAAACCTGCTGCAAACGCTTCTGGATGGGCATCAGGGTACACTCTTCACCTATCGTGAGGAGGGAATCGGTTTGCGCGAGATTCTGGCCAGTGGCGAAGCAGCCTTCACTCTCGGCGTCGTGGCTGAAAAGTCCAGTGAGGCCTTCGCAGTCTCGGAGGAACTGCTGCCGATGTTGAGGGAGATCCCCGGCCTGGGGGATGTGGAAATGGACCGCGTATTGGGCAACCCCACAGTCGAGATGAACATCGACCGGGAAAAGACCCTTCGTTTCGGGCTGGAACCCGATGCCCTTGCTCGCGAGCTGCGCAACCGGATCCAGGGAACGGTGGCAACCACTTATAATGAAATCGAACAAAGAATAGACATCGCAGTCCGCCTGCCGCGCCACCAGAGATATGACCTGCCCACCGTCCTGGCCTCCCCCGTCGAGGTTGAAGAAGGGCGGACCGTGCCCCTGGGCTCGTTCGTAATGCAGTCGGTGGGAACTCCCGTGCGCGAAATCATCCGGCGAGACCAGCGGCGGCAAATCACCCTGTCCAGCGACGTGACCGACCGCGCGTTGGCGGATATCTGGCATGACGTAGACGCCTTGCTTGACGGCCTGGACAACCCTGAAGGCGTGAACTTCATCACTGGGGGTGAGCAGGAGGAGATCACCAGTTCATTCCACGATTTGGCCTGGGCCCTGCTCTTGTCGGCCCTGCTGGTCTACATGATCCTGGCTGCGCAGTTCGAGAGTTTCCTCGACCCCTTGATCATCTCCGCGGTCCTGCCGGTGGGCATCGGCGGGGCGATGATCACACTGTATATTGCCGGTCAAACGCTGAATATCATTTCCCTGATCGGACTGATTGCCCTGCTTGGCATTGCGGTAAACGACGCCATCGTCAAGGTGTCCACAATCCGACGACTCCGCGTGAATGGAATGACGGGCCGCAAGGCCATCCTGATGGCCAGCAACCTGCGTTTCCGGCCCATCCTGATGACCACAGTGACGACCGTGTTGGCCATGCTGCCCATGGGCCTGGGTTTGGGTACCGGCGAACAGATGCAGCGTCCGCTGGCCATCACCATTATCGGCGGTCTGAGTATCGCCACTTTCCTGACCCTGTTTCTTACTCCGGTAGTGTACGAAGCACTGCATCGCCGGACCGACCGGGAGTACTGATGCGATGATCCGTTTCGCCGTCGACCACCCCGTCGCGACCTGGATGCTGTTCACGGCCCTGATCGTCACCGGGGTGTATGCCGTACCCCGACTGAACATAGAAGCCATGCCGGAGACGGACCTGCCGGAGCTTTCCATCGTCACGAACTGGAACGGCGCCTCCCCCAGTGCCATCCAGCGCTCCATCACCCTGCCGATCGAGGAGGCCGTGGCTGGATGCCACGGCGTCGAGGACCTGGATTCGGTGTCCCGCCACGGAGAGAGCACCGTCACGGTCAAATACAAACGCGGCACCAACATGGAGTTCGCCCGTCTGGAATTGTCGGAAAGGATGGGCGGTGTTCGCCGCAACCTGCCCAGCCAGGCCGGGCAACCCTACATCAGACCCTATGTGCCCGACGAACTGGCTACCGAGGATTTCTTCTCGGTGAGCCTGATCTCTCCCTTGAGTATGAACGAGTTGCGGGATCGAGCCGAGACTTGGCTGGTCCCCCGCTTTCTTTCCATCCCCGGCATCGCCGACGCAGAACTGCGGGGCGGCGCCCGACCCCTGGTGCGCATCCTGCTGGACCTGGAATTGATGGAGCGATACAGCCTGACCGCCGACCTGGTAGCCAATCGCATCGATGCCCTGGACGACATCGTTCCGGCCGGAGCGGTCCGCCGTTCGGGCCAGGAACTGACTGTCAGCGTCCGTGACGACGTTGCGCTGCAGCGGCTCAAGGGAACCGTGCTCTCCAACCTCGGTGGACAATCGATCACCCTGGCCCAGGTGGCCACCGTCAAACCCGACTTCGAGGACATCGCCTACTATTCTCGAATCAACGGCGAGAACGTCATCACCTTGAACATCACCAAACGCAGCGGCCAGAACTCGATTTCCATCAGCCGCCGTTTGCGCCACGAACTGCCCCTGATCAAGGAAGCCGCCCCCTTCCCCATCCACTTCGAAGTGGACATGGACGAGGGGGAGGATCTGGAAGAAAAACTGAAAGAACTGGTGATCCGTTCACTGGCCATCCTCGGCTTGTTGTTCATCATGCTGGCGGCCGCTCTGAAGCAGATTCGGTTGACGGCAATCGTCATCTTCTCGATCCTGCTGGCGATCGTCATCTGCCTGGCCATGTTCTACTTCTTCGGTGTCTCGGTGAATTTCATCACCATCAGCGGCCTAACGGTCTGCTTTGGCATGTTGCTGGACAACAGCATCCTGGTGCTGGACGCGATTCACCGCCGTCTGACCGGCAAATGGGAAGGGGACAGCCGAAGAGCCCTGATCCGAGGCACGCACGAGGTTGCCTTCCCCATCCTGGCCACCACTCTGACCACGGTCGTGGCTTTTCTGTCCTTCATCTTCATGACCGACCGCCTCTCCCAATTCTACACCCCCCTGGCCGTCAGTGTGGGAATCGCCATGTTGGCCTCGATCCTGGTGGCCTTCTGCTGGATCCCCGTTGCCCTGAGAGGAACTGCCGAGAAGGAGATGCGCAACGGCTCAGCCGATAATGATGAATTCGGACTGGGCGGCTGGTCCATGCTCTGGCGCTGGGCTGTCGGCGTTGTCGTGATCGGCCTGGTGACTCTGGCGGTGACCTGGGCGTGGAAGGGACGTTTCACCGCCCAGGACACCGCCCTATGGGTGGCCGGAGCAGCCGGTCTGCTCCTGCTGGTCGGTGTTTTCGTCAGCTTTGTGGACCGGCTGACACGACTGCATCTGAGATTCTGGTTCTATCCGGTTCTGCTGTCGCTGGCACTCTTCGTCGGCACATTTTTCGTCTTCAAGGAGAAGGTCCGCACCGGTGGTTTTTGGCGACAGCAACCAGCCGAGCAGATCGTCGTCTATCTGGAACGACCCGTCGGCACGGACGTGAAATTGTCCAGCGAGACCATCAAACTCTTCGAACAGGAAATCCTGCCCATACCCGAGGGCGCCCATCTGCGCTCAGGAGCCTTCAGTAACCGTGCCTGGGCAGTCATCGAATTCGAGGAGGAACTGTTGGCTTCGGCCTATCCGGAGCTGTTCCGCAACAAGCTGATCGTGCTGGCCGAGGAATTGGGCGGAATGTTCATCTGGATCAACGGTTTCGGCGACCCCTACATGAAGGGTGGCCGCGGCGGCGGGATGAGCAACTCCACCATCCGCCTGACCGGGTACAACAGCAAGGAGTTGAAAGCCATTTCGGACGGCGTGTTGGACCGACTGGACCGTAACCGCCGTGTACGAAACTCCCGCCTGACAAGCGGTGACCGTTTCAGTCGCAACAACACCGACGAGACCGTCATCATGCTGGACCGTAAGGCCCTGACCCAGCACCGCTTGAGTATGGCGGAGATAATGGGACACATCCGACGCCTGCTGGGCGTGGAGAACCCCTGGCACATGATCCTGGACGGTGAGGACCAGCGCCTGATGCTGACCTTCGACGACGCGGCAGAAATCGAGTACGATCAGATACTAGGGCGCACTTTCACCACCAGCGGCGACCAGAAGGTCCAGCTCGGAAGGCTGATCAGCATCGAGAGCCGGCCGGAGATCAGTTCCATCAACCGGCACGACCAGAAGTACAGCCAGTTGCTCAACTGGGAGTACATCGGCACCGACCGCATGCGCCGCCAATTTATTACCGACATAATCAAAGGCATCGAACTGCCCTACGGCTACACTGTAGAAGACATGTCCGGACAACAGATCACCGAGGAAGAGGAAGAAGAGCTGCAGAACACCCTCTGGCTCACCCTTGCCTTCATCTTCATGGCCCTGGCTGCCATGTTCGAGAGCCTATTCCTGCCCGGCCTGGTCCTGCTGGCCATCCCCATGGCCTTGATCGGCGTTGCCGGCATGTTCTGGGCCACCGGCTACGAGTTCGACTCCTCCGCCAAGATCGGTCTGGTGCTGATGTTCGGCATCGTGGTGAACAATGCCATCCTGCTGATCAATCGTTTCCGTCTGCAGGTTCGCGAACTACTGGCGGAAGAGGATTTTGGGCCGGACCTGGTTCCCGCCAAGCGACGGTTGGGCGGATATGACCTGTGGCGCCTCCCTGTCCTGGACCGTCAGCGGATCCTGAATCGGGCGATCCGGGATGGGCTGCGCATCCAGATGCGTTCAATCCTTTTAACCAGCGGGACGACCATCGCCGGGCTTCTGCCGCTGCTGTATAAAAAAGAAAACGCTACCGGTAGCGATATCTGGGAGAACCTTGCCCTCAGTTCAATTGGAGGTCTGGCCAGCAGTACGGTGCTGATCCTCAGCGCCATCCCGGCTTTCTACTGGATGTTTACACGTTGGGGATGGGGATTTGCTTATCTGAAACAGAGGATCAAGAGAATCGGCGGGAAATCATCCGGGGAGTTGGTTTCCGAGCCCGAAGCATCGGCCTGAGACCTGCACCTCAAACAGGATGCCCAACAGGAACTGGGTCTGTCCCCTGGGTGGTGGACCTTCCCCCGGGGGAAAATTTTGCGGGAAGAATCCAAGTTGGAAGAAATCGGGATGGCCCGTGGGATTTTCCAACAAGCCCCATATTATGTCCTGGCAAGTTGAACCCCTACCAAAACAGTATCCATGTAGTTGAGGAATGCGGACGTAAATAGAATATTCAGCCTCTGCGAAACACGGAAAAACCTAAAATATCCTTCGAAAATTTGTGCTGTATCCCCGGGGGATTTATGTTCTAATTCCAATCGTTGTCAACCTAATCAGATCCTTCCAATGGATCATTTTTCGGTCCCCCAGTCAGGAGAGAAGAATTCATGGATTCCTTCGGTTCGACCCTCTGGTCATCGGTGGGCAAGAAGGTAATTACCGGCATCACGGGATTGGCGCTTTTTGCGTTCGTCGGCGTGCACTTGGTCGGTAATTTCACCCTTTTTCTCGGCCCCGGGGCGTTTAACGGCTACGCCCATTTTCTGGAAAGCGCCCTGCATGGGTGGCTGATTTACGCCTTCGAAGCCGGCATCATCGTCCTCTTCTTTTTCCACATTATTTCCACTTTCACCGTGGCCTGGACCGACAAGCGCAAAGCTCGCGCCATCGGGTACAAGTATGGGAAGAATGCCGGCGGCAAAAGTCGCAAGACATTCTCCTCCATCTCGATGATCTATACTGGAATCCTGCTGGTTATTTTCGTCATCTACCATGTCAAGATTTTCAAGTTGGTAGACCATGAATTGATCGGGCCGGATAATGTAAAAAATCTCTACAAGGTCGTGGTGACGGGCTTCAAGAACCCCCTCCTGGCCGGCGGAACCACGGTGCTTATGATCCTGCTGGGTTTCCACCTCAGGCATGGAATCTGGAGTGCCTTCCAGTCCATAGGCTGGGCCAACGACCGCTATCTGCCGATCCTGACGAAGATCGCACTGATAGTCTCCATTCTCCTGGCTATCGGTTTCGTGGCCCTTCCGATCTACCTCTACTTCGTGGGCGACCCCAATGCGGTCGCCGGGCCGGGAGGTCACTAACATGACAGGCAACAGGATTCTAGACGCCAAGATCCCCGGCGGCCCACTGGCCGACATGTGGGACAAGCATATGATTGACAGCCCCCTGGTCGCTCCGGGTGGCAATCGGCGCAAGCGTACGGTCATCGTCGTGGGCACCGGTTTGGCCGGTGGAGGCGCAGCCGCAACGATGGGCGAGCTGGGCTACAACGTGCTGAACTTCTGCATCCAGGACACCCCGCGCCGGGCGCACAGTGTGGCCGCCCAGGGCGGCATCAACGCCTCGAAGAACTATCAAAACGACGGCGACAGCGTATACCGCCTGTTCTACGACACGATCAAGGGCGGCGACTACCGCTCCCGCGAAGCGAACACCTACCGTCTGGCCCAACTCTCGATGGGCATCATCGACCAGTCGGTGGCCATGGGCGTTCCTTTTGCCCGGGAGTACGGCGGCACCCTGGCCAACCGTTCCTTCGGCGGGGTCCAGGTCAGTCGTACCTTCTACGCCCGGGGCCAAACGGGCCAGCAGCTTCTGCTCGGCGTCTACAGCGCCCTCGTGCGACAAATTGATGCGGGAACGGTTAAAATGTTCCCCCGTCACGAAATGCTGGACCTGGTAGTGGTCGACGGCAAGGCCCGCGGCATTATCGCCCGCGAGCTGACCACCGGTGAGATCAAACGCTACGAGGCCGACGCAGTGGTCCTTGCCACCGGCGGTTACAGCCCGGTGTTCTACCTTTCCACAAACGCCGTGAACAGCAACGCGACAGCTGCCTGGAGAGCGCACCGGCGGGGAGCCTTGTTCTCCAACCCGTGTTATACGCAGATCCATCCGACCGCAGTTCCACAGATGGGCGACTATCAGTCCAAGCTCACGCTGATGAGCGAGAGCCTGCGCAACGACGGCCGGGTGTGGGTGCCCAAAGCGCCCGGCGACAAGCGGCGACCCAACGACATTCCCGAGAGCGAACGCGACTACTATCTGGAGCGTCGTTATCCCGCCTTCGGCAACCTGGTGCCGCGCGACATCGCAGCCCGGGCCGCGAAGGTGGAATGCGACAAGGGCAAGAGCGCCTACTACTCCGACCAGTCGGTGTACCTGGATTTCTCCGAGGCCATCGGACGGTTGGGGAAGGATGTCGTCGGAGATCGTTACGGCAATCTGTTCGACATGTACAATGAGATCATCGGCGACAATCCATATGAAACGCCGATGATGATCTATCCCGCCCCCCACTACACAATGGGCGGCCTGTGGGTGGACTACAACCTGCAGAGTACGATCGAAGGCCTGTTCGTGACCGGTGAAGCCAACTTCTCCGATCACGGCGCCAACCGACTGGGTGCCAGCGCCTTGATGCAGGGCCTGGCCGACGGCTATTTCGTTACGCCCCGGGTTGTGGCCAACTACCTGGCCAACGCCGATCTGGTGAACACCAGCACCGACGCCGAGGAGTTCAAGGCAGTGGAAAACGATGTGCGTGGGCACTTCCAACGCCTGCTCAACATCAAGGGCGATCGCACCGTGCGGGACATCCATTGGGAACTGGGCCGCACGATGTGGGACAAAGTCGGTATGGCCCGCAACGGCGAGGGTCTTAAAGAGGCCATCGGCAAGATCGGCAAATTGCGCGAAGAGTTCTGGCAGAACCTGAAACTCACCGGCAATGAAAACGACCTGAACAAGCAACTGGAACAGGCAAACCGGTTGGGTGATTACCTCGAACTGGGCGAACTGATGGCCCGTGATGCCCTGATGCGCGAAGAATCGTGCGGTGGACATTTCCGTGAGGAGCACAAGACCGAGGACGGCGAAGCCAAGCGCGACGACGCCAATTTTACCTTCGTCTCGGCCTGGGAATACACGGGCGAAAACCAGGAACCGGTGATGCACAAGGAACCCCTGGTCTTCGACAACGTCGAACTGAAAACCCGCAGCTACAAATAGAGGAAGGATCGTCCCAATGAGTGACCAGTCAGACAAGAACGGAATGACGATTCACCTGAAGATCTGGCGACAGGCCCGCGGCGCAAGTCAGGGCAATTTCGTCGAATACACGGTGAACAACGTCTTGGCCGAAATGTCCTTCCTCGAGATGCTCGATATTCTGAACGAGGATCTCGTCAAGAAGGGCGATGAAGCAATCGAATTCGACAACGATTGCCGTGAGGGCATTTGCGGCACTTGCGGTCTGGTGATCAGCGGTGTGGCCCACGGCACGCACGCCGGTACCACGACCTGCGAGGTGAGGATGCGGAACTACTCCGACGGGGACACCATCACCGTCGAACCGTTCCGAGCCAAGCCGTTCACCATCATCAAGGATTTGGTGGTCGACCGCAGTTCCTTCGACCGGATCCAGGCCAAGGGCGGATTCGTCTCGATGAATGTGGGCTCGGCCCCCGACGGCAACGCCGTCCCCGTACCCAAGGAAGCAGCCGACAACGCCATGGACGCGGCCAGTTGTATCGGCTGCGGAGCCTGCGTGGCTGCCTGTCCCAACGCTTCCGCCTCCTTGTTCGTGAGCGCCAAGATCAGCCAGTTCTCCTGGCTGCCCCAGGGTGATCCCGAGCGAACGCGGCGAGCATTACTCATGGTAGAGCAGATGGACGCGGAAGGCTTCGGCAACTGCTCGAATCATGGGGAGTGCGAGGCGGTTTGCCCGAAGGAGATCTCGATCCAGAACATCGCGCGCATGAGGCGTGAATTCATCAAGGCGGCCTTCAAGGGCTGAGCGAACCCTGGCTTCTGACAAACCGAGCCCCCGAGAGTCCTCGTACCCGAGTACTTTCGGGGGCTTTTCTTTCATTTCCTTCGTGTTAATCGCCCCATTCAAACCGTTCTCCGGGAAAGAATCGCCAATTCGGCATGTGGTTTGCTGTAGTTACAAGCAGTTCGGACCCCGCTGAATCGAAATATGGCCCTTTCGGCCCGGGAAAGACCAGATCCGGAACCTTCGGACTCGTATCCCAAAGTGGCCTTAGCACCTGGTTATTTAGGGTCTGAACCGGAAAATCCAGGCTCTCTGCCTGAAATATATTCACTGATCCTGCTCATTCGCACGAATGGAACGCAGTGAACGGATTTTCAGGGGTACGGAAAAGCCAAAAGAAATTGTTTTCTGGAGGAAAAATGATGAAAACCGAACAGTCGCCACGCAGGGGGAACATCCTGGTTACTCGTTGGGGAAGGCTGCTGGGAGTTCTGGGAATCTTACTCACGTTTGGAATCGCCCCGGCCCAGGCCCTGGATTGCGAGATCCCCCTATTCGTCCAGCAATCCCTCATGGGTGCCAACGTCATGATCCTGGCCGACAACTCAGGATCCATGAACCAGGCGGTGTATCATCTGAATTACGATTCAGATACCACTTATGCTGGAAATTTCACAAGTGAATCCTTGTACTATATTTCCAAAGCCGAGGAAAAAACTCCCAAGGACTTCGACACAACGTGGCCTGATGTCCCTAGGGCGGAACTCGTCGTATCGGACAATGGGCAAAATGGTACATACCCAGGCAATTACCTGAACTGGATCTACTTCCACGCCACCGACGCTGAACGTCTTGACCTTCCGCTGACAACACGAATTCAGGTTTTGAAAGAAGTCCTCTGTCAGATCATCGACAACGGTAGCAGTCAATTGAACTTCGGACTGACCATTTTCCAAAATGAAAGCGGTGGCAACGTCGTCGCCAAGTGCGGCACGAACCCTGTTTCGATCAAGGCAACCATCAACGGTTTGACAGCCAACACGTGGACCCCCCTGGGAGAATCGCTGGAGACCCTGGTGGATTATTGGAATTATGACGGTCCCGACGCTGCCATCCAGTCCTGGTGCCAGTACAGCTTCAACCTCGTGATCACCGACGGTTTGCCCACCATGGACACGGAAGTCAGCGCTTACTTGCATGACGCCGATGGGGACGGGAACGACCCGGGCAATTGCACCAGCATCGGAGCCCCCTACCCGGACACCTACAACTGCAGCGACCATATTGACGACGTAGCCTATTACATGGCTCACGAAGATCTGCGGCCTGATCTGGAGAGCGACCAGTTTGTGCCTACGTATGTGGTTGGATTTCATGAGAACGGCGATTTGTTGCACGAAACAGCTACAAACGGCGACGGACTCTTCTTCCTCTGTGACAACGCGGTAGAGTTGTACGCCTCGATCGATTTCGCCATCCAGGACATCATGCGACGAATATCCTCCGGTTCGGCCGTGGCCGTTGTATCGACTGAGCAGGGTGACGATGACCGCCTGTACCGGGGCAAGTTCATGCCCCTGGATTGGGATGGCTATCTGGAATGCTATACCCTGCCTATGGAGGCCAACAAACCGGCCCTTTGGGAAGCAGGATCCATCCTGGCCAGCCGGGATCCCTCGACCCGACGTATTGCCACCGCCCTGGGTTCTACCGTTTACGATTTTACAGCGGGTAACGCCTCCGACCTGGCCGCCGCCATGGGAGCGGCCGATGAAACCGAGGCGGAGAACCTGATTAACTGGGCCCGAGGAAATGATGTGGAAGGCCTGAGAAATCGCCGTGGCTGGAGATTGGGCGACATCGTCCATTCCACCCCCGTCGTGGTCGGTGCTCCGGCCAATTACACCCCGGAAGAAACCTACCAGGCCTACTATGTGGACAACAAGGACCGTAAAAAATTGGTCTATGTAGGAGCCAACGACGGCATGCTTCACGCATTTGATGCCGACACCGGCGAGGAGGCCTGGGCCTTCGTACCCCAATTCGCGCTTCCCGACTTCGCCTCCCTGGCTGATTCGGGTTACTGTCATACCTTTACCTGCGATCAAACTGTGACCGTCAAAGACGCCAAGCTGAGCGGGATATGGAACACTATCCTGGTCTCGGGCGGCCGCGAGGGCGGAAATGCCGTCTTCGCCCTAAACATTACCGACCCCGACAGCCCTGAGGTCTTGTGGCAGAAGGTCCTACCCAACGGACACGACTTCTCTTCCATGGTGGAAGCCATCTCCATTTCCGGCCGGTCGGTGGCCCTGGTCGGCAGCGGCTTGGACGAAATCGATGCCGAGGCATGGCTGTACGCCTATGATCTGGAGAACGGAGACCTTCTCAGTTCCCGGTTATTGAGCACCGAAAAATACCGCAACAAAGCCTGCCGACCCGCGGTGGTGGATTACGATCTTGACGGGAGCGTGGATCTGGTCTACATGGCCGATCTGGGCGGCAGCCTATGGCGTATGGAAACCAACGGCTCGACTATTTTGAACAACTGGGACATCTCTGAACTGTACACCGGTGACCAGCCCATCACTGCCCCACCCTCACCCTCATTTGGACCTGGAGGAGCTATCTACATCTACTTCGGCACCGGGGCCTACCTCACCGAAGATGACATGATGACGGCCGACCCGCAGTATTTCGTCGGTGTTTTCGATCACCACGATGGATCCACGCAAAGCCTGAAGACTCTTGTAAACCAGACCGATTCAATCGATGACGTCTCGGGAAGCGGTGGGTGGTACATCGAGCTCAATCAGGCCCTCGGTGAACGTGTTAAGGGCAAGGCGGTCGTAATCGCCGAGAACGTGATCTTCACTTCTTTCGCTCCGACCCTGGATGCTTGTGCCGCAGGTGGCGAGTCCTGGCTGTACAAAATGGCATACGACGACGCGGGGTTGCTGGAGGATGAAGAACAAGAGAATCCCGAGGACAGGGTCCTCGCCTTGGGCCAGGGTATCGCTTCTCATCCAGTGGTCGATCTTGCCCAGGGGCAGGTCGTAATCCAATCCAGCGACGCCTCGATCACCGTCAACGACATTGCAACCGAATTCCTGCGGTTGAAAGTCAGATCCTGGCAGGAGGACTTTGATTATTCCACGAGCCCGAGCACACCCGAAGATACGGAAACCTTTTAATGATTGGAGGCCTGAAGATGACCCGCGCAATACTATTCATGCTTGCTTTGGGCACGGCAGCAAGCCTTTTGGTTCCCTTGGACACCGAAGCCGGCTGGCTGGGCAAGTTGAAGGGCAAGTCCACGGATAAGACATCCGAACTGGATTTGGTCCCACGCTACGACAACTACCCCACCATGGGTTTCCATCTGGGCACGCTGAGCAGGGACAGTTGGACCGGTTGGCGGTTGGACGAATTGAATGTCCAGTTTACACGCGACTGCGTCATCACCAGCAACAATGACGACAAGGGCGAAATGGTCGAGGGTAAACAGGCCATTATCACCGGATCCCGCGTCGGCGATACGATCATTGCCCAACGAGTGACCATCCTGAAACCCAACTGGGATGCAGGTCCGAAGAACACCCAGGAGAATGTGATCTGGAGCGATTCCGATCCCACCGTGGGAGTGGGAAACGGTCCTTCCTAGGGGTTGGTTGAATATTCAAGGAACAATGGCCGCTGGACATTCAGGTCCGGCGGCCATTTTTTCGGATTCCCGCCCTCGGAAAATTCTGGGACGGGGGCCCATATTGGGTACTGGACCTCCTCCCGTTTTTCGATTAAATTCCCCAGTTACCATGGGAAACGCCTTCGCGTACCCTATACCAAAAGCAACAAAGTAATCTCGCCAACCCGGCGACCTTTCCGAAAGGCCCGTGCCATGTCCAAGCACATCGATGTACTCCTGCTGCTGGCCCTGCCCGCCAGCGGAAAATCCGAAGCCCGACGCTACTTGGCCAGCCTCAGCCCCGAGCAGTGCCGGGAGCAGTTCGGCATCGGCCATACCGCCCAGCTCGACGACTTTCCCTATGTTCACATCATGCGTAGGATAAGTGACGAGTTGACCGCCCGCGGTCATGCCGGAATGTTCTTCATCTCGGGTTCCCTGCCGTTCCGCAATTCCATCGACTGGCTGACTTTGATCGAGTTGATGAACGAGGATTACGAGGATCTGGTATCGGGAAACAAACCGTCTCCCGAATCGGCCTCCCTGTGGCTCTTCGACCGGATCGACGCGGCCCGGGTAAGGGCCGGCGGAGAAGCCATCATCGGTACCCTGGAAGAATCCGTGCGCAGGGAAATCGCCGGCCCCATTGAGGACGAGTCCCGCAAATTGTTGGACGACAAGGTCGCCGAAGTTCCTGACGATCTGGAAGGTAAAACAGTGGTGATCGAATTTGCCCGTGGAGGCGCAGACGGCTCGACAATGCCCTTGCCCCATCCCTTCGGATACCGGGCGAACGTGGCTCAACTGAGCCCGGCCATCCTGGAAAAAGCCAGTATCCTTTATATCTGGGTTACTCCCGAGGAATCCCGGCGCAAGAACGAAGCTCGCACTGATCCAGACGATCCGGGCAGCATTCTGCACCACGGCGTACCTCTGGCCGTCATGTATGGGGATTACGGCTGCGACGACATGGCCTACCTGCTGGAGGTGTCGGACAAACCAGACACGGTGCAGGTCGAGAAAGACGGCAAGACCTACAATCTGCCGCTCGGCCGTTTCGACAACCGCTCGGATCGGACATCCTTCATTCGCGGGGAAGAAGCCGATTGGTCCGCCGAAGACGTGGCTAAGCTGCAGTCGGGAATGCGGGAAGCGTTCAACCAGTTGGAACACGGTCAGAAGGGTTGATGGGAACCTGCTGGGCCCTGTTCCTGGTTGCCTAGAAACTCAGGCCAACCAGCGCAGCCAGATCCAGAAGAGGCTGAAGCCCGACAAGAATACTATGCCGACCCAGCTGAGCGCCGACAACGCACGGCCGGGTCGGTGTTCTTTCGGAACCTGTGCTGAGCGGACAACTTTGAAATTCAACATCGCCACCAGCGGAGCGGTAAGGAAGGCCATGATCGTGGCCAGGTCCACCAGGACCTTCATGCTGCCCATGAAAAAGGTGATCACTGCCAGCGCAATCCCGATCAGCAACGGCATGAAAAGCAGGTAGGAACGGCTATCGGCGACCGCCGACCGGCCGCGAAGCAATGCAAAACCACCGCCGAGAGTTCGGGCGTAGCCGTCCAGAACCGTCAGCGTGGTCGAGAACATGGTAATGAAGGCTACCAGGGCGATTATCCACCGGCTCCAACCCCCCAGAGTCTCGGTATACATCTCGACGAGTTGCCTGCTGAAGGCCAGGCCCGAAGGTGAGAATTCCTTCCCCGTGCCGAACATCAACAGCGCCCCGAAACTGACGAAGGCCACCGCCAGCACACCTGTGCCGATGTAGCCCAGATGAAAATCCATCATGACCTGGCGCATGGTGGGCAACGATTTTTTGCCACGATGCTTCTCCAGGATCCACAGCGATGGCCACACCCCCACATCCAGCGGAGCGGGCATCCACCCCATCAGGGCCAACAGGAAACTCAACCCGGTCACTGTCCAGAGGTCCGGACGCGGCCATGAAGTATCACCGGCCGGCCCGTGCCCGGCAGCAACGGCCACGGCCGCTACGGTCAACGTGGCCAGGATCACAACCATCACTTTCATACCCGTATCCAAAAAACGATAGTGCCCCAGTCCCAGAATGCCCGCCACGATCAGCAGCAGCCACAGGCTGAGCACGACCAGGGATATCTCCAGCCCCAGCAGGGTGCCGGCCAGACCCGCCGTCACGATCGTCACCGCAGCCAGGGTTATGAACGAACTGACGACCACCACCAGCATGAATAGTCCCAACGCCCACGAACCCAGTTGCCGATAGCCCTGCAGCAGGCTCTGTCCTGTGGCCACCGTGTAGCGGTGGGCGAACTGGAAGAAGGGGTACTTGCAGATCATGATCAGTAGCACGACCCACAGCAGGTCAAAACCCCAGCCTGCGCCCGCGCGAGTCGATTGCACCAGATGGGAAACACCAATAGCCGCCCCGGCGAAAAGGATGCCGGGTCCCAGGGCAGCGAAGATGGATCCCTTGCCCGTTTTCCGGGTTTCGTTCATCCACCTTCCCCTTCCGGAGTCTGCCCCGCCTCCTCCTTCGGCTCGAGCAGTTGTTGCCTGATCTCCCCTTCGAGGGCAACGGCCTTACCCGTTCTCATGTCGACTACGACGAAAGTAACATCCGCATCGGCAATAGCGGACCCGGTAACCGAATCCACTACATCCTGATGAATCACACCACTCTTGCCTCCCAGGTGATCTACGTGTGAACGCACCTCGATCACCGTGCCCAGCCCCGCCGGCCGACGGTAATTGATGGTCAACGAAGCCACAACGAAGCCCAGTCCACGCTCCTTCCAGAAGCCCAGGTCCACCCCCTGCTCCAGATGGGCCCAACGGGCCTCCTCCAGAAATTCCAGGTAGCGGGCGTTATTCACATGGCCGTAAAAATCCAGGTGGTAGCCCCGAATCTTGATTTGTATGCTGTGGCTCACTCTTGGCTCTCCAATGTTGGGGTCAGCGATCCGTCAGGGATCCGGTCAAATCTCCCTGCCAGGGCAGACGGTCCAGATCCACGTTGCCGCCCGACAGTATTATTCCCACCCGACAGCCGGCCAACTCATCCCGGTGATCCCGCACCGCAGCCAAACAGACTGCCGAGGATGGCTCGATAATAATTTTCATGCGCTCCCAGGTCAGACGCATCGCAGCCAGGATTTTGTCGTCCGACACCGTCCATATGGCCGACACATGCTCCTTGATGATGGGAAAATTTATCTCTCCCAAGGAAGTCAGCAGTCCGTCGGCCACGGTATCAGGATCAACCGAGGGGATAATGTGGCCAGCGGCCAGGGATCGTGCAGCGTCATCGGCTCCCTGCGGTTCGGCGGCGATAACCCTGGCTCCCGGCGCCAGTGTCGCGGTGACCAGGGCTGTTCCGGCCAAGAGACCACCTCCTCCAACCGGAGTCATCACCACATCCAGATCGGAAATCTCCTGAAGAAGTTCGAGAGCAGCGGTGCCCTGCCCGGCGATGATGCGTTCGTTGTCGTAGGGGTGAATGAAAACCGCCCCGGTGCGCTGTACAACCTGGGCCAGGGTGGCCTCCCGGGCGGCAAGGGTGGGCTCGCAATCGATAATCTCGGCCCCGTAACCTGCCACTGCGGCCCGTTTGACGACCGGGGCTCCACGAGGCATTACCACGAAAGCCGGAATGCCGCGCAGCTTGGCCGCCAGAGCCAGGGCCTGAGCGTGGTTACCCGAGGAGTGCGTCGCCACCCCCCGCGCAGCTTCTTCCTCGGTCAGGCTGAATACGGCGTTGGTGGCCCCCCGCATCTTGAAGGCCCCCACTTTCTGGAAATTTTCGCATTTGAAGAAGACTCGCATTCCAACCTGGTCATCAATTGCCGAGCAGGTCAACACCGGGGTCCTATGGACCAGATCTCCGATACGGACTGCTGCTGCTTTGACATCGGAAAAATTCATTTCATAACCTGAAATCGTCCTGACCTGAAGTTTGTCCTGACTTGAGATACTCGACACAAAGATTCACCCAGCCATATTGACAAAGTCAATCCGTAATCCGTAGAGTAATAACGTTGCCTGTGCTCTGCATCTTTGAAAAGCAACTCCTGTGGATTAGCCGCCCAAGGAGACCCCGATGAGAACCTCCACCTATTTCCTGCTCACCGTCCTGGTCATGGTCGCCATTCCTGCGGTAGCCCTGCACTCGGACGAAGACGTAATTGGCTTCTATTTCGACGCCCAGGCTGAATCCAATTGCCTGGAAACCGCTCCTTACGTTACCGTCCCGCTGCATCTGGTGCTGACCAATCCAGCAATGGAGGCCATCTGCGGGTACGAATTCGGGTATTCGGTTAGCGGCAATTACATGGTCTCCGGCACGACCCTGATGGGCTTCAGCCCCATCGACGTGGGAGGTGGCCAAGGCAACCACATCGTAGGATTGGCGGCACCTCTGACGCCCCACGGAGCCACCGTGCTGGTCACGCTATCGGTTTTCGTCATGGACGACAAGCAGATCCAGTTCGACCTCCACGGTGCCAATCCAGCCTCAATCACCGATCACCCGGAGTTGCCGGTCCTGGCCCTCGGCAATGGTACCATGCAGAACCCAGTGCTGTCCTCACCCGAAGGAGTCTCCAGCGCCAAGATCAATGGCAGCTGCAACCCTGAAACGGATATTAGCAGCTGGGACGGCGTCAAGAGTCTATACCAGTAGCCCCAGTCCAGGCCTGGGTGATGTTCTTCGCCGGAGCAGGCCTGCCGACAAGCGTTCCTACCACTATTACCACCAAGCCCACGGTCGTACCCACCACGAAACCATGAATTCCCGCCACACCTGTAGGCAGTTCGGGCAACCAGGCGATGCGGGGCCAGGCCTGCCATACTAGGGCTGCCGTAACGCCGAGGATCATGCTCCAAAGCGTGGCCCGCGGGCTGGTCCGTTTCCAGTACAACCCGAAGAGAAGCGGCCAGAGATTGGTCGAAGCTATCACGGCCCAGGAGAAGGCCGTCAGAACCAGCACCAGGGCCGGAGGCCTCAAGGCGATCAGCAGGCTGATCACTCCCACGGCAACACTCATGATACGGTTGGCTTTCAACTCGGCGGCGGGCGTCAATTGGCGTCCCAGACCGTTGATCCAGACATCCCGGACCATGGAACTTGAGATGATGATCAGCACCCCGGCAAAAGTACTCATCCCGGCGGCCACGACCCCGGCCAGAAACAGCGCCCCTCCCCAGTCGTTCAATACCAGGGCGGTCAAGGCCGGGATGGCCTGGTCGGGGCTGTCGATTTCAGGCACCAGCACACGCGCCACGGCGCCGGTCAAGTAGGGCAGCATGGCAACCGAAGCACCTATGGTAACTATCACGGTGCCCAGGCGCAGCATCTTGTCGTTCTTGATGGAGTAGAAGCGCACCAGCAATTGGGGCATACCCCAGGTGCCCAGACTGACGATCATGGTGAAGCTGAACAGCCCCGCCCAACCCCACACTCCGGGTGTATTGACCAGGCCCGGGTCGATGGTATTCAAACGGTCCACCAGAGCGGTCATCCCGCCTACCTTCTGCAGGGACATGTAGGTCAGCAGGATCAGCGCGGCAATCATGACCAACGCCTGGACAAAACTCGTCCAGACTACTGCCAGATAGCCGCCGACCGCCGTGTAGAAGAGAATCACGACACCGGAGATCACGACACCGCTCCAATAGGGCAGATCCATCAGCACTTCGAAGGTGTTGGCCATGCCCTTCAGAACACTGACATTGTAAATAATCAGGAACAGGGCGGTGACCGCAGCGCTGAAGATCCGCGCCTCCGCCGAACCGTAGCGGCCCGCAAAAAACCCGGGTAGGGTCATGGCGTCCAGATTCTCGGTAAAACGACGAATCCGGCGGCCGAGGACGATCCAGGCCAAAGTGGTGCCGATCAACACGTTACCCGCGCCGACCCACAGGGTGGCCAAGCCGAATTTCCAGCCGAAAGCCCCGCCGCCTATGATCACCACACTGGAATAGTAGGCAGCCACGAAAGAAAGGGCAGTGACCCACGGACCCACTGAGCGGCCTCCCAGGGCGAAGTCACCGGCGTTGCGGCTGCGGCGACTCATAACAATGCCGATGGCGGCCAGAATGCCCAGGTAAACAACCAGTACCAGGGTGTAGATCATCATTCTGCACCCTCCTTGGGATCGGATCCGCTGCGCACCTTGTCGATCGCTGCCCAGATCAAAGCCAAGGCAATGGTGGCGCCCAATACAAGGAACGCGGCGAAGGTGGACCAGGGCAAGTGAAACGGAGCCATGGGAAACCTCATCGGAATGCGTAGATCAATTGCCAACGAAGGAAATGGATATTGTCGGCCAGCGGGGCCAACCCGTTGGAACCGTCGTGAAATTCACCGGGGTCCAGCATCTCCCAGAGCAGGTGCCCGTCGAACCCGCCGCCCAGGGAAAATTTCAACTCGGCCTGGAGCAGCAGACCCCGCGCTTGCCAATCAGGCTCGGGAGCCAACAGGTAGGCCGCTCCCAGCCGGGCCTTCAGGGGACGACCCATGGCGGCACCCAGGGATCGCCTCAAGTTCAACCTGGGTGCGGCCACATTCTCCCAGGCAGCAACATGAACCCGGCCCGGCGTATTCTCGCCGAGCAATGTATAGATGTACAGCTCGCTCCACTTGGGCCAGCTACCCCATGGAGAGCGGAAGGAACGCAAATCGTCACTGGAACCAGAGTAGTAGAAACCACCGGCCTCAAGGGACAGACCCTTGCCCACGCCCTGTTTCAGGAACGCCTGCGCGGCCATTGCCCAGCCGTCCTGATCGTCGGTCGAATTCGATTCGTCCTGGTACTGAAGGGCAATCTCCCCTTCCAGGCTTGAAAGATTCCACTTCGGCCCGGAGTAGCGAACCCCCATGGTATAGGTACCAAGGTCCACGAACTCCAGTTTTCCGTCCATCCGCTTCCAAACCAGGGAGCCTTGCCAGGGGCCCCTCATCCAGCGACCGGCCGCTCCGGTCTCATCCCCGTTGGTAAGGATCTTTTCCTGGTCTCCGGACAGGACCAAGTCATCCTGTTGGGGGTTGTGGACCAGGGCAATGTCCAGTTTCCCCCAATCTCCTCCGGTCTGCAGCCGGGCAGCGTTATGATAGATACTCCGGCTGCCGTCCAGGGGATGTCCCTCCAGCATCAAGAAACCACCCGGCCAGATAATATCCTGACGACCGAAAGTAAACGAGGTGGTTTCGCCCGAGAACCAGGACCAGCTGAGGCGGTCAATGATCAATTCGTCCCAATCGAAATCGGTATCGGAATGCAGGAAGTGCCGATGCTCATTGACCAGCCGCAACTCGAATTTCTGGTGATGGCCGGATAACCCACAACCTGCCCTGGTGCGCATCCGGATCCAGTTGCGGTCCTGCTCGGGAGCGAAGTGGTACACGCCGTCCAATATTTCCTGGCGTCTTCGTACATCAAAGGCAGGGGACAGATCCCAGCCATTTGCCGGACCGGCCTCGGCGACTCCGGAAACGATCAACAACGCCAGTAGCAGGAAGAGGTAACGTAGTAGCATGTAGGCCCTTTCGTTGCTGAAACAATGGACCCGAACAACCCCCGAAGCAAGGATTGGAATATCTGCAGAAGAATAGGGCCGCCCATACCGGGCGACCCTGATAATTTCCCCCATGGAGCTGTAGCTCAGTACTCTCGACGCGGAGGACGCGCTCCCCTATCCCTTGCCTCGTTCACCCGCAGAAAACACTCCTCGTATTCCTCCCCGTCCAGAGCGTCGATAGCGGCGGCGGCAGCTCCGGGCTCCATCTCGGCAAACCCGAAACCCCTCGAACAGCCCGTCTGGCCATCGGTAATGATGGTCACGCTCGCCACCTCGCCAAACGGGGCAAACAGGGTTCGCAATTCCTCTTCGCCCCAGCTCAGGGGCAAGCTCCCGACATAGATCGTCGTCATGGCCCGGCCTACTTCACGGTCAAGGTCAGGGCCACGGGCAGATCCGCCGGAGCCAGACAGGTCTTGTTGTCGCAAGCCTGAACCGTGACGGAAAGCTTCAACTCGTGTTCCCCCTTGATCAGATCCGAGGGCAGCTTGGCACTGGCCTTGATGACTTCCTTGCCGGAGATCATGACAACCTTCTCTCCGAAGAACTCCGCCTCGTGCCCTACCGGATACTCGGCCTGAAAATCCTCCAGGATAAAATTCTTGGCCGGAACGAGATCCACCCCGATAAACATCGTGTCTTCGTGGGCGTAAAGGTGCCATTTCTTCTGGATGTCGATCTTCACTTCAAAGTTTATGCGTTCGCCGGCGGTTGCCGAAATCGTGGCAATGGCCGGATAGGCCTCGACAACGTCACCGGAGCCCTTCAATGCTCCCTGGGCACAGCCCAACAGGGCCGGAACCAGAAGCAGGGCAAGAGTGCTGACCTTGATCTTGTGACTCATCATCGTTTTCGTCCTTCCAGGCTAAACCTATTTTGCTGCCAGGATCTTATCCGCAGTATGGCAGATCACCTGGACCAATCGTTCGATATCACTCTGCTCCATGCAGCGGTTTTCCACGTTGACCCGCAAGGACACCCGGCCGTCCAAAACAGTGTAGGAAAACCAAGCGTCGCCATCCCGCTCGACGACCTCCTGCAACTCCCGGTTGAGTTGGTCATTCTCCACGAGGTTGAATCTCGGGGTCCCGTCCGGCCCCAGCGGTTCCCAGCGGAAATTGCAGACGCCCAAGGTATTCGGTCCCAGAATCCGGAAGTCCTCCATCCGTCGCATCCGCGCGGCCAGGATCCGGGCCAATTCTATATCCTTCTCCACCCAGGCAGCGTATTGGCGCCGACCGACCATCTTGAAGGCCAGCCATAGCTTCAGGGCATTCTGGCGCCGGCTGCCCTGAATTCCGTATTGGAAGAAGTTGACCTTGTCTCCACGGTGAAAACCCCGGGGATCGGGGATCACTCTCCGTCCCTGACCGTTGGTTGTCGTCTCTCCCTGTTCCGAATCATCCTGCAGCACCTTCTCCATGTAGTATTCCGGATGAACCAGGAAGCTCTTGCGCAGGAAGTCCCCATCACGAACCAGAATCCCTCCCGATTCGAATGGCATATAGAACCACTTGTGGGGATCAACGGTAATGGAATCGGCCAGCTCGATACCGCGCAGCATGGGGCCGTACATTTCCGAAAGAATTACGGCTCCCCCATAGGCTGCATCGACGTGGAACCAACAGCCGTAGCGTTGGGAAAGTTCCGCCAGTTTTTCCAGTTTGTCGATACTTCCGGTGTTCGTGCAACCCCCGATCCCGATAATGCAACAGGGCTGCAGACCCATTTCCAGGTCCTGACGGATCGAGGCCTCAAGAGCCTCAATGTCTATCCTGAAAATCTGGTCCTGCGGAATCTTGCGAAGCTGGGAGCGGCCAAGGCCCAATAAATCAATGGCCTTGTCAAAACTGTAATGCCCCTGGCTCGAGACGTAGAAAGTCAGCTTGTCCATCTCCGGGCCAGGAGGTTCCTGGATATCGACCCGGGAAAGATCCCGGCCCAAGGAACGGTTGATGGCCAACTTAAGGCCGGTAATATTAGCCAGCGATCCACCCGGAGTCAGGGTGCCGAAAGAACCCTCGGGCAACCCGAACAAGCTGCACAGCCAGCGGACAACCCGCTTTTCGATGGCCGTGCCGGCCGGAGCATGACGCCAGGACGCCACGTTTTGATTCATTGCCGCGGCCAAGGCCTCGGCAAAGATGGCCACCGGGAGTGGCCCGGGATTCATCATCCCGAAGTACCGCCGGCTTCCGATTGCCATTGTATTGGGGAAGACACGGGTCCGGCAGTCCTGAACCAACTCACTGAAAGGAGTGCCCTCTTCGGGTAGATCCTCGGCAAAGATATCATCCATGCCCGCCGGTGACATGGGCCCGTACACTCGCCGTCCCTCCAGACCCTGCAGGTACTCTGCAATCAGGTCCACGAAAGCGTAGCCCATTTCCCTGACACTGCCCTCTTCCAGGGAGTAGTCAAGACCAGGCCCGTCATCCCGGGGATCACCCAAAAGATCTTCGGCGGTGGGCAGGGAAAAAGGCCGGCCCACGGCAGCTTTCTCGTCTTTGCGAGCAGGGCTCACGGTCCTGTCCTTTCCTCTGGTGGACTATCCGATCGGGGGGAACTCCCCCCGCGCAATCAGTTCCATGATCCGGGCCGCACCGCCTTCGTTCACCGAATCGGTCACCATGTCCGCGCGGTCCTTCACCTGATCCGGGCTGTTGCCCATGGCCACGCTGAAATCGGCCTCCTCAAACATATCAAGATCGTTGAAATTGTCCCCAATAGCGATAATCTTTCCGGGCTTCTCATCAAGAGCGGCGGTCAAAGTGCGCAGCGCAGAGCCCTTGTTGCATTCCCGATGGAAGGCTTCGGCCCAAAAATAGGCACCACCTCCCAGCAAGGAACGCGTGTTGATAACCCGCACTACTCCAGCCAATTGATTTTCGATAGCTTTCGTAAGCGCGGCAATACGGGCCTCCTCGTCGATGGTCCCAACTTCCAGGGCGTATTCCAGGGGCAAACTGGACATGTCCTGCTCGATCTTGATCGCCCCGACGGTATTACTGCGCATCTTCAGATAACGGCTTTGGATCGGATTGGTCGGGCTCTCCTGGTGGTAAAGAAGACCCCCGTCCTCGTCGGTGCCGTACACCATTGGCACCGCTCCATGTTCCTGGAAAAGAGCGACCAACCGCCGCACTTCATCCGCGCTCAAAAGGTGCTGGGCCAACACCCTCTGGGGATTACCTCCCCAAATCAGGGCCCCATTCAGCAGAATCCGGGGCAGATCCACCGGTTGCCAGTTGGACAATTCGAAGAGACTGTTCAGGGAGCGTGTGTTGCGGCCCGTGCAAATCGCCAACAGGTGGCCCGCCTTGCGGACGGATTCCATAGCCTGGATTTCCCGCCGGGGCAACACATCGTCGAACTCTGTGTTCAGCAGGGTGCCGTCTACATCCACTGCCACGAGAATCTTGTTTCCCATCGCCATATTTCAACCGCCTATGCCTCAATGGGGCTTTGTATGTTCCGAGTCAATCCAAGGGGCTGGGGGCATTGAGCCGGGCCTGGTGAACCAGCCTCGACAAAACCTGCTCAACTGGCCACCCAGCGGAGATCCGCTCTTCAGGATTTTTTCAGTGGTAAAGTCCAATTCTCCGAAGATTGCCCCGCCGTCCCGTTTGACCGAAACAGCCAGACCAACCTGCCGGTTCCCCTCCCTGGTCAGAACGAAGCCCAAGGTCCAGGCATCGTCCAGATTTCCCCTCAGCAGCGCGTCGGGAATCGCGTCGGCATCCAGAACCACCGAACCAACATCCACTCGCAGTGCCTTGATTGCATCAAAATGCCTGGGCTGGGGTTCCTCCTTACCCGGGACAATAAAAGTGCGATCACCCAGGTTCAGTTCACTCAACACCAGGGTATCGGAAATCCGGAGGCTGCCCGGGTGATAGCCCAGAATACTGTAGGGCATGGGACGGTCCAGATCTCCAATCAGCTTCAGTTCCCACTTGGCGACCAGATAACCGTCCGGCCAGAGGGAAGACTCACTGGCCAACGGGCGACGTCTCTCAACGGAAACAAATTGGTCCAAGGGGAACTTCGACCTGCGCCCCGAGTCAGCGGCAAATTGGGTGATATCCTCACCGGTCCACAATCCCAGGGAATCCCCACTGGCCAGAGCCAGTAAAAAAGCAAACAGGGGTTCGGTAATTCCGGTCCCTACCATTTCGCTTCCGGGATTTTCAACGCTGGAATCAGCCGCTTCGGCCGGGACACCGCCAAGAATACTCAATAAAACCAAGACGAGGGTCGCCGTAGCGGCCCTCGTCAGGGAAATCTCTCCAAAATCACGCAGTTCCATGTCCGTTTCGAATCAGTTGGTGATCAGGAAAGCATCGCTCACGCCGATGCAGTCAGCAATCGAATTGTTGTCATCGTTGATAACAATTTGATAGTTTGCTGTGTTTTCCTCGGGCCAATCCAGAACCGCGACGGTCCACTCGAAACTCCCCAGGGCCGGGTCAACATTACTGGCGATCAACGCTATTTGTTCATCCTGGTAGTTCAGAGCGATCTGCAAGGATCCTTCCACCTGAGTGGAGCTCCATTCGATGTTGAAGATATCCCCCGCGTACATGGTCACTTCACTGCCACCAACACCGTCTCGGGGAGCAAGGATCCGGATCTCGCAAACATCATTATCCACAATTGTGAACCAGGGACTTATCGTTCTACAGCTCGCCACCTTGGTGTCGCTAATCAGGATTTTGAAACCAAACTCAGTGCCCAGGTGCAGGGAATCGATGGTCCACAAATAGGACTGAAGGGAATCGGGTTGAGCTTGGGCGATGTAACCGATGACATCATTGTAGTGCATCAACTCGAGATTGACCTTTCCCGAAGTGAAGGAACTGAACCAGGTGATCTCGTAGGTGGCATCCCCGTCCGCAATGAGTTCCATCGGTTGATAACCATCGGGCAGAGGGTCGGGATTGGCCTCCGGTGTTAAGAATTCATGACTGCAACCGTCCACATCCGTCAGGGAAAACATGTTGCTCTCGCCAGAACAGCCATCTTCCCCGAGGGCGGTAACCCTCACACTGAAATCGCTCCCATTGTCCTGCTCCATGTTTTCCGCTTCCCAGAAATAGAAGCCGTCGTTTTCCTCACTGCCGACGATCTCACCTACAGCCTGGCCATTCTTGAGTAATTCGATATCCACGCTGTCCGGGAGACCTGACTTGTCCCAGTAAATCTTGACCTCTTCCCCCGACAGGAAGACTTCCCCCTGCAAGGGGCGGGTCATTGTAATGCCGCAGGGTCCAACTGAGTCAGTGATATCCTCGTCGCTGTTGCAACCTATCTGGATCAGCATAAACAGGGCAAGGAAGACCGGAACCGCAACGGAGACCAATTTCTTCATTTCGCAAACCTCTCTCTACAGGATAACCGGGCCGGTCTACTGCCGGTCCGCCTATACAAACAATACTGAATTGACCCGGGCAAGGAAACCCAATTCTGGACCTCTTAGACCCGATCGACCATTTCCAGGAAGGCCTTATGTATCCGCAAATCATTCGTCAGCTCGGGATGGAACGTCAATCCCAGCAAAGTGCCCCGGCGAACAGCAACCGGTTCGCCTTCATACTCGGCAATGATTTCCACCTCCGGGCCGGTCCGCGTGATGCGGGGAGCCCGTATGAAAACCGCGGGAAACGGTTCGTGGGAACCATCCAGACTTTCAAGCCCCACCGGGGCTGTGAATGAGTCGATCTGTCGACCGTACCCATTGCGCAGGACCGTGCAATCCAACAAGCCGAGGGGTTCGACCCCGAAATGACCCTTCCGCTCATCCTCCAGCCGATTGGCCAGCATGATCAGGCCCGCACAGGTTCCCAGTACCGGGTGATCGCATGCGAACTCGCGGACAGGTTCCCGCAGGCCCACCCGGTCGACAAGCCGGGTCAGGGTGGTTGACTCTCCACCGGGAATCACCAGACACGACACCGATTCCAATTCCCCTGGTCGCCTGACTCCGAAGGTCTCACGCCCCAAATCGGCAAAGGCCTGTTGGTGTTTCTGGTAGTCACCCTGGAGCGTCAGCAGACCGATTGGCTTACACATCTCGTCGTACCGCCTGCTGCTACCAGCCGCGGCCGGCCATTTTTTCCTTGTCATCCATCTCGTTCACCGCCCGGCCCTTCATGGCCTCTCCCAACTTCATGGAGATCTCCATCAGCTTGGCCGGATCGTCGAAATAGGTCACCGCGTCCACAACGGCCTTGGCCCGGGGAGCAGGATCCTCACTGGCAAAAATACCGCTGCCGACAAAGACGGTTTCCGCGCCCAGTTGCATCATCAGGGCAGCGTCGGCAGGGGTGGCGATACCACCGGCTGCGAAATTCGGAACCGGAAGTTTGCCCAGTTCGGCGGTCTGCACCAACACGTGATACGGGGCACCAAGATTCTTGGCCTCGGCCATCAGTTCGTCCGTGCGCATCAACTGCAGGCGCCGAATACCTTCGGTAACCTCTCGCATGTGCCGCACAGCTTCGACGATATCGCCGCTTCCGGCTTCGCCCTTGGTACGCATCATGGCCGCGCCCTCGCCGATCCGGCGCAGGGCCTCGCCCAGGTTGCGGCAACCACATACGAAAGGAACCTTGAAATCGTGTTTGTAGACGTGGTTCTTCTCGTCGGCAGGCGTCAAGACCTCCGATTCGTCGACGAAATCAACCCCGAGGGCCTGTAGAATCTGCGCCTCGGCGAAGTGTCCGATCCGGACCTTGGCCATGACCGGGATAGAAACAGTAGCCTGGATCTCCTTGATCATCCCCGGCTGGGACATGCGGGCGATGCCTCCATCCTTGCGGATGTCCGAAGGGATTCTTTCAAGGGCCATAACCGCGACGGCGCCGGCCTCCTCGGCGATCTTGGCCTGTTCTGCGTTGGTGACGTCCATGATGACGCCTCCCTTGAGCATCTCCGCCAAGCCGACCTTGTGCCGATACAACTCCATGATTTTTTTGTCGTCCCTTGGAGTATCCATGCCATATCCTCCTTATCGGGCCCGGCTCGGTCCACCGTTGCCGGGCGTTTTCAATTCCCCGTTGGCGCCGGATAATCGGGGCCTGACCGGGATGGATGAATCAATTTCACGTAGAAAAGGTAATAGCTTCCGGCACCTGTGGAAAGGTCCGTTCTGGAACAGGGCACAGTTTTGGGCTATGCTCGGAATCCACACGTAAATTACGGATTTTCCCGACCAGGCCGGGCGGGAGACTGAATCAGGAGGAAATGATGCTGGAGAAAACGTTGCGCCCGGAGCAGCCCCCTTTGCCGGTTCTTATGGCCGTTTTCCCGGCTACCCTCTTGGCCCTCTTTTTGGCCACCTTCCTGGCCATCCTGGCCCCCGCCAATGCTCCGGCGGCCGACCGCGTCACCGGTCGCTCCTTTGCCACCAGAAGCGAAGTTATTGCACAGCACGGCATGGCCGCCACCAGCCAACCCTTGGCCACTCAAATTGCCCTGGACATCCTGAAGCAGGGCGGCAGCGCGGTCGACGCGGCCATCGCCGCCAACGCCGCCCTGGGCCTGATGGAACCGACCGGAAATGGGATCGGCGGTGACTTGTTCGCAATCGTTTGGGATGCAGACACCCAGAGCCTGCACGGACTGAACGCCAGTGGTCGCTCCCCGGCTTCCCTCACCCTGGAGGAATTCAAACGGCGTGAACTGGAGCGTATTCCGCCCTACGGTCCCCTGCCGATCACCGTTCCAGGCTGCGTGGACGGCTGGTTCGAACTGCACGACAAATTCGGCCGCTTGCCCATGAGCGAGATCCTGGCACCCGCTGTTCGCTACGCCCGAGAGGGTTTTCCCGTCAGCGAGTTGATTGCCTACTACTGGCAGCTGAGCGTATCCAACCGCAGGGAACATCTTAATTTTCTGGACACCTTCACCCATGACGGCCGCGCCCCCGCCAAGGGCGAAGTTTGGACCAACGAGTCCCTGGCGAGTACCCTGGAGGCTATCGGCCGCCAGGGCCGTGACGTATTCTATCGGGGTAAACTGGCCAGGATCATCGCCCAAACCGTCCAGGAGGCCGGAGGATTTCTCACCATTGAGGACCTTGCCTCTCACCGCAGCGAGTGGATCGACCCGGTATCAACCAACTATCGCGGAGTGGACGTTTGGGAATTGCCGCCCAACGGCCAGGGCATCGCCGCCCTGCAGATCCTCAATATTCTGGAGGGATTCGACATCGCCGGAATGGGCTTTGGGAGCAGGGAGTACATCCACACCTTCCTGGAAGCCAAGAAACTGGCCTTTGAGGATCGGGCGAAGTTCTACGCTGACATGGACTTCTTCGATGTCCCGGTGACCGGGTTGATTTCCAAGGAGTACGCCGCCGAACGCCGCAAACTGATCGACCCCCACCGGGCCGGCCGTCGCCTCGACGCCGGTAACCCCGCCCTTTACGAGGGAGACACAATCTACCTCACCGTCGCCGACACCGAGGGCAACATGGTCTCCCTGATCCAGAGCAACTACCGTGGGATGGGCTGCGGGATCTGCCCGAAGGGCCTGGGCTTCGGTTTGCAGGACCGCGGGGAGTTATTCAACCTGAAGGAGGGGCAGCCCAACACTTATGCACCCCGGAAGCGCCCCTTCCACACTATTATACCGGCCTTTGCCACTCGGAACGGGAAGCCATGGCTCAGTTTCGGAGTGATGGGCGGTGGCACGCAACCTCAGGCCCACGCCCAGATCATCGTCAATCTCGTGGACTTCGGAATGAACCTGCAGGAAGCCGGTGACGCGCCTCGCATCCTGCATACCGGCAGCAGCGAACCCACCGGGCAGACGATGACCAACGGAGGGACTGCCTTTCTGGAACAGGGCATCGCCTACGAGGTGCTGCGCGATCTTTCGGAAATGGGCCACCGCCTGCAAATCAATGTGGGCTCATTCGGGGGCTACCAGGCAATCCTGTTCGACAAGGAGCAGGGCGTATATTATGGTGCCTCGGAATCACGCAAAGACGGCCAGGCGGCCGGTTACTGACAAGTTGGGAGAGAGTCGATGAAATTTCATAATTTGGTGTTCTTAACAATCTTCGCCCTCCTTGCCAGCCCCGCGGTTGGGGATGAAAAGCCTACGACCCTGGAAAGCATCTCGGGCCAGTTGGAGGGTCTTACCAGCACGCTGGACGGTTTCCGGCACCGACTGGACATCCTGGAGAAAAAGATCGACGACGGCCTGTGGTTCGACCGAATGGGTGACGTGGCGGTAATTGACAAGGTGCGACTTTACGGTCCCCCGCGCTGGAAGGAGGAAAGCGAGACGGCCATCGGAGCCGGCAACCCGGTGAAATTCTGGGCCTACGTCTTCCTTCCCCGCGAGCTGGACACGACCAAGAAGGCGCCCTTGCTGGTCTTCCCCCACGGAGGAGTGCACAGCGATTTCTCGACCTACTACGTGCACATCGTGCGGGAGATGTTGGCCCAGGGTTACGCAGTGGTCGCGCCCGAGTACCGCGGCAGCACCGGTTACGGACGTACGGTGTACGAGAACATCGACTATGGAGGACTGGAGGTCGAAGACAACCATGCCTGCCGCCAGTACATGATCGACAATTACGACTTCATCGACCCGAATCGAGTCGGTATGATCGGATGGAGTCACGGGGGTCTTATCGCGCTTATGAACGTCTTCGAGCACCCGGACGATTATCGCTGCGCCTACGCCGGAGTCCCGGTCAGCGACCTGATCGCCCGCATGGGCTATCTGGACGAGGAGTACCGCGCGCTCTACTATGCCGACTTTCATATCGGCGAACCTGTGATCGACAACATCGAGGAATACAAGCGCCGCTCGCCGGCATGGAACGCCGCCCGGTTGAATACTCCCCTGTTGATCCACACGAACACCAACGACGAGGATGTGAACGTGCTGGAGGTCGAGCACCTGATCAAGGCGTTGAAAGCGGAGGACAAGGATTTCGAATACGAAATCTACGAGGATTTCCCGGGAGGCCACAGCTTCGACCGCCTGGACACGGCCGGAGCGCAGGAAATTCGGGTCAAGATATACAAGTTCCTGGCCCAATACCTGGAGCCGGCAAGACCCATCAGCAAAAGGTCCCAACTGCAAAGGGCCGGCTATCGGACCCCGGGAAGCCAATAGGCATGCGCTACACCACCGACATCGTCGTCATAGACCTTGAGGCTTCCTGTCCGGCCGAGGATCAGGGCAACAACACGATCGAACGCAGCAGTATCATTGAAATTGGAGCGGTACGGTTGGATCGGCGCAGTCTGGAGGTCATCGACACCTTCAGCGAGTTGGTTCAGCCCGAAGACCACCCCATCGTGCCCTTCATAACCGAAATTACCGGCATCAGCCCGCAAATGGTCGCCGACAAGGAAACTTTCGCCGAGGTGGGACAACGTTTCCTGGATTGGTACGGTCCCCGCAACAAGGCCATCATCGCCGCCTTCGGGGCCTACTACGACATCCCCCTGCTGCGCAAGGAATGCGACCGCTACGGCCTGGATTTTCGTTCCCACATCGCCGGAGGGGCCTTCGACCTGAGGGCTGTGGGCACGGTCTGGCTGGCGGCCAACGATCACCGAACAAGTGGTCTGACCCTGGGATCGATCCTGGAAAAGATGGACATTGTCGGACGATTCACCGCCCACAGGGCGGTCGAAGACGCCCGGGCGGCCGCCGCTGTCCTGCAGGTGTTTCACCTGGGCAGGGCTCTGGATTGATGGCCTGCTTGAATCCAATTGCACATCCTGACATTCTTTGCGAGAATCCCGCGTCGTTGCGGCCGGAAATCCGGCGGAATTGAACTCGAAAGGAGAAACCAGTGGCTGGTGTCACCCAACGTTTTGACGAGCAGAAGGCCAATTTCGCCCATTGGGAAGTGATCAAGGACATCATCGATCAGCAGATCGACCTGATGCTCAACTACCGTCAGAGCGGACACCCCGGTGGAAGCCGGTCAAAGGTCCACTACCTTGTCAGTCTCCTGCTGAGCGGAGCCATGCGCTGGGACATCCGTCATCCCGAGAAACGATTCGGAGACCGCTTCGTCTTGGTGGCCGGCCACACCGCCCCCATGGTCTACGCAATGCTGTCGACCTTCAACGAGGCCCTGCGGATCATGCACGAGAGAACGGGTGACGACAAATACCTGGTTCCCGGTGGAACTGACCGCATCCTGACCTGGCAGGATCTACTCGATTTCCGCAACCTGGGCGGACTGTCCGGCCACGTGGAAATGGCCGGGAAAAACCTCTTCTGCAAATTCAACACCGGTCCCAGTGGCCACGGCGCTCCTGTCAGCGCCGGCGAAGCCCTGGCCCTGAAGCACGCCGGCGCCGAAGGTGTGAAGGTCTTCGGGATAGAGGGTGAAGGAGGCCACACAGCCGGCTGCTGGCACGAAGCAAAGAATTCAGCCTATGGCCTGGGTCTGGACAATCTGAATATGATCCTGGACTGGAACGATTTCGGTATCGACTCCCACGCGACCAGTTCCATCGTGCACGGAACTCCACGCGACTGGTTCGAATCCTACGGCTGGCACATCCATGAAGCAGCCGACGGCAGTGACTGGGACGATGTTACCCGGGCCCTGTTGGAATTGTCCCACGGAGACAACCCCGAATTGCGGCCGGGCATGATGTTCGGCAAGACCCGCAAGGGCCGGGGCTACTACAAGTACGACGCTTCAAGCCACGGCTCGCCACACAAGCTGAACGACGAAAAATTCTGGCAGTGCCGTGCCGATTTCGCTCAGAAATACGGAGTAACCTGGCAGGGTACGGGCGCAGAAGCCCCGGAAGACAAGGCGGCCATGCGGCAACAGTTCGCCGACAACCTCAATGTGGCCCTGGACGTGTTGCGCAGCAACGACGAGGTCCTGACTTACCTGGCCGACCGCCTGGTCGAACTGGGTGACAGTGTTCCGGCAGAGATCCCGACTTTCCAGCTTTCCGCCTCAAATAACCCTTTGCAGGATGATACCCTGTTCGATTACAAAAATTATCCTGCCGAATTATGGGCCAAGCCGGGCGAGAAGAAGCCCAATCGGGCCGGTTTCGCGGCCTGGGGCAGTTACATCAACAGCTACTGTTTGAAGAACCACGGACGGCCGCTCTTCCTGGCCTGTTCGGCAGACCTGGCCGGCTCGACCAACATTTCCGGTTTCGGCGACGGCTTCGGCGACATGCCAAACACCGGCTGGTATAACCGCAAGGACAACCCGGGCGGAGTCATTCTGCCCCAGGCCATCACCGAATTCGCCAACGCGGGCATCATGGTGGGGGCCGCTTCGGTCAATCTTTCTCCTGACCCGGAAAACGAATTCAACGGATACTACACGGCCTGCAGCACCTACGGCGCCTTCAGCTACCTGAAGTACGGAGCCATGCGCTTGTACAGCCAACTGGCCCAGGACTGCGAGTTGAAGCTCGGCAAGACCATCTGGGTGGCCGGCCACAGCGGGCCCGAAACCGCCGAGGACAGTCGGACCCACTTTGGTATCTTCAGCCCCGCCTCGACGCAGATGTTTCCGGACGGGCATGTCATCAACATTCATCCCTGGGAATACAACGAGGTCCCGGTGATGCTGGCCGCCGCGATGAAAACCGACCGACCGATCATCGCCCTGCACCTGACCCGACCAGGAGTGAATACGCCGGACCGCACTGCCTTGGGTATGGCCTCCCATTTCGAGGCGGCCCGCGGAGCCTATGTCCTGCGCCAAGCCAAGCCGGATGTTCCGTGTCAGGGAGTAATCATGGTCCAGGGCACGATGAGTACGCTCGGACTGATCGAGGCCTTGCCCGCAATCGACAAAGCCGGCGTGAACGTGAAGATCGTGGCCATCCCCAGCCCCCAACTATTCGCCCTGCAGGATGAGGCTTATCGTAATTCGGTACTGTCCGGAGGCGACAAGCTCAACAGCACGTACATCACCAATGTTTCCCGCCGGGCCATGTACGACTGGGATTTCAACCCCCTGGCCGGACGCTACGCGATGAGCAGCGACTGGGATGACGGCTGGCGCCCCGGGGGCTCGGTGCCGGAAGTCTGCACCGACGCCCACATCGACGCAAATTGGGTTGCCAAGGGTGTAATCAGGTTCGCCACGGATCATTCACAGCGAATGGCGGAGTTGGAGAACATGCTCGGGTCCGCTCGCGGTTGAGAAGAGTTTTCCGAAAGGAGCCCGAGGAATGCGTTGCCTTGTACTTGTAGTTTTCATCGCAGGCTTGATCCCTTCGGAGATGTTTGGAGAAGCTCCGAAAGATCCCGGCGGCGGGTCGACCGGGACTATTGTGTTCGTCGAGAGCTGGCCCCAGCATACAGCACTTGACCTGCCCGACCTGAACGACGCGTCGAAGGTTTGGCCCGAAATCCTGGGTTCGGCTAGCGATCAAATCCTACTGGCCGGTTTCTACTTCAGTCGCAAGGGGGACGGCAAGGATTCCTACGGACCCGATTCAGCCCCCGATCTTTTCCTGCCCACGCTGGAGGCCGTGTCCGTCGCCGCCCACAGCGGTGTAAAGGTACGCACCTTGGCTGATGCCAAGTTCAACCGGACCTATCCCGAAGTTCCCGTCTGGTTGGGTGATCTGCCGGGCGCTGAGACTAGAATTCTGGATATGGCGCAAATACCCGGCGGAGGCGTGCTGCACGCGAAATATTTCCTCGTTGATGACGATGTTTTCTTCGTCGGAAGCCAGAACTTCGACTGGCGAGCCCTTGGCCAGATTCACGAGTTGGGCGTGCTGATCAAGCACCCCAAAATTGCTGCCGAGGCCCGCAGGGTGTTCGACATGGACTGGCGGACAGCCGAAGGGGACATCGGCACCTCCCGAATCCAAGCGGGAAAACCGCTGAACCAGTGGCCTAAACACCGGGTGGCCCTGGCTGGCGGCTCAACTGTAGAAGTCCTGGTCGCCGCCAGCCCGCAGTCCTACCTGCCTCCAGATATTCCCTGGGATCTGCCGTTGATGGTGGAGATGATCGACTCCGCTGCCGACTCGGTACACGTGCAGTTGTTGTCCTACAACGTCACCGACCGCGAGAAGCGACTTTTCGACGATTTGGACCGAGCCCTTCGCCGGGCTGCCGTTCGCGGCGCCGAGGTAAGAATCATCCTGTCCAACTGGGCAAAATCCCGCTATGCGTTGCCTTGGCTCAAGAGCCTGGCAACGGTGCCTGGTTTGGAGATCCGTTTCACCAACATCCCGGAACACCCGGACGGATTCATCCCATTCGCCCGGGTTGAGCACGCCAAGTACCTGACCGTCGATGGAAGAATGTGCTGGCTGGGCACTTCCAACTGGTCGCGGGACTACTTCCACTCCTCCCGGAACATAGGGGTGATATTGCTGGGCGAGGGCGCGGCCGCTGATCCGGATCGTTTCTTCAACCGGAATTGGCACGGACCTTACGCAGAGACCGTCGAACCTTGTGGAAAATACACCGCCCCGCGCCGGAATTAACGCTCCGAAACGGGTGAATGTTTGTTGGCACCAAAACCGCGACACGAAAGTCACAATCCGAAAGCGAGCAGGTATGGATCTGAAGTACCATTTTGAAGAGATGTCCCGTGAGGAACTTCTGGGCTGGCTGCAGGATGCGGCCAAGCTTTGGCTGGCGCATGACGGGCTCTGGTTCCAGGCCATTGAGGCTGAAGACGGCATGGAAAAGGCCATCGCCCACGACACCTCCGCCTGGGGTCGGTTCTCCCCGATCGAAGCCAAGCGCATCATGAGACGCCTGGGACTGGAACCGGGCGGAGGCATCCCGGCCTTGATCACCTGTCTGAAATACCGTCTGTATGCTCATCTGAACGAGCAGGAACTGGTAGAGCAATCGGATACCCACTGCGTGTTCCGGATGAAGAAATGCCGGGTCCAGGACGCTCGCAAACGGCATGGAATGAATGATTTTCCCTGCAAGAGCGTGGGCATCGTGGAGTACACCACCTTCGCCCAGACCATCGACCCTCGCCTGAGTTGCAGATGCATTGCCTGCCCTCCCGATGATCATCCGGAGGATTGGTACTGCAGTTGGGAATTCACACTGGAAGATTAGTACAGGTAAGGAGCGGTGATGGAACAGCACACACTAGTCCCCGAAAGGCTTGAGGCTGGAAAATCGATCCTGGTGGTGGTGGATATCCAGGAACGATTCCGCCAATTGATCCACGACATGGACCAGGTCCTGGCCCGAACCCGCCGTCTTATCGAGTTCTGCCAGGAACTCCAAATCCCCATCGTTGTGACGGAACACTATTCCCGCAAACTCGGCACTACAATGGCCGAACTCGGCAAATCCTTCACCAACTTCGAACCGATCGAGAAGATCCACTTCAGTTGCTGGGGATGTGAGGATTTCAAAACCCGCCTGGATGACCCCGACCGCCCCCAGATCATTCTCTGCGGAATTGAGGCGCACGTCTGCATTTATCAGACGGCTGCAGACTTGATGCGGCAGGGCAAGCAAGTGGTTGCGGCAGTCGATGCCATCAGTTCATGCTCAGCCGGCAACCGGGAAATCGGCCTGCAGAGATTGGCCGGAATTGGGGTCCAGAACATGGGCGTCCAGATGCTGATGTTCGAGATCCTGCAACGGGCCGGGACGCCGGAATTCAAGGCAGTGGCCGGGCTGTTGAAGGAATAATGGCCGTGACCGCCGGCCTATTGAAAAGCCCCGGGAGATACCGGGGCTTTTCTCGTTCTTCGCAGTGACTTCCGCTAGTTGAATTTGTAGGTCAGACCAAGGGCCAGGGTTTGCTTCAGTTGCCCGGATTTTCGGATGGCCGAGCGAACGCCGTCCGCGTTCATCAGCACTCCATTCTCCACCACCGGTTTTACCGAATTGTCGTACTTCTTGTACACCCACCGTAAAAACAACTTAACGGAGATTAAACTGGTGATCCGGGTGGTGAAGGTGTTCTCAAAATCAGCCTCAACCGTTGTTGTGTAGTCGGCTATGTCCGCCGGAAGGCCAAAACTCTCCAGATCGGCAGCAGTCAGATCCTCTTCGAAAACAGATTTTCCCGAATAGATGAGGGGCAATGAGAGTGTCAACTTGGAATCCCAGACCACCTTTTCCTCCAGCACGGCAGCCTTGTATTCGGTGATCATCTCGACACCCATCTCGGTGGTCATCTCGGTCTCGGTGGACTCGTCCGGGGCGGAACTCACAAATGTAGCCCGCCGATTCTGGGTGAAGGTGGCACCCAGACGGGTCATCATAAACCGTCCATCGGAATCGATCATTTTCTTGGCAAGACCAGCAGTTTCCTTGAATTTCAGGGGATTGAAATTCAGGGCGCGTTGGCCCGGATCGGTCAGATCCTTGAACATCGATTTGAAATTCAGGGCCACGAAGGGATCCACCCAACTCTCGGGCGTGAAGCGGAACAGCGATTCAAAATCGATCACGTCGTCCGACTTGTCCGGAGTCCGCCAGTACAAATCGCCGTTCGAGTCCCTATCCTGATTGTGCGTCTGGCCGTAGACCAGTTGCAGGGTGTTACGCCAGTTGGTCAACTTGTTCAGTTGCTTCTCCATTTGACCGTCGAGACGGGCAGTCCAAACTAAGGAACCCTTTTCCCCCCCGTTCCAATTATCGGTATATGAACTCTGTATTATGTTCAAACCGGTCTCGAATTCTTTCTTCCAGACCCCGGAAGCATCTCCTTCAAGAGCTTCCTCACCAGCGGCCACGATGGACGAAACGCCTCCCAGGATGAGCACCAGCACAGACGTGCCGATCATCAAATTCATCTTTTTCATCATTCCATGATCCTTTCCGGAATCCTGCTTAGGCTTCTGACTTCTGAACATGCACCACGGTCTGCGGGAAGGGAATATCGATACCGGCGGCGTCGAAGGCTTCCTTGCAGTTCTTGTGGAAGTCGAAGAAGACTCCCCAGTAGTCGCCGCTGTTGACCCAGGGGCGAACCAGGATGTTCACGCTGGAGTCGGCCAATTCACCCACCGCGATGGTGATTCCGGGCTCGGCCAGAACACGTTCGTCCTTCTTCAGCAAATCCTCGATGATCTGCATGGACTGGTTGATATCCGAGCCGTAGCCGATGCCCATGACCATGTCCACCCGGCGGGTGTCGTAACCGTTGAAATTCTTGATGATGTCACCGTAAAGCTTGCCGTTGGGCACTATGATCTTGACGTTGTCGGGTGTGTTGATGGTGGTCGAAAATATGGCGATGTCGCTCACGGACCCCTTGACCCCCGCAGCCTCGATCACGTCTCCGGTCTTGAAGGGTCTGAAAAGCAGGATCATCACGCCGGAAGCGAAGTTGGCCAATGTTCCTTGCAGGGCCATGCCCACGGCAAACCCGGCCGCGCCCAGGATGGCGATGAAGCTGGCGGTCTGGATCCCGAACTTGGCCAGGGCTGCGATGGCCACGAAAGCCATGACTGCAAAATAGGCCAAGCTGCTGACGAACCCTATCAGACTTGGATCCACCTGCCGTGCCCCCATAACCCGGCGGATCCCGCTGCGAATCGACCCGGCAATGAGGCGGCCAATGACCAGAATGACAAGAGCGGCTATTACCTTGAGTCCGTACATGGTCAGGAAATCAACCACTTGTTGAACATCAATATTTTGCATACCGTTTATCCCCCATTTTTGGTTTGCAGCCAGTTATCGGACGCAAATTAACGGGGGTAAAGTAGTGAAACTCCAATTTGCCGCCAGCCATTTTCCTGTTGTCTCAATCCTGGGCATCAATGATAACGTCGATGCGCCGGTTCAACTTCCGTCCTGCCGGCGAGTCGTTCAAGGCCAGGGGACGGTCCGGGCCGAATCCTTCGGTGGCCACCAGTCCTTCGCCCAGATCCAGGTTTCGCTCCAGCGCCCTGGCCACTGCTTCGGCCCTGCGGCGGGATAACCGCAAATTAGCCTGCCGATTGCCTGTGTTGTCGGTGTGGCCCTCCACTCGCAGTGCGGCCCCCGGAAAAACCTTGATCACATCGGCCACCCTGGCCAAGAGGGCCGACTGGTCGGCCTGGAGTTCTGAACTGCCCACGGCGAAGGCAATCCCGAACACGCGCAGGATTGCACCTCCGGCGGGGGTCAACAGGATCTCGGCCTCCTCGGGTTTGAAGGTCGAACGCAGGGCTGCGATCGCCTCCTCCCGCTGCTGTTTAGCCGTCAGGACGGACTCTGCCGCCGAACGATCAGCTTCGGCGACCCCCACGCGCAACTGCGTTTCCCATAACTCTTTCCGCAAGGCGCTGACTTCCACCTGCAACGCGGTAATCATGGAATCCTGGGCCGCGGTGTATCCTCCGGAAATTTCCGACAAACCCCGATTGACAACCATCAGGGAATCGAGTTGAACCTGTCGTTGCAGGCTCTTCGCACCCAGTTTCGCCAGCAAATCCTCAGCGGCTGAAGTTCCGCTCAGGACCGGATCGATCTGTACTCCGTAAAGCACGGCAACCTGGGCCAACGCCTGGTCGAATCGCCCGAGCAATGCTTCCATCCCACTCTTCTGACTCCGCATCTGCTGGATGAACTCCGCGCTGTTCAACAAGCGGCGAACATCGGTCGCCATGGTGGCCCACACCTTATCGCCGGCTCCATATTTCTCAGCCTCATCCAGCCGGGAATCCAGATCCCAATAGGCCATGGGCAGTTGTCCCTTGGCCCCGAATTTCTTGGCCTGGTCCAACTGCCGGCGAATCTCCGCGGCCGGACCGGATTCATCTTCAGCCGACCATCCCGGACAGGGAAAGACTACACTACCGAGCACAACGACCAGGAGACAGAGACTCGCGGGGAACACCAGCCACCCACTCGCTCTGGATATCGTCACCCGGGATTCCCGGGCAGGAGCAGGAAGACGTCTGCCCTTATTTTTATACAGGATGCTTGTCAAGAATCTTCCTCCCGATTCAACTGCCTCAATTTTGTGTATTTACCTAGTGTATAGAATCCCGAAACAAGACACAGCACCGTGCCCGGCCACCTGTCCAAAAAACCGCCTTGCCACAGCCACATCCGCCAAAATGTGAAGTTGGATCGAACCACTGCTCCAGCCAGGGAAACTCGTCGGCCCCGGCCGGCGGCCTCCTTGGCCCAGAGGGTGGAATACAAGTTCATCTTCTGAACGTAGGCTTCAAAAGTGGCGTAGGTGTAGTGGAAAACCAGCCCCGGTAATCGTTTGATCCGGCCCTCGGTCTCCACCGCCTCGTGCACCACCTTGTCGTTGAATTGTGCACGTTGGGTGTCGAACAAGCGTACAATGTATTCTGGATGCCACCCGCAGTGATGGATCCACACTCCCAGGAAGCTGCTGAGGCGGTTGACCGCAAAAGCCGCCATCGATGTATCTTCCGGCAGAGCGGTAATGGCCGCCTGAAGTTCGGCCGACACTTCCTCGTCCGAATCCAGACTCAGTACCCAACGATTGCGGCACAGCGAAACGGCCTTTTGCTTCGTGGGCCCGAAACCCAGCCACTCGGTCTGGTGCACGGTGGCACCAGCGTGGCTGCACACTTCATCGGTGCCGTCGGTACTGTCCTGGTCCAGCACCACGATCTCGTCGGCGAAGGCAACCGAACGCAGACAGCGCTCCAGATCGGCTGCAGCGTTTCTCGTGATGACGGCAACGGAAATCTTCAAGTCCCCTGACCCTTTCCCTGGCAATTGCATTCCGTCCTGTGATCCTACCCGTTCAGCCCCCGCAGCAGCGCTTGAACTTCTTCCCGCTCCAGCAGGGACAAGGATCGTTGCGCCCCACTTTGGGCTCGTCCCGGACAATGGGCTTCTGTACCGCTCGCTTGCCCGCACTGAAATACCAGTTGCCGTCGATCTTGTCGAAGCTGGCCTCTTCCTCGTAATTCTTGCGCTTGCCCTCGTAGGTGTAGGAGGCCACGAATTCAACCTTGCCGGTCTCATCCTCAGGGCCGCCCCCCTCGGTTTCCTTGATTTCAAGACCGTGCCACTCGGAGTTCTCGGCCCAATCCCGCACCCCTTCCCTGTCGTTCTCGTCCCGCTGGTCCGGGTGCAACGAATCGAACAGGAAATCCATCTCCACCTGCGTATAGGCGCTGTAGCGGGCCCGCATTAATTCCTCGGCGGTGGTTGCCGGCCGGTCCCCACTAATTATGGGATGACAACATTCGTCGAACGCCAGTTGGGATCCACAGGGACAATCCATTTCTTCCTCCATTTATCGATCGCTTGGCAAAGGGGCCGCCGGCTGTTCGGCGGCCCCGATCAGGTACATCACAAAAATCAGGCTTCGTCGGACTAGTCAGACGCGGCGTTCCGCGAACTCTTGTACAAGTAAAATCCCAGCAGGCAGAACATGCCCAGAGTCGCCACGGCCGACCAGGGGTTCTCCGTGGCCCAGTGGGAAAGGCCCAGGGCCTTATCCACGCTCCAATCATCATCGCCGGTCCGGTAAATCCCCGAAAAGCGAATTCCCGCCGCAATCACTCCCATGATGGCTCCGCCGGCCACAAAGCCGCTGGCAATCAGGGTTCCCTTGTCCTTGCGTTTGGTCTGGGTCTTTTGGCTGCCTCCCTGAGCCACCCAATGGGCGATCAGACCACCGGCCAGAACCGGAGTGTTCACCGAAAGGGGCAGGTACATGCCCAGGGCAAAAGCCAGAGCAGGCAAGCCGGTCCATTCCAGAATGAGGGCCATGAAAACACCTGCCATGTAAAGCAGCCAGGGTGCCGGTTGGCCGGTCATCAAAGGCTCGATCACCGCCGCCATGGCGTTGGCCTGGGGTGCGGGAAGGGCTTCGCTCTGAAAACCGTAGGTGGCGTTGAGCAGCATGATCACGCCCGTCACCGAGACCGCCGAAACGATGGTTCCCAGGAACTTCCAACGCTGCTGCGTGCGGGGAGTGGTGCCCAGCCAGTAGCCGATCTTCAAATCGCTGACGAAACCGCCGGCCATCGAAAGCGCCGTACAGACCACGCCGCCGATCAAAAGCGCAGCCACGATGCCGTCGTAGCCATCCAGGCCCACGGCGCGCAGAATCACCGAGCTGATGATCAAGGTCATCAGGGTCATCCCCGAAACGGGGTTGCTGCCCACGATGGCGATCGCCCGGGCAGCCACGGTAGTGAACAGGAAGCTGATTCCACCCACTATGAGCAGCCCGACAAAGGCCTGCAACATGCTGACGCCCGGGACCAGGAACCAGAAAAACAGAAACACCAGGCCCAGGGTCAGAAAGGTCAGGGTGGGTATAACCCGCAGGGAGAGATCGAGTTGTGTGCGCTCCACGTTCTCTTCGGTTTCACCCTGCTTGCCAGCCTGCATGGCCAACTTCACGGCACCCACTATGATATCGCGGCTTTTCCAGATTCCGATCATGCCCGCCATGGCGATGGCCCCGATACCGATCGGACGCACAAACTGGGTAAAGATATCGCCGGTACTCAGCGCCTCCAAAGCCGGCAACTGGTAAAGAGTTCCTTCCACGTGCACACCCTTGCCCAGAATTCCGATCGCCGGAACCATCACGAACCAGCTCAGGAACGATCCACAGGCTATGATCAGTGCGTAACGCAGCCCGATGATGTAGCCTAGGCCGATTACCGCAGCCTCGCTGAGCATGTGGAACTCCAGGCGCATATTCCTGCTGATCTTCTCACCCAGGGGAAAGGCGGTTGTGGAAAAGGTCTCGCGCCACAGACCGATAGTCTGGTGGCTGAGAAGCTGGTAAAGAGCCGCAATACCACCGCTCTTCAGCAGGATGCCGGCCTGGCCACCGCCCGCCTCGCCGGCCATCAGCACTTCGGTAGAGGCTGTGGCTTCAGGAAAAGGAAACTCGCCGTGCATGTCCTTGACGAAATAGCGACGAAACGGAATCAGCAACAGGATACCCAGGAAGCCGCCAAGCAACGAAGCGAGACACATTTGGGTAAAATTCGTTCGATCGGCAAGATCCAATATATAGATACCAGGCAGAGTGAAAATCGCACCGGCCACGACCAGGCCACTGGCCGAACCGATGGACTGTATCATCACGTTCTGCTGCAGGGCGTCCTTCTTGTTCAAGGCTCCGGAAAGGCCGATGGCAAGAATAGTGATGGGGATGGCAGCATCGAAGACTTGGCCGATTTTCAAACCCAGATAGGCGCTGGCCGCTGAAAAAATGACGGCGAAGACCAATCCCATGCCGAGTGAATATCCCGTCAACTCGGGCACTATTTGATGCGCCGGAACAACCGGCATGTATTCCTCGCCCGGACTGAGTTTGCTGTATGCATTCTCGGGCAGGACCTTGGCGTTTCCGCTGACTTCCATGGAGACCTCCGGACATAGGGGAATGAAAAACCGCCTCAGGAGCCGATGAGGACGGGTTTGATCCTAAAAAACCCTAACATCTACCCCTTCATCTGCCAAGGAGAGGTTCAGTTGCGCCTTGTGTTTGATGCTGTCAACACGGTAATATGCTCACCATTGAAGTCCAAAAACCCTGGAGCCGGTACCGTCCGTAATGAGTAGCCCAATCTCCCTTAACAATCCGTCCCTCCGGGGCCGATGCCCTCGCCGGGACCCCGTTCCTGACCTGGGAATCCTGCCATTGGAAATCTTGGTTTGGGGAATTTTGGCTTGGGGAATCCTGATAACACCAAACTTTGCAGAGGCTCAACCGCCCAAAACCGGAAATTGGGAAACTCCCTTTTCCCCTCAATTTACTTCCATTGCCCCAGGGTCATTCACTATGGGCAGCCCTGCCGGTGAACGGTCCAGCAAAGTGGACGAAATACAACACAGGGTCTCACTAACCCATGCCTTCGAGCTGGCAATCACCGAGGTTACACAGGGTTTGTGGCAGACCGTCACTGGCGAGAATCCAAGCTATTTTGCCAACTGTGACAGTTGTCCAGTTGACCGTGTCAGTTGGTTGGATGCCGTTGGCTTTTGCAACGCCTTCTCTGAACGCGAAGGTCTGGATCCGGCTTACCTCATCAACGGGGAAAATGTCCACTGGATCCGGAGCAACAACGGATTCCGCCTACCCACCGAAGCCGAGTGGGAATACGCCTGCCGCGCCGGCAGTTTGACCGCCTATTCGACCGGGCCCTGCCTGTCCGCAGACCAGGGCAATTACAACGGCTATCATCCTCTGGGCCACTGCCCATCGGGAATGAACAGGGGCGAACCCATCGAGGTCGGTCGATTTCCCGCCAACGACTGGGGTCTGCGTGATATGCACGGCAACATCGCGGAGTGGTGCTGGGATCAATATGGTGATTACATGAACGAAAGGGTCAACGATCCGTCCGGCCCGCTGCATTCGGACCTCTCCCAGCGACGGGTTTTTCGCGGCGGCTGTTTCATTAATTTTGCCCCGAAGTGTCGATCCGCTGCTCGCCAAGCCCTGGATCCACACAAGCGGGTGGACATGCTGGGCCTCCGTCTGGCCAGATCCAAAGGGAAAAAATGAACCGATGGCCCGGAAAACACGGCCCCTCACGTAGGAATCTTCTCAAAGCGATGGGAGCCGGCGCACTCTCCTTGTCTCTTGTTCCCTGGGCTGGTTGCACCGGACGAAGTAGGGCCAAGCGCCCCAATTTCGTCTTCATCCTGACCGATGACCACCGTCACGACGCCCTGGGCTGCGCAGATCACCCCTGGATTCGTACGCCCCACCTGGACACCCTGGCCGACGAAGGTGTGCGCTTCAGTAATTCCTTCGTGACAACCTCCCTGTGCAGTCCTTCCCGGGCCAGTTTCCTCAGTGGCCAGTACGCCCATTCCCATGGTGTGTGCAACAACGAGCAAGACGATTTGCCGGATACCGTACCGACATTCCCCCAGGCGCTCCAGGCCGCAGGCTATCGTACGGGGTTCATCGGCAAGTGGCACATGGCCCGGCACGCCAAACCTAGACCAGGATTCGACCATTGGGTCGCCTTCAGCAGGCAGGGTGGCTACCAGCGCAACACCTTGGACGTCAACGGCCGCTGGGAACTATCCGAGAAATACGTCACAGACGATTTGACGGACCGCGCCGAAAACTTTCTGGCCGATCAGGGGCCCGACCCTTTTCTACTCTACCTCAGTCACAAGGCGGTCCATGCTCCCTTCCAACCGGCACAGCGGCACACAAAGCTCTACGGTGACGCCCGCATGTTGCCCGCCATGACTCCCGGTGAACGCCTGGACCTGAAGCCGAACTGGGGCGGACGCAAACCACAGATGGAGCGCGCCGCCCACGTGCTGGATTATGCCCGGACCTTGGCTTCGGTTGACGAAAGCGTGGGAAGGATTCGTGAGATCCTGGACCGTCAGGGACGATTGGATAATACGGTCATCATTTACGCTGGGGACAACGGCTACCTGCAGGGGGAACATGGAGGCCTGTGGGACAAAAGGGCCGCCTACGAGCAGTCCATCCGCATCCCGCTGTTGATCCGCTACCCCCGGGCATTTTCACCGGGGAAAGTGTGCCGGGAGTTGGCCCTGAATCTGGATGTGGCGCCGACGATACTGGGGCTGGCCGGCCTGACTCCTCCGTCTGAAATGTCCGGTCTTGATCTGTCGGAAATGGCCAGGGGAACCGCTGCCAGGGAATCCTTTCTCTACGAATACTTCGCCGAGATGGGCTCTGTACCCACCACCGTCGCCGTACGCACGCGGGAGTACAAATACATTACCTTCCCCGAGAACCCGGAGCATACGAGGGAACTCTATCACCTCAGATATGACCCCGCCGAAACCGACAACCGCATTGGACAGAAGGAATATTCAGAAGTACTCGCCGAACTGGAATCCGAGCTGGAAGCCCTCAAAAAGAGTACCGGCTTTGTGATGCAAAGCAACCGGACCCCGTGACCGGCCGGCCGCCACTCACCTTGCTGATCAAACCGGCCGGCGCAGATTGCAACCTGCGCTGCAACTACTGTTTTTACCTGAAAAAAGGAGCTCTGTACCCGGAACCGGGTCCCCATCGCATGACCGACGGAGTCCTGGAAAGTCTGACCCGAAACTACCTGGAATTGGACCTGCCGGTACACTCCTTCTGCTGGCAGGGCGGTGAGCCGGCGCTCATGGGATTGCCGTTCTTCCAGAAGGCTGTGGATCTTCAAAAACAGTACGGTCGCTCCGGCAGAACGATGGCCAACAGCCTGCAGACAAATTGCACCCTGCTGGATGAGCACTTGGCATCCCACTTCGCCCAGTACCGTTTCCTTGTCGGTTGCAGTATCGATGGACCAGCCGAACTTCACGATCAATTCCGGCGCACGCCTGGCGGTCGGGGCTCACACTCCCAGGTCCTGCGCGGAATTGAAATCCTGCATCGTCACAAAGTGGCGGTCAACGCCATGACCTTGGTCTCGGCCGCCAACGTCCATCAACCAGCCGAGATCTTCGACTACCTCCTGGCCCACGAATTCGACTTCCTGCAATTCATACCCTGCGTGGAGTTCACAGACGAGGGCCGACCGCAACCCTACTCGATCACAGCCTCCCAGTGGGGCGATTTCCTCTGCGGAATTTTCGATCGCTGGTGGCCACAGGGCCCGGGGCGCATTTCTATCCGACTCTTCGACGCTCTCATGGCCCGGTTGGCCCTGGGTCAGGAGGGCATCTGTACCTTCGGACGCGATTGCCGGCAATACCTGGTCATAGAACACAACGGCGATGTCTATCCCTGCGATTTTTTCGTGGAGCCGAACCGGAAGCTGGGCAACGTCCTTACAGAATCGCTGGCCGACATCCAACACGGACCCACCTTCCGGGAATTCGGAGCCCTCAAAACCCCCTCCGCCCGACCTTGCCTGGAATGCCGTTACCTGGATTTGTGTCAGGGTGATTGCCCTGCCCACCGTAGTCCTGCAGGATATCCTGCAGGAACAGGTAGCTGGCTATGCGAGGGCTGGGCACAGTTCTTCGACCACGCGTTGCCCCGACTGGAGGAGTTGGCTTGTCGGGAGATGGCCCGGCGCGGTATGCCACCCCCCTGACCGGCCCCTCCGCGGACAGCCCCTCCACCGCAGCTTGCTACAAGCGAACAAAACCGCCATATTCCGAGCGTTGACTGACACATCCGGCCCGGCCCCCCGACCGCGGCCATACTCTTGCTTTCCTGGAGGCTTCCCATGCTCAAGCGCGCCGCCGATTCCAAATTTCCCAGCCTGGTCGACCGTTTTGTTTCCTACGCCAAGATCCACACGACGAGCGTCGAGGATTCAGAAACTTATCCCTCCAGTGAGCGCCAGTTCGACCTGGCGAAAATCCTGGTCGAGGAATTGAAAGCCGTAGGCCTGAGCGACGCCGCCGTGGATGACAATTGCTACGTGACCGCCACTTTGCCGGCCACTCCAGGCTGTGAAAACGTCCCGGTGATCGCCTTCATCGCCCACATGGACACCTACCCAGAGGTCAGTGGCGAGAACGTGGTGCCCACTTTCCACGAGAACTACCAGGGTGGCGACATCATCCTGCCCAATAACGACAAGAAGATTCTGGAAGCCGAAAATCCCTACCTGAAAACCTGCATCGGTGAAACGATCATCACCGCCGACGGAACCACCCTGCTGGGGGCCGACGACAAGGCCGGTATCGCCGAGATCCTTGAGAGTCTGACCCGCATCCTGGAGAATCCCGACTTCACGCACGGCACGGTCAAAATCGCCTTCACTCCCGACGAGGAAGTGGGCGCCGGCGTCAAGCATTTCGACGTTGAAAAGTTCGGAGCCCTGGTCGCCTACACCATGGACGGCGGGCAACGAGGCGAAGTCGAGGACGAGACATTCAGCGCCGACAGCGCCATCGTTACCTTCGTGGGCCGGGACATCCACCCCGGCTACGCCAAGGACAAGATGGTTCCCTCGGTGAAGGTGGCCGGCGAGTTCCTGGCCAGCCTGCCCCGTGACGGCGCTCCCGAGACCACAGAAGGCGCCGAGGGGTACATCCACCCCATCAACATCAAGGGCAACACCAGCGAAACCGAAGTCACGGTGCTGATCCGAGATTTCGACGTGGACGGTTTGGCGCCCAAGGCGAAGATGATCAAGGAATTCGCCGAAAAGGCCTGCCAGGAATGGCCCGGATCCAGCGTCAAGATCGAGATCAAGGAATACTACCGGAACATGAAGTACGACCTGGCCAAGGAGCCTCGCGCCATGGATTACGCCCTTGAGGCGGTAAAGCGCGCCGGCATCGAGCCCATCCGTGGTTCGATCCGCGGCGGCACCGACGGCTCCACGCTGTCGGCCAAGGGCCTGCCCACACCGAACATCTTCACCGGCGAGCAGGACTTCCACGGCTACGGCGAGTGGATCTGCGTCAAGGACATGGAACATGCCACCGATACGCTGCTGAACATTATCGTGGTTTGGACCGAGAAGGAAAAGTAGGAGATACCGGCGGCAATCCAGTTGAGCGCTGCGGATTAAAAAGCGGCCCCGGATTGAAATCCGGGGCCGAATTGAGAAAGAAGACTCCCTACCAACACACAATTTTGAATCGTTTTGCGATCCCGCCAAGCGAAGAATATTTCCCCCGGGGGAAAATCGGCGGGAGATTTGAGACCGGTTTCGAAAGACAATCCAGCAACAAATCGCCCGGGGCACAACCATGGGTGGAGCTATCTCTGAACGGAATATTTGCTGTCCTCGATCGAGTACACTTATGCACTGTTGCTGAGTCTAATAAATGGGACCGTTCCTCCACGTACACTTAAGTGTGTTTTTAAACTGTTTATTCTCATCACTTTACAGATTATCCACGTATTGGAACGATTCTGGATAATGGGAGTGTATCCCGACCGCTCGGTGACCCGGACGGGGAAGCCAAAACGGACGGACAAAAGAATTAGGAGGAAGATCATGAAACGCCAATCCAACAATCATCTGAGCGGACGCCGGTTGATCCTTCCCGCGCTGGCAGTTCTGACGCTGTCCTTTCTGGCCATCCCCTCCAGTTCGCAGGCTGGTATCAGATTTGGGGTTAAAGTAAAAACCCCCACCATTAGCGCCGTATTCCATTCCGATGGGCCGGGACCGGGGCTCCATGTGAAAGTCCATCCCCGCTACCGGGATTATCAGATTACCAAAGTGGACCGTAAGATCGCCATGAAACTGGCCAAAAGAACCCCTTACAGCCGACACGAACTGCTTCAATTGCGGCGAGTGGGTTACTCCTGGAACGAGATCGGCCGACTGCTGCGGCTGTCCCCGAAGATGATGCGCAAAGCCCTGAGACCCTACCAATCGCATATCGGAGACCTTAGCCGCCACACACCCGACCGTTGCGACGATGACCGACGTGGCCGCAAGCCCGTGCGGAAAGTTTTCAAGAGCAGAATAATCCGTTAATAATCGGACATGAAGAACTGGCCAAAAATTTCCCCCTGGTTCCAACCCGAGTGAAGGCTGGAACGGGGGGATTTTTTCTCTCGCGCTGTTCGTTTGACCAGCCTTATTACTCCCTACTCCGGCGGCCGCAGCCCATGTAGTTTTATTTTACGCCACAAGGTCGACCGGTCGATACCCAGCACCCGGGCCGCTTTCGTCCGATTCCAGCCGGTTCTTTCCAGCGCAGCCTCGATGGTTTGCTTCTCCTGACCACCCCACTCCTTGCTGCTACCCGCTGGAGGCGAGACGGGCCGTGACGGTTTCCCTACTTCGGGAGGAAAATGATCCGGTTCGATTATCCCGCCCCGACTCAGAACCATGGCGTGTTCCAGGGCGTTTTCCAGTTCCCGAACATTCCCCGGCCATGTGTGGTTCAGCATAAGTTTCATGGCCTCGGCCGAAATCACCGTCTCACCGGCTTCACCGGCCCTTCCTCCCGGCCCGGCGCGGCGGGATAATTTCTCCATGAAATTCGCCACCAGAAGCGGGATATCCTCCCGACGTTCACACAGAGGCGGGATATCCAGGGACACGACCTTGATCCTGTAGAAAAAATCCTCCCGCAGGTGGCCGGTTGCCAGCAAATGTTCGAGGTCGCGATTAGTCGCCGAAACAACCCTGACATCAACCGGAATTGACCGGTTGTCTCCCACCCTCTGGATGACCCGCTCCTGCAGAACCCGCAAAAGTTTGACCTGAACCACCGGACTTACGTCGCCGATCTCGTCCAGAAATATTGTCCCGCCGTTCGCCTCCTCGAAGCGCCCAAGTCGATCCGAAATCGCCCCCGTGTATGCTCCGCGCACGTGTCCGAAAAGCTCACTCTCCAACAGGTTTTCGGAAAGGGCTGAGCAGTTGACCTGCACGAAAGGCCCGGATGCGCGGCGGCTTGCTTCATGAACGGCCCGGGCCACCAACTCCTTGCCAGTCCCGCTCTGGCCCCGTATCAAAACCGATGCTTCGCTTTCAGCCACGTTGGCGATCAGGGAAAACAGTTCCTGCATCCTCTTGGCCTTGCCTACAATTCTACCCAGGGAATGACGGTGCGTCTTCTCCTTGAGCAGGGTTGTCACCTCGGTCACATCACCGAGGATCAGACCGATGCCGAGATCCGATCCGTCCCTGTGCCTTAGGGGAACGGTGCGCAAAACCACATGGCCCTTCATTCCATCGGCCAGTTGAACCGTGGTCTGAAAATCCAACACGGGTTCGCCCGAGCGTAGAGTTGCGGCCAACACATCCTGTGGACAGGCCGAATCACCAAACAACTCGCAGACCGAGGTTCCGATCAAATCATTCTGGTCCCGACCCAGAATCAACTCCGCAGCCGGATTCATGGAAATAATGCGCAAGTCCGTATCCAGGGCGAGCAACCCTTCCCGCAGGGAAGATATTATGGACAATAGGTTTGCCGGCTGGATCCGGGCCAACAACCTGGCCACGGAAAGTCCCGTGCCCCCATCGCCAGAAGGTTTACTCATTCTACTTACTCCTCCATTTCGCAAACAATGTTGCACGCAACACTATCGTTGCAACATTATCGTTGAATTCAACACTTTTCGCAAGTATTCATTGTATCCCTGAGTGAACACATCTTCTTCAAATCAGGCAAATAATAATTTTAACATCCTGTTTTTCAACTACTTACAGAATAATGAAAATCTACAAGGGGGAAAACACAATTCAGGTATACCTATTGCGTTATAAGGCCTGTAATTCAAAAATGTGGCGGGGATGAATCCTGCCTTAAACAAAAAACAAGGAAAAGGTGACCGAAATGGCCAACGTAATGGAATTCAACGCAGCCAATTTCGAAAGTGAAGTGGTCGGTAGCGACGTGCCCGTTCTCGTGGATTTCTGGGCTCCCTGGTGCGGCCCCTGCAAGATGATCGGCCCGATCGTCGAGGAACTGGCCAGTGAGTTTGGAGACAAGGTCAAGATCGGCAAAGTGAATGTGGACAACGACCAGGAATTGGCGGGGAAGTTCGGGATCCGAGGTATCCCCACCGTGATGCTTTTCAAGGGCGGCGAAGTTTTGAACAGCTTTGTCGGCCTTCGTTCCAAGGAAGACCTGGCCGGCGCCCTGAACGACGCCTTGTAGAATACAATGGGTCCCTTATAAGGATGGCTCAAGTAGTTATCCTTCCCCGAACCGTCGGCTTTCCCCCAAGCCGGCGGTTTGTTTATTGAAGGACCATTTACTTGCCACGGGTCTTACATGGCACGATCTTCCTACTGTGTTTCGATGGAAGTGCCTGGCTTAAAGAATGAGGATTGTTATGGCGGGTTTCCTGAACGGTGTGAAGAAAATCCTGCGCGGAGACGACCAGAAGAACAACCTTGTTTTCATCGTCTTCGACAGTTGCCGTTGGGACGCCTATCAGGCGGCCAGAACGCCCAACCTGGACCGGATCGGACCTGCCGAGAAGCGTTACAGCTACGCCAGCTGGACCAGCCCCAGCCACTACACTTTCCTGATGGGAATGCTCCCGCATCAGAGTCCCAAAGGCGTGTTCGCCTCCAATGTCTACCGTGAAGAATTCTCTCTCTGGTCCCGGCGCCTGAACATCAAGGATGTCGAGTTCGGCAAGTTCGTTCCCCAGCTCTCCCTCCCCGCCTTCCTGAAATCCCAGGGCTACCGCACCGAGGGCGTCGTGAGCCTGCCCGTCCTGAACCCGATGACCAGCATGTCGGCCCATTTCGACCGTTACGACCTGGCCCCCTCCCACAACGACCTGGGGGTCATCCTGGAAGGCAAGGATGATTTCCCGGGGATCCGGATCACAGCTGATGATCCCGGTTTCTATTTCATCAATACGGGCGAGACCCACTACCCGTACCTGTTGCCCGGCGAGACGGCAGAAGATCTGCCCCACATCAGCGGTGTCCACGGGGTTTTCAAGCATCTGGACGACTTCCTCAAGAATCCTTCTGAATTCCTGAAGGGAAAAAAGAACGACGAGTTCTTCACTCCCGAGCAATTCCGGGCCTTCTACGAAAAACAGATCACCTGTGTAGAGCATCTTGACGGAGTGGTCGGGAAATTCATGGAGCGTTGCCCGGAGAACACCTGGTTTATGATCATGTCCGACCACGGAGAGCTTTTCGGTGAGGAGGGTTTCTTCGGACACGGTCCAATTTTCCACGAAAAGGTCTTCGAGATCTTCTTCCTCGAAGGTCCGCTGCCCTGATCGAAGCTGTCGGGCCGTCCAGATGTCCACTAATCGGGGGAACTTGTCTTGAACTTCATTCGTAAGCACTTTCTCAAATTTTTCCTTTTGATGATAGCCGTCGTTTTTTCTCTGGCCGGATGTGGGCCGTCACCCCAGGAACGAACAATCCACCTGGCTTGCCAGGCCCTGAAAGCCCAGGACTGGGAAGCCTTCTCGAAGCTTACCATCACCGAAGCGGACTTCCTGATAGCCGAAAACCTGCGCAGCGGACGCGGGGCGGAAAGCCAATTCGCCAGAAACAGCCTGCGTCCTGAACAATTGCAATTATTGAAGGAGCAGTTCGACCAGGCCATCAGGGGTGGTGACTACTGTTTAGACTTCAGTCGCTGCCAGTATGTATTTCCCACCTTGAATAGAACCTCGACCCGGACCACGTTCAGCGGCGAAATTGTCCCGGTCGAGGAATACATCCTGATCATCGAAATGGACGGGCCGGAAAGATCCGCCCCCGGCCTTGGCCCCAATTTCCTGCTCGTACCCTGGGAAGATGGGTACCGGATCCAAGCATTGAAGTTTCCCCATAGAAGTTGATCCGGTCGCCTCGGTGACTACGATCCGTGTATCGGGAACCAACGTCTTTTCAGCCTCCCAGTCCGTGCCTGGCCAGGATGGCCCCGGCCACCTGGTCCAGCCTGTCCACACCTTCCAGAAGATCCCCCGCGTCTCGGCCCCAGGCTGCCAGGGGAACCGGGTTCATCGTATGGCGGCGCGTGGAAAGGTCCTCCAGATTACCGTGGTCGCTGGTCAGCAGCACCAGGGTCTCGGTGGATAACTCTTCCTTGAGATCCTCAAGCAGGCTAAACAGGAATTCATCCAACTTGACCAGTTCTTCGCGACAGCGTACCCAATCCCTGCTGTGTCCGGCCCGGTCTGTTTGGAAATACTCGAAGAGCGTGAAGTTATTCGCCAAAGATTGCCTGGCCAGAATCCCTCCGGCCTGGACGGGGGTCACGGGCCGTACAGGAAAACCCCGCTCGATCAGCTCCCGGTTGGTGAACTCCTGGTAGATTGAACGGCCGGCTTCCAGATCGTCCAGCGTGAAGAACGGCAGGTCGGCTGCCAGGTTGGACACCGTGGTCGCCGAAAACATGAGTTGGCGCTCCCTCGGCAGATCGAAAAACCGGGGCCGAAAGGCGTTGAGGAATCGGGCCCGGAATCCGCCCTCGGTAATCTTCTTCAAAAGGGAGTGTTCCAGCAGGATTCCACGCAGCACAGCATTGGGAAAGCCGGTCAAATGTTTCCCTAACTTGGCCTGGGCGTTGATTCCTGTCAGCAGAGTGGTTTGCCCGGTGGCGCTTTGGGGTACTCCTGGCACATCCAGAATCGCGTCGATCGGATGGGCCTGTCCACTATTCGGGCCCAGCCACAGTCCTTCTTCGCCATTCTCCCACAAGGGAAAGCCCAACAGCTTTCCCCCATACGAACATTGAGGATTGATCTCCGGATCGTCGAGACCCCAGCCCAATCCATCGATAAACAGCAAAATGGTTCGTTTCACTTCATCTTCCTCTGGCCCTGGTTAATTGAATCACCCGTTGGTCCACACTGTAATGTAATGAAGCCTCATCAATTTGCGGACATGCTCATACACATTAAGGCTCAACCATGTCGTGCTATTGCCGATGACCTTTTCAGATCCACAAAATTCCAAATTTCCAACAACCGCCCTAAGGATTGCCTTGAAACGACCCTGGATAAAAACCACCGATGAGGAGCGATCCCAGAGTCGGGCCAGGATTTGGATGTGTGTAATCTCCTTGATCGCCTTCAGTTTGATCTGGCACTTCCGCGGTTTCGAGCAAGACAGCACCCTGATTCTGGGCCTATCCGCCATCCTGGGCTATCTGGTTTTCTCCATTTCCTGGTATGTAATGGTTCGGCGAAGCCCCTATCGATATCCGTGGCGACGTTTCATCAGTATGGTCGCCGACCTCGGTATCATGACGATCTTCCTGCACCTCTGCGGCCGGCATGTTACGGGATACTACCCGATTTTTCTGTGGATCATAATCGGAAACGGCATCCGTTTCGGCAAGCGGCCTCTGATCGCCGCTGTAATTACCGGTGCCGTGGGATTCGGATCCTTGCTGATTTTCAACCCCTTTTGGCAAGAAAACGTGAGTATGGGCATAGGGCTACTCATGGGGGTGATCATCCTGCCCGTATTTTTCCTTACCATACTTCATCGTCTAGAGGCTATGCAGGAACTGAAAATCCAGCTGGCCGAATCGAAACTGGCGGACAAGGCAAAGGACCGCTTCCTGGCCACGATGAGCCATGAGATCCGTACACCCATGAACGGAATCCTGGGCATGGCGGAGATTCTGGGGGAAACGGAGCTCGAGACAGAACAGCGGAATCACCTGCACATCATCACCCGGTCCGTTGAATCCCTGCTGAACATCATCAACGATATCCTGGACTTTTCCAAGATCACGGACAACCAGTTGAACCTGGAGACCGTGCCCTTCGACCTGAGACAGGTCATGAACGACGTGGTTCTGTTAATGAGACCCACCGCCGCGGGGCAGGGAGTGGATCTCGTATTCGACTACCCTGAAAACACGCGCTCATACTTTCTGGGAGATCCCACCCGTGTGCGGCAGATCGTTTTGAACCTTGTGGGCAACGCCATCAAGTTTACCGACAAGGGACATGTGAAACTGTCCGCCGTCATCAGGGAATCCGGTAGCGGGAACAACATAAGCCTGACAATCGAAGACACCGGCATCGGAATCCCGGAGCACCGCCTGGGGGCAGTCTTCGATCAGTTTGAACAGGCCGACAACTCTACCACCCGCCAATACGGAGGGACCGGCCTGGGCTTGGCCATCAGCCGAAAACTGTCCAATCTGATGGACGGTGATATCGTGGCGGAATCCGAGGAAGGCAAAGGGTCGATCTTTACCGTGAACCTGAGCCTGCCCCAGTGCGCCCCACCGGTTCCAGAGACATCCCAGAATCCATCCGAACATTTCGATTTCCACCTGAAGGCGCTGCTGGCTGAGGATAACAAGTTCAACCAAGTGGTGGTCATGAATCTACTGAAACGAATCGGGATTACGGTGGATATCGCCGAGAACGGAGCCGAGGCCTTGGAAATGCTGGAGCAGGACAGCTATGACCTGGTTTTCATGGACATCCGGATGCCCGTCATGGACGGGTACACTTGCGCTGCGAAGATCCGCGCCCGCCGGGACCATCTGGCTGATATTCCCATCCTGGCCCTGACCGCTGAAGCAACTCTCCCGGAGGTGCAAAAGAGCCTGGAGGCCGGGATGAACCTTCACTTGGCCAAACCGATCAGGGTGGCGGAGGTCGTGCAGGCTCTGGAAACATTGGATCTCAAACCGATTCTTGTCAGCTGAACACCTCTGGAATAATACCGATTCATCCATACGTTACATGACCATCCGGCCTGATTCAAAACCATTTAGCCGTCTAAACCATTTAGCCGTCTAGGCTGCGGTTCGCCATAACGGTTCGCCGTATTTACCACGCGGCGAGGTCATGGTACGATTGTCGTGTAGGAAACACCGCCCATTGTTCTGCCACCTTCTGTTTCCTGGTGAAGGAGAATTCATGTTCCTGTTCAATCCCCAGGATTTCGATCCAGGAAATCTTGATGACACGTCGCGCGAGATCATGCTCAAGACAATCCGGTTCTTTGAAGAGAAGGGAAAAGCCCGCCTCAAGGAAGATGATCAGCAGCGAATCTGGTACGCTGACTTCTTGGAGTTCGTAAAAAGGGAACAAGTATTCTCCACCCTGCTCACTCCTTCCCGTTTCGGCAGCGGCGCACAGCGTTGGGACACCCACCGGATCGCCCGCTTCAATGAAATCCTCGGCTTCTACGGCCTAGCCTACTGGTACACGTGGCAGGTTTCGATCTTGGGCCTGGGCCCGGTCTGGATGTCAAAGAATGAAACGGTGAAAAAGCGAGCCGCGGAGCTTTTGCGCGATGGTTCGGTCTTTGCTTTCGGTTTGTCCGAGCGGGACCACGGCGCGGATGTCTACTCCACCGAGATGACATTGACGCCCCGGAACGATGGGACCTGGCTGGCCAACGGATCCAAGTACTACATCGGCAACGGCAACGAAGCACCCCTGGTATCGACCCTGGGAAAAATGGCCGACACCGGTGAGTTCGTCTTCTTTGCGGCGGACTTCAACCACGAAAAATACGAACTGGTCAAAAATGTTGTAGCCAGCCAGAACTTTGTCGCCGAATTTGCCCTGCACGACTATCCGGTCACCGAAGCAGACATTATCGCCCGCGGTGACAAAGCCTGGGATACGGCGATGAACACCGTCAACATCGGTAAATACAACCTGGGTTGGTCGTCGATCGGAATGTGCACCCACGCTTTCCACGAATCGATCAACCATGCCTCAAGCCGCATTCTCTATGGAAATCCCGTGACCGACTTCCCCCATGTGCGCAACCTGTTCGTCGACGCCTACGCGCGCCTTGTCGCCATGCGCCTCTTCGCCCTCCGCGCCGCCGACTACATGCGTGTAGGCTCAGCCGACGACCGGCGCTACCTGCTGTACAACGCCATCGTCAAAATGAAAGTGACCACGGAGGGCGAATCGGTGATCGACCTGCTCTGGGATGTGATCGCCGCCAAGGGATTTGAAAAGGACACCTTCTTTGAGATGGCGGCCCGGGACATAAGGGCCTTACCCAAGTTGGAAGGCACGGTCCACGTCAACATCGCGTTGATCATGAAATTCATGGCAAACTACTTCTTCAAATCTGTGAATTTTCCCGATATTGGGCGCCAGGACCAGGCGGCGGACGACGAATTTCTTTTCAACCAGGGACCCGCACGAGGATTGGGCAAGGTTCGTTTCCATGATTATCGCAGGGCGTATGCAGGATGTGATGCACCCAATGTGCGTGTATTCCGCAAGCAGACCGCAGTGTTGAAGCGAATGCTCCTGCTGGCGCGCCCGCACAAGGAACAACTCCGCGACATCGATTTCCTGCTGGCACTGGGACAAATGTTCACTTTGGTGGTCTATGGGCAATTGATTTTGGAAAATGCCGAGATCTGCGACATCGACGACGATACCATCGACCAGATTTTCGAGTTCATGGTGCGTGATTTCTCCGCCTACGCGCTTAAACTGCGCGACAAACCTTCGACAACCTGGCTGCAGCAGTGGCACTGTAAACTGATGATGCACAGACCGGCCGTCGACACGGATCGCTTTGACCGGGTTTGGCTGGAGCATGTGTGCACCATGCGCGGGTCATACACAATGAACGAGTAATCTGGCTCGAGCCCAGAACAATTATTCAGATGAATTTTCCGGAATCTGGAAAATCCCCAGCAGATCCTCGCTTGAGGATATCAACTGCTCGACATAACTGTCTTCCTGCGTCCCCTTGTCGGCCCACAGCCGCCATTGATAAATCATTCCCGGCCTCAAAGCGGGAGCTCCTGGTTGGCTGTCGAAATTATAGACGACGCTCTCTGTATCGGCCCCAATGAAATCATGATTTACCGTTCCATCACCGTTCATGCCACCCCAGAGGGCATTACCGTTGTTATCCTTCACCTCGATGAAATATTCCTTGGTGGAAGGATAGGGTATCCACCTGAAGGTAGGCATCTGCGAATCCGCCATGAAGGCAAAAGTAGAATCCGCCGGATTCGTCGGGGAAACAAGAGTGATGGAGCCGGTGACGCTGAAATTCAACTCTTGGGTTCCCGAAGTCGCAAAAGTGATATTCAGACCATCGGGGTTTTTAAATACCCAGTCGGGATCAATGACGTACCCGTCATTCTGCAGGGAGGCCCATGCAAGGTAAGAACCGTCGGGGATGTTTTCGATCCTGTAATTCAGTCCCGACACATCACTCATCACGGACAAACCCGGAATTACCGCACGGGTTTCCGGGTCCAACATGGTAATATCGACCGAGGAATTCTCGGAAGCCAGGAACGTGACAGAACCCGTTACCAGAGAACCCTGATATACCGAAACCGGGATTCTGACGGTGTCTACCCCGACCAGCGACGAGATGGAGGCGGTTACAAGGTCATCCATCTTGTAGCCCGATTTCAGGGCTTCGATTTCATAGGTGCCGTAAGGCAAGTTGTAGAGAACGAAAAATCCATCGGGCCCGGAAACCGTGTAATATTTTTCCTGACTAGCCTGCGATTCAGCCAGAATCAGAAAATTGTTGATGGCCGGATCGACTAACCCCTGGACATAACCGGCGCTTCCTGCATTTTCCCGGACATTCAGAAAAATACCCTCTACCGTTGTATCTTCCACCGCCACAAAGAACGGTATGGGAGCCATATTTTCCGGAGGAACGGACTCATATCCCTGGGCTGAAATGTTGAGGAAATAGTTGCCCGCCTCGACCTCAAAATACACAGTCCCGCTCGAATCCGTCATACCTCTGATCACGGCCTCGTTATTTTCAGCCTGGTAAAGAACAACATTCGAATTTTCTACCGGCGAGTGGTCAGTACTGCTCCTGACGATGGCTTTCAGAATGGTCGGATCAGGGAGCGCAACCGGGTCGTCATTGCCGCAACCAACAATGTGAACGGCCATCACGGTCATGAGCGCTGATACAATCAAATATCCCACTATTTTCTTCACGGTCTTGCTCCTAAGTTTCCCTGGCGTCACAGGCCTTTTCTTGCCAACCCCGGATCGGGTCTCTTGCAAACAGAATATCGGCATTGTAACGACATCCTTGAACCCGCTACCTGATTATTACTCGGCAGTCAGACGCCGTGCATTATGCTATTGAGGTTTGTCTTGGATTTTGAATACCCGGTCACCTGTTTTGTGACAATCGAAAGTTGGTAACCTATTCGAAGTTCAGCCGTCTATCCTCGCGGAAATCTTGGACATGATTCCCGAAAGGAATTTCTCATGAGAATACATCGGTCTTCCCTGCCGATTTCGACCACCATCGTTTTGCTCATTCTGGGTGCGGCTTCCTCGTTCGCCGAAGCGCCTGTCATAAAGAACGAAAAGCCCCAGCTTCAGCCCAAGACCATCGAACTGGTCGAATCGTGGCGGGTCGGCGGAGAGGAGGGCGACTTCATTTTCGGCATGATGATCGATTCCATGGAAGACGATGACGGGAACATCTACCTGCTGGACTCCCAGATCTGTCAGGTCGACGTGTTTTCGCCGACGGGCGAGCACTTGCGGACCCTCAGTCGTCAGGGCGAAGGGCCGGGCGAGATCCGCGCTCCGCAGTGCTTGATTCCCTTGCCGGACCGGACCCTTGGCATCCTCGAACTGTTTCCTGCCCGCTTCGTCACTCTTTCGCTGGATGGGGATCCGAAGAGTGCTGTTAGCTTCGGCGGTGATGGCGGTCCCCAGACCGGATTCCCGGCTGCTTTGCGCGCGGTTCATCGAGGGGGAACCATCATGGTGGCAGCCCAGAGAACCATTCCCATTGAGAACGGTCAAAAGCAGGTCGAGTATCTCGCCCGACTCTCGGAAACCGGCGAAGAGCTGGTGCGATATCATGAGGAAACGATGACGGTCGACTTCACCAAGCCGCTGTTTGTAGAAAAGGAATTGTTGCCTTCGTTCTTTTTTGCCAACACGGTGGATTCCGAGGGGAAAGTCTACACGGTGCGTAGCTGGGACGAGTACGCCATCGAGGTCTACAACTCCGATGGAACACTGGACAAGATCATCGAACGGGATTTCCAGACCCGGAAGCGCGACAAGGGCGAGGTTAGGCGTTTGAATGCCCTGATCGACGCTTGGCTGACCGGTGAAGCCTTGAAATTGGAAAGGGTTCTCGAACCGAGTGAGCCGGCCATTGCCGAGATGCACATAGACGATGAAGGGGTGCTCTGGGTGCTGCACAACCGCAGCGGGCATGATCAACCGGAAGGCGTATTTCTCACTTACGACACTTTCTCACCGGAGGGCGTCTGGCTGCAGGAAGTATCCATCAAAGCAGAAGGGAACCCGGTGTACGATGGTCTGCGGTTTCTCGGCGGTGACCGGGTCCTCCTTGTGAAGGGATATGCTTTGGCCCGCTGGGCAAGCCGCGGCGCGCAGAACGTTAATTTTGGAGAAGAGGAAGCCGAGGCGATGGAGGTCATTTTCTGCCGGATGCCTAAAGACTGAGCAACAATTCCGGCTGATATCCGTTTGAACAGTTTGCCGACGACAAAAAGTGTCGTCCTTCGCCTCATCCCCGGAGTCCCGATGATCACAGCACCCGACTTTGATCGCCCAACATCACGCTACTTGCTCAACGTGTTGCTGATTTCCCTGGCAGCCACCGGCCTGGTGGGATTGTTCGACTCTGGTCAGTTCTACGTTTTTCAGGAACTCGGGGGCAAGTCCGTAACCTGGCAAAAACTAGCGATCAATTATCTGCCTTTCTGGTGGACTGCGGCCTTGCTGATGCCGGCGGTGGCCTGGTTCGCCAGGCGCCTGGCATTTCCCGCCGGCCGTCGGATTCGGATCACAATGATCCATATCGTGACGGCTATTGTCTACGCCCATATCCACATCGGTGCCACTCAGCTGGCCTATCTGGCGATCCAAGGCAAACTACCCCAGGGGGCTGTTTTTGTCCAAAGCGTGGCAAAACGACTGACCCGGGTAGTCGAGCTTGAGCTGATGATCTACGCGATCGCGGTGGCGGCGGTCCTGCTGGTGGAAGCCAATCGCAGCTATCGGGAGAACGAGCGAGCCAGTGCCCAGTTGGCCGTGGAGAAGGCCAACCTGCAGGCGTCCCTGGCCGACGCCCGTCTGGATGCCTTGCGTATGCAGTTGCAACCCCATTTCCTGTTCAACGCCCTACACGCCATCAGCACGCTGATCATGCGCGGCGACAACCAGGGCGCCCACCGAATGCTTTTGGCGCTCAGCGATTTTCTGCGTATGACCCTCGACAACAGCAACAGCCAAGTGGTGCCTCTGGATGTGGAACTGGAGTTCCTGGAGGCTTATCTACAGATTCAACGCGAGCGATTCGGCGACCGGCTGCAGGTCAGTCTCGAGATCGACGCCGAGGCTCGCACAGCCGTTCTGCCCGCCCTGGTGTTGCAGCCGCTGGTAGAGAATTCAATCCGCCACGGGGCCGGAAAAGTGGACGGCGTGGGGACCATCAATATCAACGCAACGGTGAGCGCCGGACGGTTGATAATCGAAGTTGCCGATAACGGGCCCGGACTTACTACCGAGTTGCCTACCGAGGGCGTCGGCTTGGGCAATATCAGGGCACGCCTGCAGCAACTCTATCCCGATGATCACGCCTTCCAACTGGCGGACGGTCCCCGGTGCGGCACGGTGGCAACCCTGTCCCTGCCTTGGCGCAATCAGGATGAAACAGCCGACACCAACCCCGGAACGGAATCATGAAACCCATTCGCACGATAATCGTGGACGACGAACCCCTGGCCCGGGAAAATCTGATGCTGCGGCTGCGGGACCTCGCCGGCTGCGAGGTCGTTGCCGAATGCGGTGGCGGACGCGATGCGTTGCAGACCATCGACAAACATCAACCTGACGTACTGTTCCTCGATATTCAGATGCCGGATCTGGACGGCTTCGAGGTGGTCGATCGAATACCCGCGGATCAAATGCCGGTCATCGTCTTTGTTACCGCCTACGACCGCTACGCTCTGGAAGCCTTCAAGGTTCACGCCCTGGACTACCTGTTGAAACCGTTCTCCAACCAACGTTTCGAGGCGGCCTGGGCCCACGCCCGTGAGCAGGTACTGCGCCTCCGGCAGGACCGAAATCATCCCCATCCCTACGCCGGCCGATTGATGGTCAAGACCGGCGGCCGGATCTCGTTCCTGAGGGTCGGCGACATCGACTATATCGAGGCCAACGGCGACTACGCCAGGATCCACTGTGGCCAGCGATCCTATTTGCTGCGCAAGACCCTGAACGAACTGGCCGACCGCCTGGGGAGCGAAGGTTTTGCGCGAATTAGTCGATCGGTGATCGTGAACCTGGATCGTGTCTGCGAGCTGGCGCCCTTGAAGCGGGGTGAGTACCGGGTTGAATTGCACGGCGGCGCCCACCTGAAACTGACCCGTTCCTACCGCTCACAGCTGGAGACCCTAATCGGTGACTCGCTCTAGCGGGGTTCTTAGCCGCTGCAGCCGGTCCATTCGCCGCAAAATTGAGCCAACCCACCGCCCAATCGGTCCGCTTCAACGCATTTCCACACTTCGCCCGTAACCATGACGGCTCCTCGCCGTGCTTCCCCAGTTAACCCACTCCCCAAATCGGGTAATCCTGGAGGATCGACCATGTTTTTTCGTAATTGGATAATTATTTTGGCACTGGTATTGATGGCCGCAACAGCGACGGCCGGCGAGATCCATCAGGCTATCGAAGCGGGCGACTTGTCTCGCGTTCAGGCTCTGGTAAGAGCCGACGCCGAAGTAACCTGCCAACCCGCCGACGATCGAGACCGCAGCTTGCCCCTGCACATCGCAGCCATTGCCGGCCAACTGGAGATCATGGAGTATCTGATCGCAGCCGGCGCCATCGTAGAAGGTCACGACACGGACGAGAGTACGCCTCTGATGGTGGCCTGCCTCCGCGGCCAGGTCGATGCGGCCAGGTTGCTGCTGCGGCATGGCGCGGTGGCGGACCAGGCCGACCTGAACGGATCAACCCCCATCGACTTTGCCATGATCTCGGGTAGCATAGAGGTCATCCATGTGCTGCGCAAAGCAGGCATTGATTTGGCCAAACCCACTCCTAACAACCCCACCTTTATGTACCCGGCCGCCACAAGCGGGAATGTGGAGATGTTGGAATTTCTGCTGTCATCCGGCGTGCCGATCGATACTGCCAACAACGCAGGCGCGACACCCCTGGCCGGTGCCGCGGGCGGCGGAAAAACCGATGCCGTGCGCTGGTTGTTGGCCAAAGGCGCCGACGCCAAGCATGTGGACAACAACGGCAGGGATGCCCTGTCCCAGTGCTCCTTTCGAGGCAACGGCGCAATCGCCGAACTGCTGCTCGAAGCAGGAGCCGATTTGAACAAACAGGACAGATTCGGCATAACACGGCTGTTCTCGTCGGTCTGGACCAGCAACGACGAAGTCACGGCCGTTTTGCTGAAGGCGGGAGCCGACCCCAACCTGGCCAGCGAGCTTGGACAAACACCCCTGATCAAAGCGAGCGAACGGGGAAATCTGGCCGACGTCGAGGCCCTGCTGGCAGCGGGCGCTAAGGTCGATCCCGTGGAGACTCCTCAGGGCCGCCAAGCGCTGCACATCGCCGCAGCCCGGGGCTATAGTGATGTTGCGGCCAGACTGATCAAGGCGGGCGCACCCTTGAACACCACCGACAATGCCGGAGCCACGCCCATCATGCTGGCCAGCGACCACGGCAATGACAAAATCGCCAAGGTTCTGGCCAAGGCCGACCCTGCATCCTGCAAGACCACCACCGAATGCCAGCTGGCCGGCACCATTAAAAAATGCGCCAGCAAGTGTTCAGGTGCTTTGCAGGCAGCCAAAGCCCCGGCCAAGGGCGACGCCCGGGTGTGGTACCTGGGCCACAGTTCCATGGCGGTCCAAACCCAGAACAACCTACTGATTTTCGACTACTACGAAAACGGTCGCGGTGCAGACTCCCCCGGCCTGGCCAATGGCAACATCTCTCCCGAAGAGATCGCCGATCAGAAGGTGACGGTCTTCGCGTCCCACGTCCATGGTGACCACTACGACCCGGTGATCTTCGAGTGGCGCGAACAGGTCAAGGACATCACCTATTTGCTGGGTTTCGAGCCCAACGACGAAAACGTTCCGGCCCATGAATCCATCGGCCCCCGGGAATCAAAGAAATTCGGCGATGTGACGGTGCACACCATCGCCTCCAACGACAGTGGTGTGGGTTTCATGGTCGAAGTCGACGGGTTGACAATCTTCCACGCCGGTGACCACGCCAATCGCAAACGCGACATGAGCGGCAACTACTGTCCGGAAATCGATTATCTGGTGGCGGCAGGCTATCACCCGGACCTTACCATGTTGCCCACCACAGGCTGCAATTTCGGTGACCAGGTGGCCGTACGCCTCGGCATCGACTACACACTGGAGAAGTTCGGCCCCACGACCTTCTTCCCCATGCACGCCGGCAGTAATCCGGCCCGGTATGTCGAAGTTTGGGATGAAATCGGCCCCAAACATACCCAGGTCGAAGTGGTTATTCCCCGGGATAGCGGCGACTGGTACGTCTACAACGCAAAAAAAGAGCATGTGATGAACTGACTTGGACACTGACGGTAAATGCGACGTGATCATCGTGAAACTCGAGAAAAATGGGGAAACCAGAGTGTACCTGAATCAACCAGATGTCGGGGGGCTGTCCCATTCTGCGGGGAATTGAAGTTGGGTCTCAGATCTTCCAGAGAAGATGATATTCATAGTTATGCAAGAAGAAGGAGATCAAGTTGAAGTTCAAGCACGTTTTCTTCCTGACGTATGTGGCCATCATAATTGTTGGGTGCGGGTGCGCTCTATCAGAGAAAAACATCCCGCCCCTGCAAGATCAGTATCTTGGGCAGAAGCCACCAGGTGACAACCCAGAAGTGTTCGCGCCTGGTTTTGTTTCCGATGAAAGCTGGGCTGAACATTGTCAAGTTGCTGTCTCACCAAACGGAGATGAGATATTTTGGTCAGCATGGACTGGAGCCTACAAAACAGAAGATGGTGAAAAAAATACAGAGCAAATATTTTATTCAAAATTCGAAAAAGGAACCTGGGCTGAACCACAATTAGCTGAGTTTACAAAAGAAAATCCATATGGACTCAATGGTGGACCAGTTTATTCATTGGATGGGAAGAAACTTTTCTTTTACCAAGTAAAAAGCCCGTGGGTTTCTTCAACAATGAATACCTATTTTGTTGAAAAAACAAATGGTACTTGGAGCGACCAACCGATAGATGCTGGACAACCATATAACTCACAAGATCAAAACTATAGCCCAGTGTTTACAAGATTAGGAAATGCATACAAGAACGCCGGGGGCATAACTTCAAAATTCACGTACAATGACGCTAAATTCGCTTTGGTAGATACCCTTGTCATACATAAGGATTTTCGTCCAGCCTGGAATATTTACGTGTCCCCAATGGAAGATTATGTGATTTTTGCCGCCATGCATGAGGGGGGATATGGAGATATTGATTTATATGTCAGCTTTAAAACTCAAGATAATAAATGGGGAACCCCCAAGAATCTGGGGAATAAAATCAATACAGAAACACGTGAACGTTTTCCAACGGTATCACCCGACGGAAAATATTTGTTCTTCATGAGACACACAGAAACTCAAGATTTCTTCTGGGTCTCTACTGATATCCTGGAAGAATTGCGAGAATAGAGAATTCGTTTCGGATGAATTGAACGACCGGGGACACAGAAAACACTTTAGTCCAGGGACATGGGTTTCACTTTTTCCTTCTCTGCTTCCGTCCCTGGGTATCCTCGATTCATTCCACCAACCAGACCGAGGAATTTTCACTTCACAAAAGTCATTCTCCTCGCCTCTGTGTTGCTGCCTGCCTCAAGGCGATAGAAGTAAACACTTGTCGCCACCGTCCGCCCATAGTCGCCCCTCCCTTGCCAGGTCGATTCGTGCCGGCCTGGTGGCAATCAGAAACTGCCTGCATGATCAAAAACAGGGAGGCGATTTCTCTTAATTTGGTGCAGGCTACCTTAGTTCACCCTCTCAAAAAATACTCCACGAGTGCGGCCATTGGAAGCTGCAAATCCAGTGAGAATCCCCTCGTCGCTCCGCACAAAACTCAATTCCCGGAGGGGGGACGCTACGAGAAACACATCCTTTTTCTTGATCTGAAGCTTCGCATCACTGAAGCGACGGTGTTTCAGGACAAGATCATCGCCATCAACAACAATCTCGTAAAACGCTTCCAGCTCATTCGAAAAATATCGCCCGGTATAAGTCGCCATTTCTTCAGCATCCGGCACCCAGGCTTCATCTGCCAAACGATTACCGGTAATGCCAGCCCCCTGATGGAGAGTCAGAGAACTGATATCTCCGTCGTCACCACGGTGGAAGTTGATGGCGGCATCGACGGCCTCAATGTTGAATTCAAGGTTCGCCGTTGGCACGATTGTTGTCCTTGGCTGCCCTGTTGCCTGGCAATAGAAAACATCGTCCTCTCGGGAAAAGGTAAGGATGAGATCGATTCCTTCCAGCTCAAATCGACCGACTATTTCGTCAAAGCCTTCGGGTTGATAGTTGGAGGCATCAAATTCGTTCTGGGTCTCTGCTAGAGTCTCGGCAGGTGTCAGATTTTCCGCAAAGAAAGCTTCAACGACCTTGTCGGCAATTCCCCTGGAATAACTTCCGTTGTTGCTGAGCGTAATGACTCCCTTGTCGATTTCCGGAAAATAGGCGAAGGTCGAACGGTGGGCAGAATCGCCTCCTCCGTGTTGAATTCGCCTCAGACCTTGAAATTCGTCGATAACCAATCCCATGCCGTAGGCACTTTCATCTCCATCTGTGAGAACCAAAGGAGTTGTCATCTTTTCGATAACTTCTTTCCCGCCCACTTCACCGGAATGGAGGTTTTTCATCCACAAAGCCAGGTCGGCAACCGTTGTGTAAATACCACCGGCCCCGACTGAGGCACTGATATCCGGCACCTCACGAAAGCCAAGACTCTGGAAGGCGACATATCCTTGCGCACTGTTCTTGATGATACTCGAGCGATGCATTCGCACTTGGGTGTTTCCCATGCCCAGGGGCCCAAATACTTTTTCCTTCATCCACACATCGAAACCCTTTTCGGTAATGCGTTCTACGATTAGGGCCAATAGGGAATATCCGGTATTGCAGTAATTCCATTCCGCGCCTGGTGAATTCTGCAACTCGGGTTGGCGCATCACAAGAGCAAGAATCTCATCGCGATCGATGTAATCACCTTCGTCCAGCATACGCCCGCTCATGGCGATCCCGTTCAGGTATTCGCGATAGCCACTGGTGTGTGAAAGAAGGTGACCGATAGTCACGGTTTCACCGAAGTCCGGCACTTCGGGAAGATACTTGCGCACATCATCGTCGAAGGAAAGCTTACCTTCTTTGACCAGAAGATTGATGGCAAATGCGGTGAACTGTTTCGAAGTGGAACCAATATTGGTAATGGTCGTGGTCGTCAGGGGGATGCCGTGACTGAGGTTGGCCATGCCATAGGCTTTTTGGAAGCTGATCTCGCCGTCTTCAACTACGGCGATGATGGCCCCCGGTGTAGCATCGTTGGCGTAACGCACCATCAGTTGGTCCACTTTTCCTGCCGGTGTCTCAGCCAGCGCTTCAGTCATATAGAGCAAAACTGAGAACTCACCGGCCCCATCTTCAAAAGGCTTGATAGTGATTCCGTACAGGCCTTCAATTGTGCTTTGGAATTGGAAGTAATCCAGTCCTTCTCCGGAAACATCGAAAACACCTACTTCTGCCCCATCCGGCCCTGTGACGGTAATGATGACATCTACACTTTTCTGCATCGCGGCACCATATACGAAGTATTCGGTGCCCAATTCCAATGAGTACGCAGCTTCGCCGCCGGCCGTCAAGGCACCGGCCAGTTCCTCACCAACTTTGAGGACGGGCGTTGCCACACAAGCAGAAGACATGACAACTAGAAGTGAGACAAGAAGGACCACCGTACGCAGCATGGATAAACCTTTGGCTGGAGTAAAATTCTGCACGAGTTTAAAAAGGCACAAAATGACTTACGTGTAAACTACAGAAGAGTTACCAGAATTTCGTTGAGAGATTTTTCGATCAAGTGGTTCGTGCACAGAAAAAGACCCCCTCAAATGAGTGGTAGCCTCTACGTCCCAGTGTGCGAACCAATCCCAGGTCTCAAATACTGTATCCTTGACTCAGGTAAAATTCCGTCTATCAACAAGTTCCAGAGGCTCCCGGTGTACACTCCATGATGTCCGCATTGGCCCTGTTTTTCTGACCACGGTGATTTAGCCAACCTAGGTGCCAGAATCTGTGTCAGACCACAGGAAGCTCTGATCGACCGCTAGACGCAACGGCCAAGGAGCAGAAACCTACTTCCCGTCACCCATCCTGTAGACAACCACCTCGGGAGTACTCCATTCCTCGCCGCTGAAAATTGCCCCGTTGCCAAACCAGGAGGCCACGGATTCCATGTAACCTTCGATGACGATCACGAGATTTCCATCGGCCAGAACGATTCCTACTCGGGCAGCGTCGTGGGGGGCGGCCAAGGCCACCTGTCGTACGAAAACACCATCGGGGTCGAAGACATCGTAGACCGCCATGATCCCCGGGGTTTCCGGCTTCAGGCCGCGTCCGCTGAGCACCCACAGGGAACCATCAGAGGTCACTTGAAGTCCTCGTTGAAGGACGGAGATGGCCGGATAAGTATCCTCCAGTTCGACTTTCGTTTCGAAGGGCAGGCCTTCCATGGACGTCTCGATCATGTGAGCGAACCGTTCGCGGTCTTCGTCCGTGCGGGCGAAGGGCGAATATTCCCTTTCGATGACAAGTTCGGGCGTGCCGTCGGGATCGTAAACCATCACTTCGTAATCGTTCCGATCGCCGGCGACGAAGACTCGACCGTCGGCTCCAACGTCGTAAGCCCAGTGGAAAGGCGGCAATTCGTCGCGCTCCACATAGTTGAAGTCATTGAAATCATAAACCGTGTGGTTCTCTGCGTAGACCGCGGTCTGGTTGCCGCTCAGGTCGCAGCGTTGGAGGAATAGCCGGCGGAGGCGGATCGATCTGGTCTTTCCGGGCGAACTGCACCGACCCGCCAATACCACGCCACCGTCGATACCGGAGCCGGACACCAGAGCATAATTGCCCCCCTCGGCGCCGCCCAAACGCAGCGAACCGGCCGGATCGCCGATCCCATCCACGAACTTAACGATGCCCATATCTACCAGCACCAGGCCGATGCCGCCGTCCGGCATAAGCAGCATGTCCCGGGCATCCCGGGCCTCGCCTGGCCCGTCGCCCTCGCGGAATACGGTGCGCAAGAGGTTGCCAGCCGGCGAATAGACATGCACTTGGCAGAGTTGGGAGTCGAGAATATAGATATTTCCCTGGTGATCGGTGTCCACTCGGGGTACGCGTCCGAAGAAAATGCCGTCCCCTTCATTGCCCACCCGCCAGAGTTCCTCCAATACCATGGCCTGGACGCCGTCACGGGGCGTGGCACCGTTGTAGATTCGACGAACGTCGTCCCCAACGGCAGGACCGGCTCCCATCATCAAGATTGCCAAATACAAAAGGGTGGGGATTCCGATACGGGTGTGGGGCATGCTTACCTCCTGGGTTTTCGAAATCTGAAACCGAAGAAGTTACGAATTGGGGATCATAGTGTTGCGAGAAGCGGCGCGACGGTGCTGAGGGGATGTACTGTGCCTGTGTTTTTCTCAAAGATACCGTCGGCGTTGCTGTTATTGTGGATTTTCCTTTCCAGTAGCGACACTTGCGGAGCGTTGTTTATACACGTAAAAAAAGACTCCCTCAAATGAGGGAGTCTTTTTGATGTGGTAGCCCCTGGTGCCCAGCGTGCGAAACAATACCGTTTCAGTCTGGAAACAACCAACCACCAAACTCTCTTCAGATTCCTAACTTCAGCAAAGATATCTAAAACAAACAGGATTTGGGCCCCGGAAGCAACCCAAGCGCAGTTCTTCTTCGAATAACCTTTGCACGACCAGCATCCATGTGCCATATTCACCTTTGGTTAAAAATAGTCCATAGTTTTTTACACTGGAGTTAAAGATGAAGAGGATCACCCGATATCTGGAAAAAACGATCCTGGACGATTTAAACCGAAAAATGGTTTTCCTGGCCGGTCCCCGCCAATGTGGGAAAACCACGCTGGCCAAGAAACTTCTCCAAAGTGAGAAACCACATGATCCATCCCGCTACCTGAACTGGGATGCTCTTGAAGACAGAGAGATGATCCTGGAAGAACGTTTTCCTGCTGGGCCGGGATTACTCATCCTGGACGAAGTACATAAATTCTCACGATGGCGGCAGATGGTGAAGGGGCTTTTTGACAAGCGTAGTGATGAAGTGAAAATCCTGGTCACCGGTAGCGCAAGGCTTGACCACTATCGCCATGGCGGGGATTCACTTCAGGGACGCTATCATTTTCATCGCCTTCATCCACTTTCCTATGCCGAAATTGGCGCATCCTCACCAGCAGATTTGACCGATCTTTTAACCCTCGGAGGATTTCCGGAACCCTTCCTTTCGGGATCTGAGAAACAGGCCCGCCGCTGGAGTAAAGAATACCGATCGCGCTTGGTTACCGAAGACCTCCAGGATCTGGAACAGGTCAAGGACATTGCCCTGGTGCAGCAACTGGTTCTTCGGTTGCCTCAGCTTGTTTCGGCGCCTCTATCGATCAATTCCTTGAGAGAAGATCTTCAGGTGGCCCACCAGACCGTTGCCCGGTGGCTAAAAATACTGGAAAACATCTACATGATTTTTCGGATTTATCCTTTTGGCGCTCCCTCCATCAAGGCTGTCAAAAAGGAGGCCAAACATTACCATATGGATTGGACCATTGTGGATAACCCCGGCGCCCGCTTGGAAAACCTGGTGGCCTGTCACCTTTTGAAATGGTGCCATTTCCTTGAGGATAGCGAAGGCCGGGGAATGGAATTGCGGTACTACCGTGACACAACCGGACGCGAAGTCGATTTTGTAATCCTGGAAGATGGCAACCCCATCAAGTTTGTCGAATGTAAATCTTCACCCGGGCGGCGCCACCGGGGTCTATCGTATTTGAAGGGAAAATATCCTGAAGTTGAGGCTGTTCAGATTGATACCCAAACAACAACAGACACCATGTCTCGTGATGGAATACGAATTTTACATGCGGGGAAATTTTTAGGAGAGTTGGTCTGAATAAAGAAGCGCCTCACCTGTCTTCAGGAGAGGCGCTTAAATGTGGTAGCCCCTAGTGCCCAGTGTGCGAAACAATACCATTCGTGTCGGGTAAGGGATTCACTTCAGGCTATCTTTAGGATACCAACGACTTTACTTCGGCTTGAAGATCCAAAAGGACGCTCTGCGGGCTTCCGCGTACGACTGGCAGATCATCACAAATTCACCGAAACATCCAGAATTGTATAAGACATATCAAGCCAACAACATCGAGTGAATGCCGTTCCGAGCAGAGGCTCATCCGTGGTGGGCAAACCCATCCCAAACCCTCAGTCGAATGGGATGCGATTGTTTCGGTAACCAAGACAATGCCCCGTAGAGCTTTGACTCAGAGGCTGATGAACGATCTGGGGCACAGGACCACTTTAGAAGCGATCAAGTGCCCCTTTCGGATGACCTAATTCGCTCCCTCGAGTTCCTCTTCAGTGCTCAACTGTTTCATCAATTCGCTGACAGCCCGCTCCAGTTGCTCGTCATGGCCCTGAATCATTTGTTCCGGATGATTGGTGACCTCGACATCCGGCGCGATGCCGATATTTTCGATCACGTTTTCCCCCCGATTGTTTCGGATCCCCTGTCCAGGATATATAACGATTCCTCCGTCCATCAAGCGAAACCCATTTGAAGCCGCCAAGTTTCCCGCCGTCGTTTTTCCGATGAGGAGTCCACTATTATCCAACCGAAAATAGGCTGCAAAGATGTCTCCACCCGACTCGGCCCATTCATTGGTGAGGCATACTTTTGGGCCAAACGAACCGGGATCAGGCTCTGGAAGAGATGCTTTGCCATAGGGGAAATGTGAATAGTAAATAGGCTTTCGGTTCAGGCGTTCAATCATCCAGAAGGGAGCATAACCACCGCTGTTAAATCTGACATCCAGAATCAGGGCCTGCTTGTTTCTCTGGGGATAGAAGTAGCGAAAAAAGGCTTCAATTCCGGGTATGTAGGTGTCCGGAATATGGATGTAGCCGATGCGGCCATTGCTGGCCCGGTTCACTTTTTCCATGTTCTCCAGCACCCACTCGTTATAGCGCAGGAAGTTCCCCTCTCTTTCCGAGAAGGGCGCCGCCTTGACCCGAACTTCCGTCGAACCTGTGAACGTCGGCTGGGTGTGAGTGGTTAACGAAACCGTTTCATCCGCCTTGTTCTCCAGCAACGAATAGGGGTTGAGGTTCTCCGTCAACGGTGTGCCGTCGATCGCCAGCAGGTAGTCCCCTTCTTGGGCATTCAGGCCGGGCTGCAACAAGGGGCTGACGCGCTGGGGGTCCCAGTTCTGACCACGAAAAATCTTCGTGATCTTGTAATGCCGCTTTGCCTTGTCCCATTCCAGGTCAACCCCCAGGACCCCGCTGTTTACATCGGGAATCTCCGGAAAATCTCCACCGTGAATCTCTGCATGGCTTTGCCCCAGCTCGGAAAAAAGCTGCTCGATCAGATAGTTGAGATCGGTGCGAAAAGCCACAAAGGGCAACAGGGCCTCGTACTTCTTTTTCATTGCCGGCCAATCGACGCCGTGCAGGTTCTCATCAAAAAAGAAGTCCCGCTGGATCCGCCAAGCCTCGTGAAAGATCTGCAGCCATTCCTGTTGGTAGTCAATCCGCATATTCAAACCGGACAGATCAACCAAGCCCTCACCAGCTTCCTGATTGGCCTCGATATCCACAATGCCCACCATGCCGGCGACGACATACACCATCTTATCGGACTGGGCCGCAGGGATGCAGTACCAGACGTCTTTGATGAGATCCGATTCGGTGCTCGAAGCCAGATCAAACAGCTTGAAGGACGACTTTCCCTGATCTGGTTGGGATCGATAGATCAACTTGTTCTTCAGGACCGTCAATCGACTGTAATTCGACTCCTCAATGGGAAGGGCGGCAATCCTGTCTCCCAAACCTTCAAGATCGACGCGAATCGGAAACAGGCTCCCCTCTATTTCTGCGGGCTTCTCTTTTTGTTCGGGGGCAAACGGCGAAAGCCTTTCCTTGTGCAGGGTAGCCACGATGATCTTCGACGGATTGACCATATGGTGGTCACCGTCCCCATAGGAATCTCTTACATTGATCTGGCAGTCGGATATCCAGAAGAGGTATTTTCCTTCCGGATCAAAATTCGGTTCGAAAGAGGAAGTATATTCGTCGGTGACCCGGAATCTTTGGTCGCTCTCAAGGGAGTAGAGGAAAACCGAACGGCCCCAGTTGGGATTTCCAAGGGAAAAAGTCAGCCATTCGCTATCCGGGGACCAGGATGCGGAGACGAACCTCCCACTACCGAAGTACTCGTCGAAGAAAACCTGTTTTGTTTCCTTAGATTCGATGTCGATGAAACTAAACCTGGCTCTCTTGTCTGCATAACCGATTTTCCTGCTGTCCGGTGACCACCTGAGCCGGCCTATCCTTGATGACTCGCATTGACTGACTTGAATGGGTTTCTGGTCCTCATCGCTCTTCTGAATATAGACCTGCTCCTCACCGGAGATATCTGAAATGTACGCATAGCATTGGCCGTCAGGGCTCCAGACAGGGGATCGTTCATTTGCGTTGGATGTCTGAGTAAGATTCCGGGTACGGTTCTTTTCCGGGTCGTGGCGAAACAGCTCCCCCCGGGCACAAAGGATCAGCTCTTTCCCGTCCGGTGAAATAGCGGGAGCGCGGAGCTGGTCTTTTACATTTTTCTCCTCTACCAAACGGTCTTTGGGAAGAGCAATTTCGATTTTTACAGGGGTGCTCTCGTCGTCCCTTGCGTCATAGATGAAGAGCCGGCCTTCGTTTTCGTAGACGACCCGCTCGCCGCCTCGGCTGGGCCAGTTGACGCCCCACTCTTCATAGAAGGTGATTTGCCTTAGAGCCTTGTTTGTGGTGTTGAATACCCACAGGTTCTGCTCTTTGCTCTCCCCGCGGTCACTGACGAAATAGATGCGATCCTCCATCCACAGGGGATGGTGATTGATCGACTGGTCATCGATGACGAGTTCCGCTTTGCCCTCTTGAAAATCATAGGTCCAGATCTTGGGCATCGCGCCGCCGCGGTATCGCTTCCATTGCACAGTCTCCGTGCTGGTACGGCAAAAGGCCACCTTGTCGCCACTATTGTTGTAGCTGGACAACTCAGCCTCCGGTATATCCAGCACCGTGGGCAATCCGCCCTCGACGGCGACTTCAAAAAGCCGCCTGAACCGGTAACTGAAGCTGCTGCGGTTGGAACGGAACAGAACTCTCGTGCCATCCGGATGCCAGTCGACAACCAGATCCTGAGCCGCGTGATAGGTCAGTCGCTTGGGCTTACCCCCCGTAACGGACATCACGTACACATCCGTGTTGCCCTCGAATTCGGCCGTGAAGGCGATCTGTCGGCCGTCGGGCGAGAATTTCGGCAAGAGTTCTTCACCGGGGAAGTCGGTGATCTGCTTCACGTTTTCTCCGCCGGTCGAGGCGGTATAAATATCCCCTCCGTAACAAAAGACCAGCGTGTCGCCCTGGAGGTCGGGGTACCGCAGCAGCCTCGTTTCAGCCGCCGCATCGCCCAGGCCCAACACCAGGAGAGCGAAAATCGAGATCAGTAAGTGTTTCGTTACGGTCCAATTCATTACTTTTCTCCAGAATGACAGAGGGAATCGTCGCATTACCTTCCGTTGATAGACGGTTATCTATGGTCAATGGTTTAAATTGGCATTGTCCGGTTCACTGACCGTGGCACTCGAATCCATACCGTTTAATCCATTCATTGTATTTCGGGAGGCTGTATGGAGCTAAAGGCAATCCCTGGACCTCTCCTCCCTCAAAACCAATTTCCTGAACGAAATCCTGTCGAACCTCCGGGCAATGGTCGCAGCAGTCCCGAACCCACAAAAAAAGCACCTTCTCCACTTGCTCGTGAAGAAGGCGCTTGAATTTGGTAGCCCCTAGGTTACAGTATGCGAACAAATGCCATTCCGGTCGGGATAAGGACTCTCTCCAGGCTATCTTCAGAATACCAAACGCCTTACCTCAGCATGAAGGTCCAAAAGGCCGCCCCGCTGGCTTTCGGATACGACTGACGGGTCATCAAGAATTCATCGGATCAGCCACAACGGCCCTGACCGGATGAAAGCGCAGCAAAATATCCGATGGCCTATCCAATCGTCGCCTCAATTCCCCTGGGATTGACAGCCACCCCACCATCCTGTAGGCTCATTTTCAGTTACAGATTATTCGCAGCATATCCCGATATCCTGCAAATCAGGGGAAAGCATCTCTCGGATGCAATGAGGGGGATTTTCGTTCGATTCCAGTTTGCCCTCTCCCCCGATACCGAGCCTGCGCGCAGTTGATATCAGTTCAAGTCGTAGAAATAGAGTTAGGCCGATAGAGATTTCGCCTTTTAGGTTTGTGGAGA
>JAHOYV010000014.1 GCA_019038745.1 Gemmatimonadales bacterium
CCCCAACCCCGCCCCCTGCCAAGCCAACATCCCCCCCCGCAAATTATAAACCTCAGTAAACCCCTTATCCATGGCCATGGAAACGGCAAACCCGCTCCGTCGCCCCGTCCGGCTGACGAACACTATCGGTATCACCTTCGGCAGCTCATCGGTATTCTTGGCCAGGTTGCGCAGGGGCATGGAGCCGGCCTGGGGAATGTGCCAATTTCGGTATTCACCGGGCTCGCCAACGTCCAACACAAAGACCAGGCCATCGTCCTTGAATAGCCAGTCATTCAATTCGCTGGGTTGGATTTCCTTGATCTCGTGCTTGGATATCTCCCCTACGGGGGGATAACTAGCAGCGTGGTCGTCCTTGGGAAGAGCCTGACACTCGGCGAAGACCCGCTCCCCGCACTCGTAAATGCAGTAGCCGGGATGCAGCACTTTTTGGAAGATGTGGGCAATGGCGTCGTCGGAATCCAGGATGTTTTCGGGGTGGAGCATTCGGTCGAATCCGTAAAGGCTGATCATGTGCATCACCCTCGGGCGCAGACCTTCCAGATAAACGCTTCCACCCATCCGGCGGTAGAGCTTGACGATGGATTCCAACATGTGGATCCCACTGACATCGCAATGGTCGACCATGTGCATACGCAGCAGGAGAAATTGTTGATCCGGATTGGCGGCCAGGTTCTCGCGCAGCGCCTCTTCCACGTGATGCACGGCCCCGAAATAGAGTGAGCCCTCGATTTCCATGACCCCCAACTGCGGGCAGGACGGCTCGGTGGTCACCTTGATGAAGTGGCGGAAATTCTCGTCGGGCACAACCGGATACACGCCTGGATTGGATGTCTTGATGAGATAGCGACCAAAAGAAACCAACATCCCGGCCAACACTGCGAACTCGAGCGGCAACAGAACCGTGGCCAGAAAGGTGGCCACCATGACCGAGCTGTCGCCGAAGCTGGTGCGCAGAATCTTCTTTACCTCGTGGCGGTCGACCATGCTGTAGGCCATTACCAACAACACCCCGGCCAGGGCGGCGCGCGGCAGATACACTGCCAACGGAGCCAGCAAAACCATGGCAACCATGATCCACAGACCCGAGAAAACGCTGGCCAAGGGCGTGTTCCCGCCAGAATTGTAATTGACGACAGTTCGAGTGAAGGAGCCGCTGACTGGATATCCGGAAAAGAACCCCGTCACGATACTGGCCAGCCCCTGCCCCACGAATTCCTGGTTGCTGTCCAGGCGCTGTCCGCTTTGGGCTGCGATGGTGCGTGAGATGGAAACCGCCTCCACCAGCCCAATGGCCGTAATGGCCAAAGCGCCGGCGGACAATTTCCACAACAGAACCGGCGAGAGCAGGGGGAGATTGGCCAGGGGCGGCATGCTGCGGGGCATGGCACCCAACACCCTTACGCCCCGTTCATCCAGATTCAACAAACCGGTTGCGGCGGCAGCCAGGATCATACCGATCAAGGCCGAGGGCCAGGCCGGTTTCCATTTGCGGATCAGCGAGACAACCAGAATTACGCCCAACCCCAGGCCCAAACTGAGCAAATGCGTCTCTTGAATGTTTCCACCCAGGAAACGAATCGTCTGGAAAACCTCCGGCGCGCTGTCCAGGTCGATACGCAGCATGTGGCGCGCCTGGTTGATGCTGATCAGCAGGCCCGCCCCGGCAGTGAAACCCAAGATCACGCTGTCGGCAACAAAGTTGACCAGCACCCCCATGCGCAACAGGCCCATCACCAACTTCATGATCCCGACCAGGATGGCAAGATAGCCGGCCGCAGCTAAAAATTCCGGCGTGCCCGGTCGAGCAACGCTCAACAGAGAAGCCAGAACCAACAGACTGGTGGCGTTTGTCGGGCCGGTGTGCAGGTGCCGGGAAGACCCCCATAGCGCCCCTACGATCGCGCCCACAATAGCCGCGTAAAGCCCGATCTCCGGCGGCAATTCGGCTATCATCGCGTAGGCGATGGCCTGCGGCAACAGGACGACGGCAACCGTCAATCCGGCCAACAGATCCGGCCTCAGATTGGACCGTTTGTATTTTTCCAGGGTCCGGGCCGGATGCAAAAGGAAGCGGGATTCCTTACCGGCTCGAGCCCACAAAACGGAAAAACGGGAAGACCACCGGTGCCCATTCCGGGCCTGGTCCGTTGCTGATCCTGTTTCTTTCGCCTGGTCGTTCACTTTATTCTGTGTTCCGTGTTGATGAGACGTCGCGTGCCTGTCTCGTAACGCAAAACCAGGGATTGGGTTTCCACCGTGTCCCCGTGATAGCGCACCCCGTGCAGGATGGCGTTGTCGGTAATGCCCGTAGCGGCGAAATAAACCTGGTCGCCAAGGATCATGTCCTTACAGGTGTATATCCTGCTCAGGTCGATCCCGGCCGAGACACAGGCTTCTCGCTCGACGTTGCCCTGGGGCGCCAGTCGGCCCAGCATTCCTCCACCCAGGGCCTTTACCGCACAGGCGGTGATCAAGCCCTCGGCTGCTCCGCCTGTGCCGATCATCAGATCCACCGCCCCTTCCGGATCAGCGGCCAAAAGGGCACCACCGATGTCTCCGCCTTCCTGCAGGAAAACGCGAGCGCCGGCCTTGCGGATCTCCTCCACCAGATCCTGGTGTCGGGGACGGTCCAGCACAAAAACCACCAAATCACGGATGTCCTTGTTCTTCTTGCGGGCCACCAGGGCCAGGGTCCAGGCCGGCGGAGCGTCCAGGGCTTCGGAGCCCAGGGCATCGGCGACTGTTCGGTCTACCACTATTCGCTCCATATAGGCGGCCGGCGCCAAATTCCACATCGCACCCGGCGGTGCGAACGCGGCCACCGACATGGCTCCGGTCTTGCCCTCGGCCACCAGCTTTGCCCCGTCGATGGCGTTGACCTCCACGTCCAGTTCCGGTCCGGTGCCGGTGCCGACCTGGCTGCCGCTATCCAGGGGAGAGTGGCTTCCCAAACGACTTTCCTCGCCACTGACGACACGCCCCTGCATGGGGAGCAGATTCAGGGCTTCAGCCATAGCGTCCTGGGCCTCCAGGTCCCCGGCGCTGGGATCTCCCAAACCCATCCAGCGACCGGCTACCAGCGCGGCGGCCTCCGTGGCTCTTACCAGGCCAAGCCCGGGATGCGGTGGCGGTTTAGGATGGTTTTCAAGATGGTGAGAATGAAGATCGGACATTAGAAACCCCCGCGAATCAGGTTAATCAACTGGGACATGATAGCGGGTGGCCGCATTACCGTCAGCAAAAACCCGGGCAGTACTTTACCTGGGGAAAAAGAATTATTACAGCTCACCGGTTCCAGCTCACCGGTTGTTGAAATCCCCCAATATTTGCGTTACCCTATCCGATGGGCCGTAAAGGTGCGCGTAATGCGGCCCAGATGCCTGAAACGGAAAAGGGGATTCAAATTATGAGCTGGAACAATCTGGAAGACATTCTGAATTTTGCCATAAATAACGAGATAGAGGCGGCGGATTTCTACTCTGACCTGGCCAACAAGGTCAAGAATCCAAACACGCAGATTCTTTTCCGGGATTTTGCCAAAGAGGAAATGCGCCATAAAAAAATTCTGGAGAACATCAAGGCCGGCGGCAACTTGAGGTCGGCCACCGAAACGGTGGTTGACTTGAAGATTGGTGATTATCTGGTGGAAGTGGACCAGAAGGACAATCTGGGTTATCAGGACGCCCTGATTCTGGCCATGAAGCGGGAGAAGGCGGCCTTCATGCTTTACACGGACCTTGCCAATGCTTCAGGAAGCGCTGAATTAAAGGAAGTCTTTGCTTCTCTGGCCCAAGAAGAGGCCCGGCACAAGTTGAGCTTCGAAACGGAATACGATCAGCATATTCTGGGTGAAAACTGACCCGCCCGAATTGTTCTCAGGGAAAAGCGGGGGCGGCTTAGTAGCCTTCCTTGAACAAGCGACTGGCAACCATTTCTACCTGGCTAGTGCCATTGGTGGAAGCCCGCCCGGTTGCATCGATTCGGTAGTCGTAATCCATGAATTCAACTCCCCAGCCGGGTCGGGGGCTTTTTCCCGCGTAGAAACAGTTAAATTCAAAGGTCTGTGTATTTAAAATTGCCGTCTCGTTGATATCCAAGACCAGGCTGTCCGCATAGCTGACGATGTGGGGGGGAGAGCTGGATAGGCGCAAAAAATTGATTCCGACCTCGCCTCCGGCATCGGCGGAATACACCGAACGGACATGCACACCTTCGGCGAAGGATATCTTCTTCTCCGACGTAGCCATCCAGGCCACGGCCACCGCCAGCACGCTCAGCACAAGAACGATCAGCATGGTCGTTACAAGGGCGAACCCCTCCCGATCCGGCGCTGGGCTTGGTTGTTGTTCGGAAACCGACTTCATGAAATCCTCCTGAATCTCCTGTTAGCCGTCAAAAATTCCTGATGTGGACCCTGGTTTGATACTGCACCGGCTCTCCGCTGTCGGTCTCACCATCCAGATCGATCTCCACGAACGCGATCTCGGCCCGGTCGGTGGCGTTGAGAGGAATGCTGCCCAGGACCGCACTCTGATCGTCGAAATACGTAAAAGTAGCGGAATTCAACCCCCGCAGAATCACCTGGGCGCCGGTTCCGTCATCCCGTGAGATCTCCCCCAGGGCCGCGTTGTAGGTATAGGTAATGTTCTCATCGGGAGTAAAATCAGACGTATCCTTGTCGCCGTTCAAATCCATCTGACAGCGGAGCTGGCTTACGTCCGCCACCAGGAATTTATCAAAGCCCACGTCGTCGGGATCGCACCCGGCCGAACGGATCTCGCGGGTCATCAACGAGAGAGTGGCCCGCAAAGACTGCTGATACTGGACCCGTTCACGGGAATCGCTGTATGATCGGCTGGTCTGAGCCATGAAGGCAAACACCACACCCAGGATGACCCCGAAGATCGAAATCGTGATCATCAACTCGACCAGGGTAATCCCCCGGCGATCCGGAGCCACGAAGCGGGTCCCGCGTGAATTTCTATAAAGTGCCCTTTTTCGCTTCTTCATCTCGACTCCCATTTCCGGCTACCGCATGGAGACCAGGTCGGCGATTGTCAAGGTCTCTTGGCCGCGGTCCCCCTGCCATCTGGCGGTTATCTCGATCCGGTCCAAACCCACTCCGATGTTCGTTACGCTACACACCCAGTTGACCTGGCCCTGAGCCCCGGAATCAGGAGCCGCTGTGCCAAATCCCTGGCCCTTGATCCTTTCCATCTGCGATTGGGCGATGGTTATGGCCTGGGTGTACCTGTCCGACTCGCTTATTTCCTGCCTTGAACGATGCTGGATGATCACCACCGGCAAAATGCCGATCGACAGGATCAGGAGCACCATCAGGATTTCCACCAGGGAAAAGCCCTCGCGACCCGGCAAGCCAATGTGGCCCCGGGTCATGAATTTCCGAAAACACCGATCAAGTCCCCTCATCATGATCACTGAACCTCCACGATACCTGTTGGGAGCAGACTTACCTGTTTCGCCCCCGCGTTGTTGGATATGTTGAAATCGCACGGATCGGCCATTCCCCAGGGGTAAAAATTCGTCTGTTGGGCAAGGGCCAAAGCCACCCCTCGGTCCAGGTTCCGCTGCCGCAGGACGGTCCCATCGCTTGGGTCGGTGATGCTGTAACTGTTTACCGTGGTGGCCATCACAAGAACCCGGCCCCGGGATATTGCCTGGGAACGAGTATACTGAAGGTCCGTAGTCAGCCGATCAGCTCCCGTCTGCAGGCGATGAGCCTGGAGATATCCAAACATTGGCGGCCCCACCATGGCCGACAACAAGCCGACAAGAACGATTACGATCATGACTTCCACCAGGGTGAAGCCTGCCCGGTTCGGCAAATTTTTCCGGTTTATTTTTGCGATTAGCATGATTTCCCGATCCCCGGTCCAAAGGAATAATGGGCTTTGGGGGTCATTCTGAGCGCATTCTGAGCGCATTCCGGGCCCACTTTTAAGGCAAATTGATCTGTTTTTGCCAAGTCCCCGGTGTGGGATTGCAAGGCATATGCCATATGAGAATTGGGGTGGCGCACAGGAGAAACGGTAAACCAGGGGAAAATCGTGCAAAAACCCCGGCACGGGTAACCGCGAGTTTGATTTTGCAATATTGTGGGTCTGTTCTTGTTTCAGAGAAGCGATAGGGCAAATATCGGACCAGTGGGAAAATGTGCTCTGCCGCGTAAAGCCTCACTCGGTAGGAACCAGTCGTCCTCCCTCGCGTGAAAGCAGGCGATTCAACTCTTCCTCGGTCAAGCGCAGAGTGGCTCGACAAACATCTCCCATGAATTCCTGCTCCAGCACCGAACCCGAGCGATGGAAGCGGCTAAGACTGTGCAGGTTGGTGATCGGCATTTCAATGGTGTGGATCATTTCCTTACCCATCAGGCGCGTCAGAATTCCCTCCCTCAGGTCCAGGGCGCTTTGTGGGTCCTTTGCCGTGACGAAAAACGTCCCGGGATAGCGCCCCTCGTATCGGTTCCGGAAAAGTTCCGGCTCCACCAAGTCCATTTTGTTGAACACCATCTGGGTGGCCTTCTCCTGCGGTACCACTTCCTGCAGAACCCTGTTCACCGAATTGATCTGGTGTTCTGGATCGAGACAGCCGGCGTCTACCACGTGGACCATCAGATCGGCTTCGCGTACTTCCTGCAAAGTCGCCTTGAAGCTCTCCACCAGGTGATGCGGCAGCCGCCGGATGAAACCGACGGTGTCGGTCAGAAGAAATCGCCGCCGCTCGTCCACATCCACCCGTCGCGTTGTCGCGTCTAGGGTGGCGAAGAGCTGGTCTTTGACGTACACGTCTGCGCCCGTAATCGCGTTCATGAGTGTTGACTTGCCTGCGTTTGTATAGCCGATCAGGGCCACCTTGTACAACCCCTCACGGGAACGAACCTGGGTCTGGCGGGTGGTCTCGATCTCCTTGAGTGATTTTCTCAGTTGGGCAATTCTTCGGTTCAAAAGGCGGCGATCCGTTTCCAGCTGCGTTTCGCCCGGGCCGCGCGTGCCGATGCCGCCGACCTGCCTCTCGAGGTGAGTCCAAAGGCGTGTCAGCCGGGGCAGCAAATATTGCAACTGGGCCAATTCAACCTGCAGGCGGGCCTGGCGTGTACTGGCGTGCTTGGCGAAGATGTCCAGGATCAACTCGGTCCGGTCCAGGATGTTCACCTCCAGAACCGCCTCCAAGTTGCGGCCCTGGGCCGGAGACAGATCATTATCGAAAACGACCAGGGTGGCTCCGGTGTCCTGTACTAATTCCTGAAGCTCTTCCAGTTTTCCCTTGCCCAGGAATGTCCGCGGAGCGGGGCGGTTTCGCCTCTGGTCCAGGCGGCCTACTATTCTCCCTCCGGCGGTATCGACCAGGCGGCCCAATTCCTCAAGGTCCGCTTCACCACCTAATCCTCCGGAAAAAGAATCCGGAAGGTGAACCCCCACCAGGATGACTTTCTCGTCCGGAGCTTCAGTGGCATATCCGGCAGTGCCTTCTTTTTCGTTGATCATTGGTTCTTCCTGCTCCGGGTCATTGGCCGTCCTCGATTTCCAGGCCCCACTTTTCCCAATTTGCCGTGTGGGTGGTCAACTCATCTTCGATTTCGCTACAGCGTCGGGCCAGCTCCAGCCGGCGGTCGTTGTCCAGGTCCGCCGCCCCCATGTCCACCAGGATTTGTTCCTTCTCTTCCTCCAGGGCCTGGATTTCCTTTTCTGCCTCGTCCATCCAGTCCGTGCGCCTTTGTTGTTCATTCTTGCTGAGCCCGACCCTCCCGCGGTCGGATTTCCCCTTGGGCGTGCTTGGGGTTTTCGCGCCGGAAGAGCCGGAGGCGCCGGCATGGCTTTTTTCCCGGTCGCGAACAAAGTCCTTGTAGTTGCCGGAAAAAGCAGTGACCCGCCCGCCTTCGCCGAAGACCAGGAGTCGATCCACTACCTTATCCAGAAACCGGCGGTCGTGGGAAACAACTATCAATGTGCCGGCGTAGTTCTGCAGCGATGCCTCCAGGGATTCTCGGCTTCGGATATCCAGGTGATTCGTCGGCTCGTCCAGCAAGAGAGTGTTGTGTCCTTCCTTGATCAGGCGCATCAACGCCAGCCGACCGCGCTCACCTCCGGACAACCGCCCCACCTGGCGGTCGTATAGATCCTCATCGAAACCGAAGGCGGCCAGGAATGATCGCAATTCTCCCAGCGTGGCCCGCGGGTCGACTGCCTCCAACTCACTGATCGCGGTGTTGTGGTCCGAGACGCTGGACAGTTCCTGGTCGTAAAAGCCCGCATCCACATTATGCCCCAGGGAAACCCTGCCGGCATCGGAAATTATCCGGCCTGCCAATATCTTCAACAGGGTAGACTTGCCGCATCCGTTGGGGCCCACAATCCCGATCCGGTCTCCGCGGGAAACATGAAGGCTAAAACCGGTCAACAGGGTGCGGCCGTCATAGGCTTTTCCAAGGCCCTCCACCTCCAGAACAGTGCCCCCACTCTGGCGCTCCGGGCGAAGATCGAATCTGAACAAACCCGGTTCGGTCGACGGGCGCTCCAGCCTCTCTTCCTTGGCCATCTGTTTGCGCCGGGCCTGGGCCTGGCGGGTTTTTTGTCCTTCAATGTTTCGCCGGATATATTCCTCGGTCTGTCGAAGGCGGGTTTGTTGGCGCTGCCAGGATGCCAGATCCTGTTGGTAGCGTAGGCGGCTTTGCTCGGCGAAGAACGAATAGTTGCCGCTGTAACTGATCAGGCGACCCCGGTCCAGGTGTAGGGTGCGGCCTGTAATCCGGTCCAGAAATTGCCGATCATGGGATACGATTATTGCTGCGCCGGAAAATTGCTCCAGAAAGTTTTCCAACCATTCGCATGACTCCAGGTCCAGATGGTTGGTGGGCTCGTCCAGCAACAAAAGGTCGGCCCGGTTCAACAGGGCGGTAGCCAGCGCGCCCCGGCGCCGTTCACCGCCAGACAGAGTTTCGACTCGCCGGTTCCACGTGTCTGGCATCAGGCCCACTCCGCGTAGGGCTGTTTCCAATCTCGCCTTGGCCGTATACCCATCCAGGCGTTCAAATTCCGCCTGCAATTTCCCCTGCCGCTGAACAGCCTCCTCAAGATTGCTCTCGGTGCCTGTTGGGTCGTCCCCGGTTAGGCGGTGGGCCAACTCCTCCATTTCGCGTTCCAGGCTTCGCTCCTTGCCGAACGCGGAATCTGCCACAACGTCCCGCAGGTCGCGCGTGTCTCCTTCTTGTGTCTCCAGGGAGGTTTCCTGTCGCAACAATTGAATCCGAACCCCACCCATCATTTGCCGGCTTCCGCCCTGAAGGTCCAGTTCCCCGGAGAGGGCTGCAAGCAAGGTGGTTTTTCCCGACCCATTGGCTCCCACCAGGGCGCATTTCATGCCTGGGTGCAGAGCAAGGTTGATTCCGCGAAGGATCTTCTCCCTCCCGTAATCAAAATAGGCGTCTGTCAAGGAAAGTAGGGCCATGGCCTCGGGCGGGCAGCTGCGTGATGGAACGCTCCTGCCGGAATGTCAATTGGCTATCTTGTGTAGTCAGTGTTTGGTCTTGGCAAGATAGCTTGCCGGCAAGAATAGAAAAAGGCCCTTCCGAGCGGAAGGGCCTTTTTGCTCCGAGGCAGGAAATCAGTTCACGGCGTTCGGGCTCTTTCGGTACTTCAAAGGAGAGCGCTTGCAGCGGTCCTTGAAGGTCCTGGAAAAGTGCGCGAGGCTGTTGAATCCGCATTTCTTGCTGATGGCGTCCACTGAGAGGTCAAAACGACGCAGCAGACATTTCGCGTTGTCGATCCTCACCTGAATGAGGTAATCACTGAAGCTCATGCCGACTTCCGAGCGGAACAGATTGGAAAAGTAACCCGGTGAGAGGTTCACTCGCTCGGCCATTTTGTCGCGATTGATGTTTTCGCTAAAATGTTCAAGAACAAAACGGCAGGCATACTCCGCTCGGTAATCCTTCAGATCGTGGGATGCGTGAACGGTGGTTCCGTCCTCTTCCACCAGGACGATTTCCGGGAGGGCTTCCGTCCAAAGGGTCTCGTCAGTGTCGATCGGCGTGAAAATCTGGCCAGCAGCAGGCCCGGCGCCATCGCCGATGATGCCCCTGTTGAGGACTGATTGTGAGCCAAGCCCGGTCAAGGATTCCCTGTTGAGGAACTCGGTTACAAAGTGGGCCGACTTGACCACGTTTGATTTGTGAGCCACCATAACCGGCGCATTGGTTATCGTCTGGTATTTGGCAAGGACAGTCCGCAGCGCATCGGGCGTCTCAGCCGAATAGACGAAAATGAAACTGATCGTCGACAAAGCCGACGTCGACTCAACCTGCTGTAGCCTGTGCATCAGGATCTGAGATCCAAACAAGGCCAAACAAAGTTCAGTCGGATTTGATTCGGCCCTGGGGCAAAGGAATAGAATCCGCTGACTCTCTTCCTTGCCATTGATGAGTTGTTTCGGATAAGTCGGAAACTCAATCACGAAACTGGTCCAGGGTTCTGGTAAAATTTCCAAGCGTTCTTCCACGTTTAATAACCCCCATTGGCGGGTGAACCACATATGGGCAGCGCAAAGGTGTTACATAAGGTCAAAATTAACCATACAACGTAAGCAATAATACGTGGTCCGGGTAAGGCTTGTCTACTAAAAAACGCTAAGATCCTATTATATTTCCCGAAAAATCTAATTTTTTAGCGAATTTGGGCAGTTTTTTCGCTGTCTAACATATGATAACCCCGAATAATTTTCTGAAACTTGTCCCGAAGGGCAGTACAGAATTAACGTAGAAATACGATGCGTTGGGTAACGCTCCATTCATCCATTTGAAGCTTGCAAAAATATGGGCCGGAGGCAACCGGTCGACCAAAAAGGTCGTTTCCATCCCATTGAACCGTCGTTTCCCCATGGCTTGAGTAATCCTGGTGCAGGGTGACCAGCTCTTGCCCGTTAATACGATAAATCTTTATTGTAACAAAGGGAGACCCTGCTTCCCAGGAAACGGGTGCCTGCATTTCAATTCCCGACGAAAGCTCAAGACTCTTATCCCACTCGAAGGCCTCGCCTTGATTTTGGGGAACAGTGAAGCGGACCTGGATCGACTCCCGAAAAGGGTTCGGCCACCCTTGTAGCAGTTCGGGGGCCAATGACAAACAACCGGATTCCTGGTCGGGCGCCGGGGTGGCTTCGGAAGGAGTCATCGATCCGGCCAGGTCGCCGACACCGAATGTCGCTCCACTGAATGTTCCGGGAATTGCTTTTGCTGGGGCCTGTAGGTTGCGTCCATCCAACCATCGGCCCCTCAGTTGTAGTTCGCTGGACAATTCCATTTCGGACACAACGAGATCATTCCAGCCGGGATCTTCCGGGGAAAGAATAAAACGGAATGTCAGTTGGCCCGCGGCCCCGTGCCCCAAAAGGGTCGTGAATTTTCCATAGGGATCACTTAACCCCTTAACAGGCCCACCCAACAGGCCGGGTGTCATGCGGGTCCAGCGCTCCCTCTGCACTTCTGCTCCATCCGGCTTCCAAATGATCTCCACTGGAAAACCCAGAGTGACTTCCCCAAGTGTGAAAAGATCCGGATCCACCAGGCCGATCCCGCCCTCTTCCATGGCGATATTCAACAGAAGGTCTTCACCGTTGGCCACCGACCAGGAAAACTCCGGGGTTTTCGCCCGCCTACACACGGAACACAGCGGAGAAACAATCCATGGCGTCCGGTCTCCGGTCATCGGATCCAAGACTCCTTCGTACACGCGCCGTGATTCACATAGAAGGCGGTTCAACTGGAGCCAACTTTCGGCAACACAGGCCACGGCGGAAACTTTGCCCTGGTGTAGAATGTCCAGACGATCCCGGTCCATTACCACCTGGGCCGGGGAATCCGACACGCCCTCAAAGACCAGAATTCCAACCCAAAATTCCGCACTCTCGGAACCAGGAAGCGAAACTTTGGCCACCTGGGCTTTACATTGGTCCAGGCATGGTCGACCCGTCATGGAGTGACGACGGTTGAACAACTCGGCTTCACTCCACTCTCCGCCGGGCGCCACGAAACAAAAATCTGAAATTCCCGCAGGGTCCGGTTCCCCTGATAGAGAGAAAAACGCCGCCGACATCAGGTGGGAATAAGCCCAGTGATAGAACTCGACGTGTTTGGCTCCACCGCCGATATCCACGACCACCATGGCGTCGCTGATGGCGGCGAAGTCTTCGTCGACATGGCCGTCACCGTCATTGTCCCGGCCGTCTAGCGGATCTTCGTCGACACGACCGTCACCATCGTCATCCGCCCGCGTGGGCTCTCCTCGGCGGCCACCCTGAATTCCCTCCGGGGCCCGGGCTGTAAAAACATCCCCAGACCCGGAGCGGTTGGCTCTGGATCGAGGAACCACGGGAACCGATCCCCTCAGTAGGGGCGCATCCGTATTCTGGTCTATGAACTGAAGGGATCCATCGGAATCAATCTGGATTTCAACTCCCAGCAGGGCCGGAAAAGTATGCAGTGGCTGCTCAGGATCGGAAGCGGCCAGGGCGGGGCTTGTTAAAACCATTTTCGCGGCAAGCAACAGAAACAGCAGCGCCAGTCCCCGGCTGGTACTTGACCAGTCCCGGGAATGAAGCGGCAATCCGGCCCAGGCGCCGGTTGCTGTATTTTCCTGTTTCATCAATACTCCGAGGTTCTTTGTTTCATTGTCTTGGCGGAATCAAGGTGCCTTGGCTGCTCGCTGTGCTCATGGCGTTCCATGGGTGACAAGAATCCAGATTTGGGCTGTCGGGCATGATGGATATACTAGGGTGAATTTGGAAACCAAAGCAACACCGAAACCCTCGAATTGCTTTGAAGTGTTCCAACCCTATGCCCGAAAAACCCTTGAGGCGTCCAGGTTCTGCTCTTCTGGCGGCGATGGGCCGTCCCGGAAAGTCACGGTCGGGCTGAATCAATTCACTGGATCATCGACCGGGTCCGGACTTGGGTCCGGATTCGAACCATCCGCCTCATCAGAATTTTTCTCTTCACCATTAACCGCTTCCCGTGGAATTTTTGCCATGCTGCCGACCAGGTCCCCCTGGTTCAGGTTGATGATTCGAACCCCTTGGGTGTTACGGCTCTGTTGGCTGACGGCGTTCAGGGCGATGCGAATCATTATCCCGAAGCGGGTGATCACCATTAGTTCCTCGTCCGGAACACAGTCTCGAATACCTACCAGGGGGCCGTTGCGGTTGCTGCATTTTATGGTGATCAGGCCCTTGCCGCCGCGGCGCTGGACTTTGTACTCCGAAAGCGGAGTCCGCTTGCCGTACCCGTTCTGGGTGATCGCCAGCAAAGAAGCATCCTTTTGGTCTTCGCCGATGACGATCATTCCTATCACCTGGTCCTTCGACCCCAGGGCCAGCCCGCGCACTCCGCGAGCGGTTCGGCCCATCGACCGGGAATCCGTTTCGTGGAAACGTATGGACAAGCCGTTGCTGGCAGCCATGATGATGTCGCTCTTGCCGTCTGTCTCCCGCACCGAAACCAAGTGCTCGCCTTCCAGGAGATTAATGGCCCGGATTCCGGCATTGCGCACGCGGCTGAAGTCCGCCAAGGGGGTTCGTTTGATGATGCCGAGGTTGGTGGCGAAGGCCAGATAATGGTCTTCCCGGAATTCGCGGATCGGCAACACTGCGTGAATTTTATCCCCCGCCTCGATCCGGATCAGGTTGACGATGGGTTGACCCTTTGAAGCTCGGCCGGCCTTGGGAACACGGTACACCTTCAGCCAGTACAGTTGGCCCTTTTCCGTCAACACGAGCAGATACTGGTGGGTCGACGCAACAAACAGGTTATCGACGAAGTCCTCGTCCTTGGTGCCCATCGCGGTGATGCCCTTGCCCCCACGCCCCTGTTGTCTGTAGGTATCCAGCGGAATCCGCTTGGCGTAGCCCTGGTTACTGATGGTTACGACCATCGGTTCATCGGCGATCAGGTCTTCCATGTCGATCTCGCCCTCGTCCTCGACGATGGAAGTGCGCCGCTCGTCGGCGTAGGCTTCGTGGACCTCGGTGATTTCGTCCCGAATGATTTGCATCACCAGGTCACGGCTCTCCAGGATCGCCTTGAGCTCTGTTATGCGCTCGATAAGCTGGCGGTATTCGTCCTCGATTTTCTTCCGTTCCAGGCCGGTCAAACGAGCCAGGCGCAGATCCAGAATGGCTTGAGCCTGAACTTCGGAAAGACCGAAACGCTCCATCAGGGATGCCCGCGCGGAATCGACGGCTTCGCTGTTTTTTATCAGCTCAACTATTTCGTCGATGTTGTCCAGCGCGATACGATAGCCCTCAAGGAGGTGAGCCCGTTCCTCGGCCTTGCGCAACTCGTACTGGGTTCGCCTAACGACAACCTCTTCCCTGAAAGCCAGGAATTCCTGCATGGTCTCCTTCAGGCTCATCACCTTGGGCCGGTTTTGAACCAGGGCCAGGTTGATCACACCGAAGGTGGTCTGCATTGTCGTGTGGGCGTAGAGTTTATTCAGAACCACCTGGGGGAAAGCGTCTTTCTTCAGAACGATAACAATGCGCATGCCTTCGCGGTCGCTCTCGTCCCGCAGGTCGCTTATCCCCTCCAGCACTCCGCTGCGGACCAGGTTGGCCATCTTCTCGATCAAAGTGGATTTGTTCACCTGGTAGGGCAACTCCGAAACGAGAATCTGGGCCCGGCCGTTATCTTGGATCTCAATCTCGGTGCGGGCGCGAACCACGACTCGGCCGCGGCCGGTTGTTACATAATTGTAGATACCGCGCCGGCCGTGGATTATGCCCCCGGTGGGAAAATCCGGACCTTGCACATGATCCAGGATCTGAGCCGGTTCGATGTCGGGATCGTTGATCAAAGCCAGCAGGCACCCACAGATCTCCCCCAGGTTGTGAGGTGGGATTTTGGTTGCCATACCAACGGCGATTCCATCCGCTCCGTTGACCAAAAGATTGGGCACCACCGAAGGCATTACCGAAGGCATCATTCGCGAGCCGTCATAGTTCGGAACAAAGTCCACGGTTTCCTTGTCCAAATCGCGCATGATCTCGGTGGAGTACTTGGTCAAGCGGGCTTCGGTGTACCTTTCGGCCGCCGCGCTGTCGCCGTCAACCGATCCGAAGTTTCCCTGCCCGTCGACCTGGGGATAGCGCAAACTGAAGTCCTGGGCCATCCGCACCATCGTGTCGTAGACCGCCGACGTTCCGTGTGGATGATAGTTACCTGTCGTGTCGCCTGTGATTTTGGCTGATTTTCGGTAGGGCCGGCCCGGTTGCAATTTCAGGTCGTTCATCGCCGTCAAAATCCTGCGGTGAACCGGCTTCAGCCCGTCGCGCACGTCGGGCAGGGCGCGACTGATGATAACGCTCATGGAGTATTCCATGTAAGACGTCCTCATCTTCTCCTCTATCCCGGACTCAATGATCTTCTGGCCGGGCGTGTTGGGAGTCGCGGCGCCTTCCGGCGTAGAGCCAGTGGGCGTTTCTCCGCCTTTGTTCTGTTCCTTGTCGTCGTCGTTCCGCTTATCGTCGGACATTCGATTTCCTTCTTGTTTTCCTGGCCTGAACGACCTCGGTCAAATTAGATATCCAGGTCTTCCAGCTTGATCTGGGTGGCGTTTTCCTCAATAAAACGACGTCGCGGTTCTACTTCGTCACCCATCAATGTTGTGAAAATATGGTCTGCTTCGGCCGCATCCCGGATTGACACCCGGGTCATCGTGCGCGAATCCGGATCCATGGTGGTCTCCCACAACTGCTCCGGGTTCATTTCTCCCAGACCCTTGTAGCGCTGTACATAAACGCCCCGGGCCCCGCCCATTTCCTCGACCAGGCGGGTTTTTTCTTCCTCGGAATAGGCATAGATCTCGGTCTTGCCTTTCTTCACCCGGTACAATGGCGGCTCGGCGATGTACATGTAACCCTGGTCGATGATCTCCCGGAAGTAGCGGAAGAAAAGCGTCAGGATAAGCGTGCGGATGTGACTGCCGTCCACATCGGCATCGGTCATGATGATGACCTTGTGGTAGCGAAGCTTGGTTATGTCGAAAATCCCAGCTCCCACGCCGGTCCCCAGTGCGGTGATGATCGTGCGGACCTCGTCGTTACCCAGGATCTTGTCCAGACGCGCCTTTTCCACATTCAAAATTTTGCCCTTCAAGGGCAAAATGGCCTGGAACCGCCGCTCTCGGCCCTGCTTGGCCGAACCGCCGGCGCTGTCGCCCTCAACCAGGTAGATCTCGCACTCGGCGGGGTCGCGACTCGAACAATCAGCCAATTTGCCAGGCAAGGCGGCGGAGTCGAGCGCCGACTTGCGCCGGGTCAGGTCCCGGGCCTTGCGCGCGGCCTCGCGTCCCTGGGCAGCGGAGATGCACTTATTTACAATTGCCTTGGCTTCGCGTGGATTTTCCTGCAGATACTCGGCCAGATACGTATTGACCAGGGCCTCAACCTGTCCCTTGACCTCCGTGTTGCCCAGCTTGGTTTTGGTCTGACCTTCGAACTGGGGCTCGGGAACCTTGACCGAAATAATCGCGGTCAACCCTTCGCGCACATCATCGCCGGTGAAGCCCTTCATGTCCTTCTTGAGCATCCCGGAATTGCCGGCGTAGACATTCAGGGTCCTGGTCAAACCCGCCCGGAAACCGGACAAGTGGGTTCCGCCTTCGGTTGTGTTGATGTTGTTGGCAAAGGTGAACAGAGCCTCACTGTAGCCCTCGTTATAGTCCATGGCGATTTCTATCTGGACACCATCTTTTTCGCCTTCAAAGTAGACCGGCTGGGCACAAATGGCGTTGCGGCTTTCGTTCAACCAGCGGACGTATTCGACGATTCCCCCTTCGAAGTGGAAATTCTCTCTGCGGCCGTCTTCGGAGCGCTCGTCACTGATTGTGATTTTCAGCCCGCGGTTCAGGAAGGCCAGTTCACGCAGGCGGCTGCGCAGGGTTTCGAAGGAATAGACTGTTTCGGGAAAGATCTCGTGGTCCGGCTTGAAGCTGATTATGGATCCGGATTCATCCGGCCGGCAGCTCCCGGTAACCTCCAGTGGACCAACCGGCACGCCACGCTCAAACTTCATGACGTAGATCTTGCTTTCCCGGCGCACCTCGGCCCCCAGCCAGGCGGACAGGGCGTTCACGCAGCTGACACCAACACCGTGCAGGCCTCCGGATACCTTGTAGCTGCCCTTGTCGAACTTGCCACCAGCATGCAGGCTGGTCAGGACCACTTCCAGGGCCGGCTTGCCCTCGGTTTTGTGCAGATCAACGGGGATTCCCCGACCGTTGTCAGTCACCTTGATGGTGTCGTCCTCGCCGATGACCACGGTGATTTCGTCACAGTAGCCGGCCATGGCTTCGTCTATGGAGTTGTCCACGACTTCGTATACCAGATGATGCAGGCCGCGGACCCCGGTGTCTCCAATGTACATGGCCGGCCGCTTGCGAACAGCTTCCAGTCCCTTGAGAACCTGGATACCCTGAGCCGTGTATTCCTTGGCTCCCTGGGCCTTGTCTTTTTTGTTATTATTGCCTTGTGCTGTTTCGCTCATTTTCCGTTCTTACTTTTCCTGTTGCGTCCGGGGCGGTGCAGCCATTGCACTTCCTTTACCGCGCCCTCGCCGTAAGTGGCGTTGAACTTCTTCGTTATCTGTGGAATAAGCAGGCATAATTCCTGTCGCCAAACCCCGTGATCCGCATCGATGACCAGCACTCCGTCCAGAATATCAACCGCCCGAGAGTGCGCTGCGATCTCCGGCCCCACAACTTCATCCCACTTCAAAAGGAGGGAGCGCTCTTCCATTCGGTTGCCCAGGCCACACGCTTTCAATACATCCCGCAGGATTCCTGAAATGGGCCTGGGGCCCGTTCGCTCCCGCCCGGTTGCCATGAATCACCTCGCGCTCGGCCAAGCAAGCCGGCTAAGTGGTATCGTGTTCCTTGAATTCGCCGGACGTCACCGACCAGGTCTTCATTTCCGGGGGCCTCCAGCCCGCTACGTCTCCGGGACGAGCCGTCGCAATGAACACCTGGTGCAACCCCGAGGCCATTTCCTGGAGCCGATGAGACCGCTCCTGGTCCAACTCGCTGAAGATGTCGTCGAAAAAAATTACCGGTCGGATCTGGCGTTTCTGAAAAAGCACATCGCTGCGTGCTAAGATCAGTGAGATGGCGGCCGCCCGGCTCTCTCCTTGCGATCCGAAAACCCTCAGATCAAGACCCGATCGGCAGACTTCAAAGTCATCCAGCTGTGGTCCGCGCAGAGTTCGCCCGCGCTTTATTTCTGTTTCCATAATATAGTCAATTTCGTCCAATATTTCCGCCTTCAAATGCTCTTTTTTTTCTCCCTTTTCAGAACTTTTCTCCAGTGCGGATTTCACGGTCTCGAGGGCGGGCCGGTAAAGAAACTCCAAACCGTGACTCCCTCCGGTCAGATTACGGTGGGCAGTGTCGCCGCAGGGAGTCAAGCGGTCTGCGTAGTCTGCCCGTCCCAGACAGATTTCCACCGTGTGGTGTGCCAGTTCCCGGTTCCACGCCTTCAGTTCCTCTCGAGCTGTGGTAATTTTGGTAAGCCCTTTTTTTAGATCCCGCAGCAAACCGTTTTTCTGGCGCAGGGCTCGCTGAAAGGAGGTCAGGTGGGAGAGAAACAGTGGATCGGTCTCGGCAATTCCCTGGTCCACAAAGTGGCGGCGACGGCGCGGTTCGCCCCGAACCAAGTGGATGCTGTCGGGATCGAAATAGACCGTGTTCAGGATTCCTACCAGGTCCGCCTTGCGGGAAACCACGTTTCCGTTGAGAAAAAACCGGCTGCCTCGTTCCCTCTCAAAAGCATACTCACAGCGCAACGGCGTTCCGTCTGCTCCTTCAACACCCATCTTGACGAAAAGGGATTCACTTTCGAAGGCAATCATTTCATCATTTTTGGCGCTGCGGTGGGAACGGCCCAAGGCAAAAAGATTCAGGGACTCCAGAAGATTGGTCTTGCCTTCGCCGTTTCGCCCCAGAACAAGATTGACCCGGGGCGAAAACTCGAAAATACTTTCCTGTAGATTACGGAAGCCCTGAATCGAGGCTGAGAGAATGCGCATCCGCGGCGCCTGTCAGTCTCCGGCCAGGCGCAAGGGCATGAGAAGGCACAGTAGTCCTGTTTCACTGCCATCCTCGGCCACCGGTTTTAATAGGGCTGCATTTTCTGAATCCCGCATGGAAAGAACCACCGTGTCTGCTTTGATGTTCTTCAGGATGTCCTGCAGATAGACGTAATTGAACCCTATCTCCATGGCGTCGCCCTCGTAGGCGATCGCTATCTCATCCTCGGCCTGAGTGCCGTCGATTCCTTTGGCGCTCAGCTCCATACGCCCGCTCTCCACCCCCAGTTTGATCTGGCTGGTGATGCGATCGGCGCTGATGGAAACCCGGCGAATAGATTGAATCAAGTCCGCCTTGTCGATCGTTACATCCTTGTCGTTGTCCTTCGGGAGAACCGCGTTGTAATCCGGGAATGGGCCCTCCAACAGGCGGGTGTGCAACACCGTAGATCCAGCCCGGAAAGACAACTGATTATTACCCATAAAAATTGTGATATTACCGGAAGACTGGTCATCATCCTTGAGTGAGGAGGAAATTCTGGGTAGTTGGCGCAACCCGGCCGTATTGACGATCATTTCCTTCTCGCCCTCAAAGGCCCAACCCAGGGTGCGGCGGCTACGAGCCAGGCGATGGGCATCAGTGGCTACAAGGGTTAAGGCGTCGGAACGAAGCTCCCAAAGAATCCCCATCAATGCCGGTCTGGTTTCGTCTCGCGAAACAGAATAGGAAGTTTCGTTTATCATATCGATGAGCGTTGCGGCTTCAATGTCCAACCCATCTTTTTCCTCCAACTTCTTCAGAGTTGGATATTCTTCCACATTCATGGTGTTCTCGGTCAACTTGCTGCCCTTACCGGACTCGATTCTGATCTGCTCTCCCACTTGAACCACGGTGACCAAACCAGGCCGGAGATTCCGCACATAGGGAATGAAACGTACTCCCGGCAAGGCAACTCTTCCCTCATCCTTGATTTCAACCTGATCGATGCTGGTCGTGATTGAGATATCCAGGTTCGTGGCCGATAGTGTGAGGCGGCCCTCTTTGGCTTCCATCAAGACACAAGTCAGAATAGGAAGAGTTGTCTTTGAGGGAACCACGTTGGCAATGACATCCAGAGCTTTCTGAAAGTCTTCCTGCTGGATCTCGAATTTCACTTCCGGTCCTCCGATCAAGTCATTTGAAATCAGTTACGGTCATTTTCCGGAATGAACATGATAGGCGATAGAACCCAGGGAAGCAAGCTCATTGGAGACCTCCTATATTTCTAGTTAAAATTAAGAAATAGCAATAGATATAGGGGATGTGGATAATGTGGGTAACTGGGTAAAAAGCTTAAATTCGATGCAGAAAACCGGAAAAGGAACAAAATTTACATCAGGATAAACCTGGGGACAAAAAACAGAGTTATTCAAACCACCAACACCACCTGGGATTTATCCAAACCGGGCCCTTGAATCCGAATCGGTTGTCAACACTTATCCACAGGATTACCCACAGGAAAAATCTCAAAAAAAGGGAAATCAACGACTGCGAACACGGTCTTGAAGGCTTTTTACGGCGCCCCGGAAGCGAGGATCGATTCCCATGTCCTTCTGGATTTTCTGACAAGCGTGGGAAACAGTGGAGTGGTCCCTGTTACCAAAAGATCGACCGATTTGATTCAAGGAGGCATCGGTCATTTCTCTAGACATGAACATCGCGATCTGACGGGCCCGGGCCAGGTCTTGGGTGCGTCTTTTGGACTTTAACTGATCAACCGTCAAGTCATGGGATTCGGCGACGACGTCCATGATATCGGCGATCTTCACAGGTCCGGGGGAGGAGCCCTGAAAAAAGGAGGAGAGAACCTCTGAGGCCATTTCCAGGGAAATCTCACGACCCGTCAGGCTCGCGAAAGCCAAGAGGCGAATCAACGCCCCCTCAAGTCGGCGAATGTTGTCGGTAATATTCTCGGCAATGTACGAAACCACATCGTCGGTAATATAGATCCGGTTTACCTTGATCTTGCGCTTCAGGATGGCGATCCGGGTTTCCAGATTGGGAGGCTGGATGTCCGTGATCAAACCCCACTCAAAACGGGAACGCAAACGCTCCTCCAGGGTGGTGATTTCCTTTGGCGACCGGTCAGAAGTAAGAACGATCTGTTTCTTAAAATCATAAAGGGCGTTGAAGGTGTGGAAAAACTCCTCCTGGGTGGATTCCTTGCCGGCCAAAAAAGCCACATCGTCCACCAGGAGAACATCCACAGTGCGGTACTTTAACTTAAAGTCGGGGGTTCTGTTGTCCCGAATAGAGGAAATCAAATCATTCATGAAGTGCTCGGCAGTGACACAGGATATCTTCAACTCCGGGGTTCGTTTGGCGATTTCATTACCGATTGCGTGCATGAGATGGGTTTTACCCAGTCCGACTCCGCCATGGATAAACAAGGGGTTGAAACGTGCCCCCGGATTGTTGGAAATAGCTGTTGCTGCAGCGAAGGCAAGATCGGCCCCTGAGCCTACGACGAAGTTGTCGAAGGTATAATCAGGGTTCAGGTTCTGGTGGCGAACCACAACCCGAGGCGGGTCTGCCTGTCCAACAGTGTGGTCGGGTAACTCATTGTCTGATGTAGGCTCCTCAACACTCCGTGGCCCAGGGCCACCCATTGGAGGAAGCAGAGAATCAAGATCAGCAGATTTGAGGGAATCATCCACAACAAGGGAAAAATCAACGTTCTTGCCAAAATATGAACATCCGGCTTCGTTGAGGGCAAAAAGATGGTGTTCGCTGAACCAGTCCCGAAAAAAATGGTTGGGACAATTTACCAACAAATCACCGTTTTTTGTGTTTTTTGGGTGCAGGGGAAGAAACCAGGTATTGAAAGTCTGCTGGGGAACCTTTTGTCGAACAACATCCAGGATTTCAGGCCAGTAGTTATCCAGATTCATCATTAATTAAGCCCCATGCTGGATTTCAAAACCCAACCCACTTAAGAAAACAACCAAGTTACCCACAAGACAAAAAAAACACAACACCCAAACAACAAACAACATAGAGAACGGGGCTGGCTTAAAAACAAAAGTTATCCACAAAACAAGCAAGCCGTGGACAACCCGGGCGCCGCAAAAAGAAATATCTCCCGCCGGGGATGAACCTAGCATGGCCGGATTTTGCCAGCAAGGGAATTCTTGTTCTGGATTCCCCTTTTTTTCTAACTCCGCCATTTGGCGAAAGCTAGAGAACGGCAGACATTCCAACCTTGGTCCCTCCCGGAAGGCTTGTGTTTTTCTCGGAGCCTAAAACCAGCTCCTGAGTCCAATTCTCGCTTGTGGATAACCTGTCGTTTTCCTTGACAGGAAGACCCTTGTTCATTAACCTTCCGGACGCGAAAGCAAAGAAAAACCCAAAGGAGAAATCCGTGAAACGGACATTTCAACCAAGTAACCTCAAGCGGGCCCGCCGCCACGGCTTCCGGAAGCGGATGTCAACCAAGGCCGGCCGCCATGTTTTGAGGCGCCGCCGGGCCAAGGGCCGCAAAAAGATCTCGGCCTGAGAGCCGGCAACTTAGTTTGGCAACCTAAGACTTGGCGACTTGACCAGACCATTCGTTTCGGAGAACATTCGGTTCAGAAGATCTTTTGATTCAGAAATGTGTTCCAGTATGAATTGGCGGTCACTGAGCAGAAATAGCGATTTTCAAAAGGTGTATCGGGAAGGTGTCAAACGAGTTGGACGCCTTCTTGTCGTTTACCTTTTGCCTGCCGGGGAGAACGCCCGGGCAGTGGTGGCCAGCCGAAAAGTCGGCGGGGCCGTGCAGAGAAACCGGGCCAAAAGATTGTTGAGGGAAGCCATGACCAAGGGACTTCCCGGGCAACCAGGTTGGGCTGGTGCGGTGATTGAGAAAACGTTTCCGGCCAAAGAGCCGAACGCCGGGTCGGAAATGCGCGGGGACATTCCCCAACAGGACGGGAAAGCGGGCCTCTGGGTCGTTCTGATTGCTCGCCAGAAAATTCTATCCGCCAACTCCCGCGAAGTTCGGGAGGAGCTGGACAAGCTTCTGGAGCATTTTTCCTGAGAAATTTTTCAGGCAACAGATCGATCTTGACCGATTCAATTATTCTGGCCCCCTCGGCTTACCGGCCCTGTTTTTGCCCTGATTTGTGGGCAAGCCCCTGAACCGACACTTTTCGTCTCGTTAAGCCTTCTTTTCTTTCAGAGACGCAGTGTCAGCGAGAACCTTAATGTGGCGAGTACCCTATTTTCTGATTGTGGTCTATCGGCGGCTGGTTTCTCCGCTACTTCCGTCTACGTGCCGGTTTCATCCCACTTGTTCAGCCTACGGAGCGACGGCCCTGAAACAACACGGACTGGTTCACGGCAGTTGGTTGATCATTAAGCGTGTCATCCGCTGCCACCCCTGGAACCCGGGCGGATTCGACCCCGTCCCCAAAGCAGGCCCGGGAAACAGTTTTCGACAGGACTATTCTTCTTCAACCCCTTCAACCCCCCAAAATGGAGATTCCGCCCATGGATAGGCGCATGTTTTTGGCCTTCGGCCTGATTTTTCTAATTCTCATTGGTTCCCAGGCCTTGATGCAAAAAATGTATCCTGCGCCCGAAAACCCGGCTGGAGCAGACTCTACCCTGGTTTTGGGCCCGGATACAGGCAGAGAGACTGTTTACCCAGACTCTAGTCTCCCAATCTCTTCAGGACATGAAGTAGATACGATCCCCGCTCCAGAGCGTGGTGCCGCTGAAGAGTTTGATTTCGACGATCCGTTGGCCTCGGGCCCAGTAAGCCGTGAAAGTGCGGAATCGCTGCTGGCCGGAGCCCCGGAAAGCACTATTCAGGTGACGACCCCCCTATACCGCCTTTCCATCTCTACGGCTGGTGGACGGGTAATCCGGTGGGAAACGTTCGAACATAACAGTCACCTGGGAGAACCAGTCCAACTGATTCCCGAGGAAATCCCGCTTGCGGGTCTGGATGCTCTGGTCTTTCGGCACGGAGAGATCGCCCTGGGCGCCGCCAGATACGAAACCGACCAGGCCTTTGATATGGAAATGTCCGCCTCCGGTGGATCCAGGTCCCTGACCCTGAAGGTTAAAACAGCGGGCGGACTGGAAATCCACAAGATTTTTACCTTTAACCCCGAGGTTTACGGCTACGACGTGGATTTCCTTCTGGTTGGAGTTGACCCGCTTCTTGCGGATCAATCCCTCGTTCTGTTGGGCCCCCCTGAGGATTTTCGGTTTGGCTGGAATCAGGGTGTTTTGCCGACGGAGCGGGTACAGAAGATGGAGCTCCCGTCTTTGCGTTCAGTGGCCCTGGTCGGTGACGAGCTTTATAGCAAGAAGCGGGACAAGCTTAAAAAGGGCGCCGAAAACGTTTCCGGGCAATGGAAGGGCTCGGCGCATTACGCCGGCCTGCAAACCCGGTACTTCACCGCACTGGGAATCGTGCCGCAGGATGATGGCGTTCCGGTGGAGGGTACAATCCGTCTTGGCGGTGACCAGGAGCTGATGGCACAGTCCTGGAGCATCGACGTTCCGGCCCGGCCGGGAATAGGGTCTGAGATTGCCACCTCTCGGCTACAGTTCTTCGTTGGTCCCCAGGAGACAAAGCTGCTGGAGTCCTACGGCAGGAACCTGGAAGGCGGGATGGACCTGGGCTGGAAATGGATCCGCCCCCTTTCAGTCGTTGTTTTGAAGGGCATGGAGTGGATGCACCGCTTCATCCCGAACTACGGCTGGATCATCATTATCTTTTCCATCCTGACCAAGCTGATGTTCTACCCGCTGACTCGAACCTCGACTCAGTCGATGAAGAAAATGCAGGAACTGCAGCCCAAGCTGAAGGCACTGCAGGCAAAGCACAAGGATGACAAAGACAAACTGAACGCGGCGACCATGAATCTTTATAAGGAGGAGAAGGTCAATCCCTTGGCCGGGTGTCTTCCGATTCTGCTCCAATCGCCGGTATTCATCGCATTGTACCAGTCTTTGAGCCACACGATTTCCCTGCGCGGACAACCGTTCATGGGTTGGATTACAGACCTTTCCCAGCCGGACGCCATCGCCACCATGCCGGTGTCTTTGCCGTTCCTGGGCTCTGACCTGAATGTCCTGCCCATTCTCATGTCTGTGGCAATGTATTTTCAAACCAAGTTGACCCCGAGCACCGGTGGCGGCCAAATGGCTGCAATGAATACAATGATGCCGTTGTTCATGGTCTTCATTTTCTACAACATGCCGTCCGGATTGGTTTTGTATTGGCTGGTGAACACCATCATGCAGGCCTATCAATCCTGGAGAATACAAAAGACGGCGAAAGTTGACGGAGGTGTCCAAACATCATGAGTGACAAACTTGAGATTCAAGGAAAGACCGTAGATGGTGCGGTTTCCGAAGCCCTATTACAAATGGGGGCCCGCAAGGACGAGGTGAAAATCACCGTTCTGGAGGAACCAAAATCCGGCTTTCTCGGCATTCTCGGCAATCGGCAAGCCAGAGTTCTGGTAGAGAGAAAAACAGGTAGCCGAAGCCGGGGGCGGCGCAACTACCAAGACAGGGATGATGACCACTCCGCTCACGACTTTGGCGGCGGTAGCGCCAAAACCAAGCAGAGGGATCGTGGGGGCCAAGGAGGCCAAGGGGGCCAGGGTGGCCGTGGCCAGGGATCCCAAGGGCGTCGATCCGGCGGCCGATCAGAAAATACAGCGGGGCAGGAGTCGGGTGGCTCCAGGCCCAGTTCACGGGATCAAGGGGAAAGCCGAGGCCGCAGCAGACAGAATAAGCAGGTCCGGCGGGAAGAGTCACCCCAGCAAAATCAACAAGGTCGCCGAAGCCGGCAGGATGCGGCTGAACAACCCCGCAAGAACAAGGAGGCCGCCTCGGTGGAAAAGAGCGACAGGCAGAGCGACCACCCGAAGAGGGCCAGTAACCAGAGTCGCCGGGGACAGGGCGGGAAGAGCCGCCCTCGTGGAGACTCCGAGAATCGGCCAAGGGAAGACAGGGGAAGGGAGCGCTCTGGAAACCCCCCATCCAATTCAGGGAACAGCAACCGCAGGGGCGGACGGCCGGAAGCGACCTTACAGAAAAACCAGAACCCCGCACCGACAGCCGAGCTGGTTCCCGACACGATCCTGGTTTCCGGCTTAAAAGCCACAAACTACGCGACCCCTGTTCGTGAAGTGCCCGAGAGCCAACTGAGCGAAACCGCCAACAGTTTTACCGAGGGAATTTTGAACCGGGCCGGATTTCCCTGCCGGTGCGAAGTAATTGAAGGCGATTACCGCCAGGTCAGGGTGATCACCGGTGACGAGAGCGCCGGTATGTTGATCGGTCGTCACGGATCGACAGTCGACGCGGTTGAACATCTCATCGACAGGATGATGGGAGTGGCCGCCGGCGACAGGGTGCGCCTGAACCTGGACATCAATAATTACCGTCGTCGTCGGGAGGATGTCCTGGGGAGCCGGGTAGCAGAGGCAGTAGCAAGAGTACTGGAAACCGAGCGCGATTATCACATAGAGCCCATGTGCGCGCGCGAACGCCGGTTGATTCATCTTGAGGCGGAGAAATATGACTCTATCCGGACCTACACCTTGATGAGATCCGGAGACAAACACGTCGTGATTGCCCTGGACAAGGACGGAGCCAGCGCCCCCTTGGAGCAAGTACCCGGCGAACCAACCGAAAACGACGACAAATCATCCGGTGAAACGCAACCGGAATGATAATCCAGCCCGCCCGTGGGCTCCGGTTGGGGTCCACGGGAATCCTCTTGAATCTACTGTTTTCACAGGGGTGAAATCGCCATGTCCGAACCGACCATCGTAGCCTTGGCTTCCCCTGTCGGAACAGGGGGTGTGGCCGTGGTGCGGGTTTCGGGATGCAGGGCCCTGGAAGTGTCCAGGCGGGTTTTTCAAGGTCCGGGTTTTTCCAAGGCACAGGCAAAACCAGAAAGCCACCGAGCTGTATACGGTATACTACACTCTCCGCCAGGGTTGATTTCAAATGAAAACAAAGAAGTTACGACAATAGACCAAGTGTTGGCGTTGCCGATGCTGGCCCCTCACAGCTATACCGGCGAGGATACGGTGGAGTTCTTCTGCCACGGCGGAACCGTTGTTGCACGGGAAGTCGTGGAGGCCTGTATAGAAGCCGGTGCGGCGCCGGCCGGTGCTGGCGAATTCACACGGCGGGCATTTTTGAACGGAAAACTAAGCCTTGATCAAGCCGAGGCGGTGGCTGATCTGATTCACGCCGAAAGTAGGCTCTCGGCACGAGCTGCCGTCCGCCAGGTTCTGGGTGGACTGAAAAACCAACTGGTGGAGATCGAGCGTCCTCTGCTTGATCTTTTGTCGCGGATTGAGGGATCCCTTGAGTTTGCCGATGATGATGAAATCGCCATCCCCGAAACGGAAATTCTAAAGTCGCTTCGAGCTGCGGACCGGAAGATTTCCTCTCTCCTGCAGATTGGTTCCGCCGGGCGTCTGTTGCGTGATGGAATCCATATCGTTCTGGCCGGGGCCCCAAATGTCGGCAAAAGTTCGCTGCTGAACGCACTGGCCGATGAGGATCGGGCTATTGTCGACAAACAGCCCGGCACGACACGAGATGTGGTTTCAGTCCGCCTTCATCATGAAGAAAATGTTTTTGTTTTTCACGACACCGCGGGGCTGCGTCAAGAAGCAGGGCCCGTGGAGAGAAAGGGCATCGCCCGAACACAAAAAATGCTCCTAGAGGCCGATCTCATACTCCACCTGGAGGAGGCGAAATCCTTATCCAAGAGACAGGAACAACCCCTTCCGATTTCCCTGGCTGCTTCGGTAGAGAATGGATCCGGTGAGTTCACCACAATCGTGATTCGGGTCGGAACCAAATCCGACCTGGTGGCCACACCCGATTTGGATGAATCGGTGGTTTTAACTTCCAGTCTGAGCGGGCAAGGGATTTCAGATCTGTGGCGTGCGATCGATGAAGCGGTGGCCGGATTCCAACTGAAGGAGGCCGCTGCCCAGGGAGTGGTCCTCAACCAGCGACATTTACACAAGTTGGGACTTTGTAGTAACGAACTGACGCAATTATCCGCAGAAATCCAAAAAACATCTCCGGGGCCAGAGGTGATCGGAACACTGTTGTCCTCCATAACCGCACATTTGGGTGAAGTTTCTGGGCGTGTTTTTAGCGAACAGTTGCTTGAAGCCGTTTTCAGCCGCTTTTGCGTGGGAAAGTGATCCGATGAAGACCTCGTTTTTCGACATTATCGTCGTTGGTGGCGGTCACGCCGGGATAGAGGCCGCCCTGGCTTGCGCTCGAATGGGGGCCCGCTGCGCACTGGTAACACACGACGACAGGGAAATCGGTCGAATGCCATGCAACCCCGCGATAGGTGGACTAGGTAAAGGGCAACTGGTGAGGGAGATCGATGTTCTAGGCGGCGAAATGGGCCGGACGATTGATGGGACCGGAATTCAGTTCCGGGTCCTGAACAGCACCAAGGGGCCAGCCGTTCAATCTCCCCGCGCCCAGGCTGACAAATTCGAGTACCAGGCCAGAATGGTGGACGTTACACACGGCCAGGAGCAACTCGAAATCATCCAGGGCGATACTGCAGAGCTTCTGGTTGAAGGCAAAGAAACCGGCCGGCCTCGGATTTCAGGGGTAATGCTGGACAGTGGAACAACAGTGTCCGGCGCCAGGGTTATTTTGTGTACCGGGACTTTTCTGAAGGGCCTGATGCATGTCGGGGAGAACAGAACAATTGGAGGACGCGAGGGGGCTGACAGCAGCGAAACCCTAAGTGGGAGCCTAGCCGGGCTGGGCTTCACCCTGAAAAGACTGAAGACAGGAACCCCGCCCAGATTGTTACGCTCGAGTATTGATTTTTCCCGCCTTAAATCTCAGCCGGGCGACGACCCCCCTCGACCGTTTTCTTTCCGAACCCGGGAATTTTCTCCAGACCAGGTGGAGTGTCATCTGGCCTACACCAACACCACCACCCACCAGATTATTTCCAAGGACCTGAGCCGCTCCCCCTTATTCGGCGGGACCATTGATGGCAAGGGCCCACGGTATTGCCCCTCCATCGAGGACAAGGTGGTGCGCTTTGCGGACAAGGATCAGCACCTTCTTTTTCTGGAGCCTGAAGGGCGCGACAGTGAAGAGATCTATGTAAATGGACTGTCGACCAGCTTGCCGGCCGACATGCAAAAGAAAATTGTGCAATCGGTTGAAGGATTGGAACAGGCTAGAATTCTGCGCTTTGGCTATGCCATCGAATACGACAGTGTTCCTTCCAGTGAAATATTCGACTCTCTTGAGTCCAAACCTGTTTCGGGGCTCTATTTGGCCGGTCAGATCCTCGGCACTTCAGGATATGAAGAAGCGGCTGCCTTGGGCTTGATTGCCGGGGTAAACGCTGTACGAAGTCTTGATGGGAAGCCGGCGCTGAGAATTCGGCGCGATGAGGCCTATCTCGGTGTCCTGGTTGACGATCTGGCAACAAAAGAAATCAGCGAACCCTACCGAATGTTTACTTCACGAGCTGAACACAGGCTGCACCTGCGGTGTGATAACACTGAAAACCGTCTTCTGGATCTTGCCCTCGAACTCGACATCCTGCCCGGAGTGGATCAGAAAATTTTGATAGCCAGACGGCACTTGGTGGAATCAATAACCGGGTTGCTGGATCGGGTGAGGGTGGAAGTCCCCGAAAAACTTGAGCGCTCCGAGCGGTCGGGGAGGGTGAGCGGGGTGGAATTTCTGCGTTTTCCGGGATCAAGTATTTACAGTGTGTTGAATTCGCCAGGCGGAGGAGAGGCCCTAAAGAAAATCAGTTTCGAATGTAACTCGTTTAGCACCAAGGCAGGCGGCGCGCGGCTTTTGGATGAGGCCCTTGTTCAAATAGAGAATGATATAAAATACCGGGGCTACATAGCTAAACAAAACCGCCTGTTGCATAATCGAGCCCACCTGGATAACCTTGAGATCCCGACCGACATAGACTATTTCGAGATAAAGGCCCTGAGTTTCGAATCCCGGGAGAAGCTTTCAACGGTAAGACCGCAGACACTGGGCCAGGCTGGGCGAATTGACGGAGTCCGGGCTGGCGACCTTGCGGTTCTTTCGGTTTATCTGAAGAAACTAGGCGGGGGGGGTTAAATATGTGTCCAGAGACAAGGCTTCCGGGCGTTATCGGGGAATTCAAGTCCCAGCTCCTGCGCTGGAACCCTCAGATCAATTTGATTTCCCGCCAAGCCACAGACCAAATAGTGGACAGACTTATCATTCAGGGACAAGCAGGCATTGAGGCCGTGGTTCGCCACCTTCGAACTTGGGGAGAATTTCAGGAAGGCAACACCTCCCGATCCTTGAATTATTTCGACCTAGGCTCTGGTGGGGGTATTCCGGGGATAATTTGGCACTGTATGCTTTCCGAGTGGGGGTTTTCCCCTTATACCTACCTGGTGGAGCCACGCGAGAAGCGGGCCTGGTTTTTGGAGCGATTGGTTGCTATTCAGGGGATGGAGCCTTTCCGGGTTTTATGTCAGCGCTGGGGGGACGATTTTAATGATAACGAAAGCCCCTGTATGGAAACAGGGCCAACAAAGAAGGCCGTCAAAGAGGTTTGTGGGGATATCGGCGGCAACATTTTAATCTCGTTGAAGGCCCTCAGGTTGTCTGACAAGCAAATATTGGCCGGGCTGAGTCGAGCGGGTTTTGATATAGACCAAGAATTTAATTGGGAGGGGCGGCGACTGTTGATCGCCCGGTATTATCCCCCGGGACAAGGGCTTGACCCGGAACTGTTGGATAAACTAGGGATTACTGATCCTGAAGGTGTTCTAGCGGTTGGGGGTTTGGCCGGGAGGGCGAATGGGAGCTGGGTGGATCAGCTATATGGCGACACTGGTCCCTGCGCTTCTCTTGTGTTTTCCGAATATTGCCTTAATAACCTGAAAAATTGATTCTTTACCCCGGGACCTAAACCCACAAAGCCCCAGTCCCCCAATTGTTCCACGTGGAACAACGCAAGGGAGTGTGTCATGGCTGGAAAATGACAGACCGGGAAACATGAAGGCCGGGACCACTTGACTTCAAGATCAACTTTCGATTAGATTCCCCACTCTCCACGTCTCGGTGGATCCAGGTCCCCACATTTGGTCAAAGCAGGAAAGGCTACTCCACACATGGCAAAAATCGTCGCGATTTCAAATCAGAAGGGTGGCGTAGGTAAGACGACAACAGCCGTAAACCTCAGCGCAAGTTTGGCGGTGGCGGAGAAACGCACTCTGTTGCTTGATTTGGATCCCCAGGGAAACGCTTCCAGCGGGGTTGGTATATCTTCAATGGAAAAAACCAGTTACGAGTTTATGTTGGGTGAAGTGGAGGTAGGTTCCTGTATCCAGAACACCCATATTTCCTTCTTGGATGTTCTCCCTTCGGATCGGCGCCTGGCCGGGGCCGAGGTGGAGTTGGTTACCCAAGAAAATAGGGAGGGTTTTCTCAAACGCGCCCTTAATTCTTTGCGGGACCGGTATGATTACATAATTATCGATACACCGCCCAGCCTGGGTTTACTCACCCTAAATGCCCTGACATCAGCCGATTCGGTATTGATTCCCATTCAGTGTGAATATTATGCGCTGGAAGGATTGAGCCAACTGTTGAGCACCGTCCAGTTGGTCCAGCGGGGGCTGAACCCATTGCTTCGTCTGGAGGGCGTCCTTTTGACGATGTACGACCGTAGGTTAAAATTATCAAACCAAGTCGCAGAAGAAGCCATCGACTTTTTTGGGGAGACGGTTTACGAAACCAAAGTGCCGAGAAATGTTCGTCTGAGCGAAGCCCCTTCTTTCGGGAAGCCGATTCTACTGTATGATGTCGATTGCGTTGGATCGCGCGCCTATCTTGAACTGGCCCAGGAAGTTATCGCAAAGAACAGCTGATCCATGGCCTGACCGACCAGGCTCCTTAACCCGGAAAGGGAACTCAAAAATGGTCAAGAAGCGCGTGCTGGGCAAAGGACTCTCGGCCTTGATTAGTGGAGCGGACTTCCAAACCGCCGAAAGCAGGGTTATTGATGATTCCTTGGTAGTCCAGGTGAAAGTGGATGAAATAGGATTCAACCCAAATCAACCACGAAAGCTGTTTAATGCCAACAAGTTAGATGAGTTGGCCGACTCAATTAAACAGGTCGGAGTATTGCAGCCGGTTTTGATCCGAAAGCTGGGAACAGGGGAGACCGCGATCCCCCACCCGGATCGAAACGAGTTTTCCGGAAGCCTGAAATTTTGTGTGGTTGCGGGGGAGCGACGAGTTCGGGCGGCGCGGTTGGCCGGTCTGAACGAGATCCCGGGCCTGGTTTGTTCCTACCAGGAAGCGGAGTCGCTAAAAATTGCCTTGCTGGAAAATATCCAACGGGAAGACCTTGGGCCGGTGGAAGAGGCGGCCGCCTACCGCGACCTCATGGATTCTTATGGAGCAACCCAGGAAGAACTGGCGGAGATGTTGGGCAAGAAGCGCAGCAGCGTGGCCAACCAACTGCGGATTCTGACCCTTGAGCGGGAAATCCTGGAAATGCTGCAGACGGGAAAAATTTCCCGTGGTCACGCCAAGGCCTTGTTGAGTATGCCTTCGGGGCCGGGCCGCATGCAATTGGCAAAGATGTGCCATTCGCGGGGTCTTTCGGTGCGGGACTGTGAAAATCGAATCCAGGCAGGAGGAGGGAAACCCTCTCCACGGAAGAAGAAACGCAATAAGAGTGCTGACCAGCCAGATCCGTCCGTCCGTGCACTGACCGAACGCTCCGAAAGGGTTTTCGGTTCTCCGGTTTCAATAAACAGGAATGCCTCAACGGGCAAAGGAGACGTTTCAATACGGTTCTATTCTGATGATGACCTGATTCGGATCCTGAAGATCATGGGGGTCGACACTGATCTTGGCTAATTACCCGGGCCCGTTGGATCAAGGAACAAAAACCCATGTTGAAAACGACCAAGAAGCGGATAAATAGACTGTTTTTTCATGGCCGGGCCTGGCAGTTACGGGTTTTCCTTGTTCTGCTTGCCGCGGGTTCAGGCCTTTTCCTGGTTGTAAGCCTAATTAACTTGAAAGCGGATTTTCATCAGGCTGGATCATGGTTGGGCCTCTGGAAAAAAGAATGGCGGTCCGGCCTTTCGCTCACTCAGGTCCTGAATTCGGGTTTATTCCAGGCTTTTGTGCTGATTCTGGGATGGAGTGCCTGGTTTCGTTTTCGTCAACGCGCAATGGCTCACCTCAGGCTGCGTCGATCTGAACAAAAGTACCGCAGCATTATAAACCACGCCGGCGAGGCGATTTTTCTCCTCGATGACATTGGCCGGGTAATGGAATGGAACAAGGTCGCCGAACAACTCTTCCAGATTCCACGCCGAACAATTCTCAACCACCCCTTCAAGGATTTTTGCAGCGAACTGGATCTTAAACAGGTACTGGTTGAAACAGGTCGCAGCAACCGCAGCCTCACGCATGAGCTTCGGGTAGAGCCACCCGGCTTGTCCCCAAGACTCCTAAGTATGACCATTTCCAGGATATCGCCGGGGGCGGGACTGATGGCCGAAAAAAAAGAGTCATTCGTGGTCGTGGCCCGGGACATCACCTCTCTCAAACAGATGGAAAGCCGCATGGGGGAGGCGGAAAAAATGGCGGGCATCGGCCAGCTGGCCGCTGGCATAGCCCACCAGTTGAACACGCCCCTGGGCTCCATCCTGCTTTCAGCCCAGATGCTCGAAGAGGGAGTAGAGAATGAAGACGACAGTGAGGACATACGCCGTATAATACGCCAAACCGAGCAGTGTCGAGGCATTATTAAGGGCTTGTTGAACTTTGCGCGTCCCACTGGCAGCGAACGCCAACGAATCGATTTGGTGGAGGTGGTTCGGGAGACCGGCTATCTAATGGAAAAACACTTGAATGTGGCCTCGGTTAAATTGAGTATTGCCCCGGAAACAGATCCATCGGTCTTCGGTAATCGGAATGAACTGGAGCAGGTATTTTTCAACCTTTTGGCCAACGCATTGGACGCCATGCCCGAAGGGGGCGAAATTGGTATCACAATCAAAAGCGCGGATCCGGAAGAAATTCAGGTCGAGTTTCAAGACTCGGGGGAAGGGGTGCCGCTAAAATTCCAGGACAAGATATTCATGCCGTTTTTTACAACCAAGGACTACGGCAAGGGAACCGGCCTGGGTTTGTCGATTGTGGCGCGGATCGTGCATGAACACGGTGGTCGTATTGAACTGGAAAGCGAGATGGGGCGAGGTTCCCTGTTTTGCCTGTTCTTTCCAAGGGCGAGGGACGGAATGGGCCGTTCTGCCTTGATAGAAGATGGGCCCTAGCGCCCGAACAAGTTTTTCGGTTAGTTTTGCCTGAGACTTGAACTGAACCCCGGCCGGCCATAGGCGGGTCGGCTTGTGAGGAAATCTTTTGGGTATCCCGGCGCACACCCGCATTATCCTGATCCCAAGCAATGAGGACCCGTCCCGGGAATTCGGGATTGCGAGGCCCGCTGCCGTGATCCTGATTATGCTGCTGGCGGCCCTGGCGGTTTTGCTCGGCCTGCTGTTGGTTTCATTTGCCGGCAAACATGACGAGCGCGTGCGGATTGCCGAACTGGAGCAAGAGCTGGTTCAGGCACAGGGCGCTCTTGGCGCGGCCGCCGAGCTGGCCGTCGAACTGGAGAGAATGGAAAGTGCCCAGGAGAAACTTCTTTTCATGTTTGGTGTACAGGGGGCTGCTTCGACTGATTCGCTGGGGACGTGGTCGGATGGTGAGCCCGCTTCTGCGTCGATTGCCATGCAGCGGGCGGCCACTCTGGTGCTCAATCCCGGACCGAACCGATGGCCGGCCGTCGGTGTTGTGAGCCAGGAGTTTATCAAGGGTAACCGGGCCCGGGGGATCAGGCCCCACCTGGGAATTGATGTGGCAGGACGACTTGACACTCCTGTTTTGGCCGCAGGGGGCGGCACGGTTTTTCGCACCGGCCAAGACGAATACCTGGGAAACTTTGTTGAAATTCAGCATGGTTTAGGTTACCTAACAGTATACGGACATTGCAGTAGGGTGGCGGTTCGGAAGGGCGACGCGGTGGAAGCCGGGCAGGTGATCGCCTATATGGGAACATCCGGTCAATCGACCGCGGTGCACCTGCATTTCGAGGTTTGGCAGCAGGGAGAAGCCATAGACCCCCGAGCGTTGCTGGAAGGAGATCCGGCTCGCAACTAGAATATGGAACGAGAACCAGCCCGATACCCCGGCGTTAAACCCGCCGGGCCCAAGGAGGATGACGATGTTCGGAAAAGAACCCGAGAACCAGACCGTGGCCACCGGCCAGACCTCTATCATTGCCCAAGGATGCAAGTTCGACGGCAAGGTCGAGGTTAGAGGCACGCTTCGCATTGAGGGCGAGTACAAGGGAACCATCGGTACGCCCGAGAGCCTGGTCATCGGCAAGACCGGCGTGGTTCACGCCAATGTGACGGTCAAGAATGCTATCATCGGCGGGCAGTTGTTCGGCAACATCAAGGCCGAAAACAAGATCGAACTGCAGAGTGGATCCCACGTCGAAGGGGACATCAAGACCAAGCGCTTGGTAATCGACGAAGGCGTGTTCTTCGAGGGGAACTGCTCCATGGGATCCGGGGAGCGAAAAACCCCTGTTCCGACACATGCTCCGGTTCCTGAAGTCGCGGGCAAAAAATAGTTCGAATCCCCAAGGCCTCAAAGAACCAGCCCTGGATATTCCGGGGCTGATTCATCTTCCGCCCGTTGTCCGTTGGCTGGAAATGTTGATCTTCACAATATTGATCTTCATTCGGCGGGATTCGCCGAACAGGGCCGTCAATACCCGCCGATTTCAACCACTTCCGGCAAAGCTTCCCCTTCGGCGCCAAGATCAAGCACATCCTGCTCGGCTGTCGGAATGGAGTTTCCTTCTCGGTCGGTGGTCAGCAGGACACAGGGCTTCTCTGGATCTACTCCGGCTGCGGTAACGGTACCCCGTGATCCGTCGGATAGTATAATATTGCTGCCGGGAGGATACAGCCCGACCGAGCGCACGAAGATCCCAAAGGCCGCGGGGTCAAACGCCCCCTTGTCGGAGACCATGATTTCGTAGACTCGGCGCGGGGAAAAAGGCGGCTTGTAGGGACGAATCGCGGTCAGGGCTTCGAACACATCGCAGACCTGAAGCAAAGTGGTCAGGAAATGACGGGTGGCCCACGTTGGAGCGCTGGGATAGCCACCTCCGTCGTGTCGGAGGTGATGGCCCCAGGCCCCGGCGATTGCCAGCGGGCTGGCCTTGTCGTGCCCCATCAGGATCTCTGCCCCGACCTGGGCGTGGGTTTCCATGAGGAGGCGCTCGTCCTGATCCAGCTGGCCCGGTTTGAAAAGGATCTCATCGGGGATTTGGCTTTTTCCCACATCGTGCAGCAGACCGGCCATGCACAATTCCAGCAACATGCCGTCGTCAAGTTTCATGCTGTGCCCGACAAGGACGGCCAGCAGGGCGACCCGTACTGAATGCCCAACTGTATAGGTGTCGAAATCCGGATAGTGGACCAGCTGCATGATGTCCATGAAGCCCTCTTTGGTCCCGGCGACCAGGTGTTGGCTGTCCTGACGGGTCTGATCGATGTCCAAAACGCCACCGGTGGCTGAATCCGCGTGGACCGAATCAACGGCTTCGAAAAGGCCTTGGCACAGGAACATTCCCCCCATCTGCCCACCATCGTCATCAGCCAGTAGAGAGTCCAGGTCATCCGGTTTGCCGAAGTGTTCCGGGTCCTCATAAACCGGTGACAGCTCAATGTTTTTGATACCCCGGTCCCGGATCAGGGAACGCGCCTCCTCCAGGTGAGCCAGAGGTTCGGCCAGCTCGGCGGCCAGGCTGAACAAGGACTTCATTTCGTCGCTGTGGACCACGCTTTGGAACAGAAAACCGCCACAGTGCAGAATTTCAGCGAACTCCGAGAGCTTTTTGCCCACGATGGTAGGCCCAATGAGATAGCGTCCGTTGTGAACGAGCTTGCCTTCGACGATACCAAGGAAGAAGGATTTCTTTTTTTCGGTCTTCAGAAACGCGCCCAGCTTTAAGGGGAAGCTTCGGCACACGGCAACAACCTTGGGATGCTCGGAGAAGTACATCTTGCGCTGTCCGATGCCCTGGGTAAGCAGGATTACAAGTTCATCCGGGTCAGGCGTCATTCCAGCTCCTCGTCTTTGGCCTCATCGGCTGCTGCTGCCGCCAGTTCATTTATGCGAATTTGCTCCAAAGTTTTTTTGGCTGCATTGCGGCACTCCTTGGACCAGGTGGGGAACAGGAACAGGAATCGCCGGCCCTTGATGGTCTTTAGAATTGATTTGGCTCCGGGTACGGGAAGAACGGCCAAGGAAGCAATAGTCTCGGGCACCCACCGCTCCCCGCGCCGGGTAGGACTCAAGGCAATCAGGTCTGAGGCCAGGATTTTACCGGCCTCCTCAAGCAGGGCGGCCGAAGGACCGTCCTCCTGGCCGGGGGCCAATAATTCGACCAGGAATTCCCGGTAACCGTGCCGATAGTTTGAGATCAAAGGCAAGACCGCATCTCCCACACCGTCGGGCGACGAGTACTTCAGGCCCTGCACCAGCTTGACCGCGATCTGGCCCGGATGGGAAACTTCCAGCAGCACGGAGAAAACTGCGAATAGCTCAGGTAGCGGGGGCAGGATCACGTCGGCCGAGAAGGAGTTCTTTTTCAAAGCATCCAGTTTCCGAAGAGTGGGAGTTCCGGTCCTCATGATCTCCGGAGAAAACCCGCCTACCCGGCGGCACAACTCCATATAAACAGGCCGATCTTCTCCATCCTGGCCAAGCAAGAGCTCATTGACCAGGTAGGGCCACAGCCGGAGTTTCTGATCTTCCGAGCAATCATTACATATGTCACCCAGGAAACGGATAACCGACTCGGGCTTGGATTTCCTGAAAACACGAGCCACAAGACTCAGCGCCCGGTTCTGTTGGATGGATTCCGGCTGGGAAAGGATGTTGCGCATTCCGGCCAGCATGATTTCCCGCTCGTCGGGTTGCAGTTCCTGCTGAAGAAAACAATCCAGCTTTCTTTCCATGCTCAACAGGACATCCAAGAGCTGTTTGCTTGCCAATAGTTGAATGAGGATGGAGAGGTTCTCGGAATTGTCCTGCTCCGGTGGGCTGTATTCCGTGATGGCCTTGCCCGCGTAGTCGGCTAGTGCGGAGCGCAATTCGGGCAGGCTCAGATCGTAGACGATTTCCTGTGGTTTGTTCTCGGCAGGTTTTTCCGAGGGCTTTTTCTGGATGGATTTTTTCTGATGTTTGTTTGCACCCCGGGTTGCTGTACCCTGGGTTGCTGCACCCAAAAAATCGGAATGATCATCATTCTTTTTTTCGCTGCGACCCAGATTCTTGATCATCAACTCAACGGATTCAAGGGCCCGGGAGCGGATGTCGCTCTGGCTCGCACCCTCCAAACGATCGATCAACTTGTCCAGGTTTTCAGCCACTGGCCGCTTGTTCTCCGCCAATTTTGGGGGCGCGGCCACGGAGGTCCCGTTTGGATTCAGGGCGTGATCCAGGTTGTCGGTAAGAGCGAGGTTTGAGTTGTCGATTTCCTCGGGTGGGTCCCCGGCGTCAACTTCAGGGGAGCTTTCGGTATTTTCTTCCGCCACATTGCCCTTGTCCGTATTTCCTGTTTCCGGAGAATTGCCGCCAATGGCGATTCCAGTGGTGAATTGCCGCTGGGCCACCCGGATTGAAGGGGGCAAATCCACGAATTCCATCTGCTGGAATTTCTTAACCCCGGCGAGCTCGTTGCGGAAAGCCAGGAAGCGGGTAACGAACTTGAGGAGATCCTCAACCGATGCGTTTCCATCGATCTCCAGATGATCAACACCCAAAGTGAGAATCAAATCATGGAAATCCTTCGCTCCAGCCAAGTCCAGATTCAACGGATGGTCCTGCAGAAAGACAACGCCCTTGTCGACGCGAAAGGTCAGTTTCGACCACTCGCCCAGGAAGTGTTTCAATACGGTTTGAAAATCGGAAGTGACCCGCCTGCAGGCAGCGTGGCCGGGAGGATAATACGGGCCGACCTTGAAAAGACGGTCGAGGGCCAGTATCAGAGCGTCGCCATGAGTAGATTCACCCACGGAGTTGTCGGGATAATCGACCAGGGTACTGGAACTGTCGTGAGCCGTTGACATAATGGATCTCAAATCGGAAGCCGCTCTCCCGGGCGGCGTAAACAATGTTGATCATTCTTGTAGGTAATCGGCACCCAAGGCTTCGACCTGAGAGTTCTTTGTTGGGAAAATACATCGTGTAGTGTGATAATATTCAAGGGCCGGACGCTTGTTTAGACCATTTCCGCGGCTCTCTTCGCTGAAAATCCAGGACGGTAATTGTCAGGTCATGAATATGGAAAACGACAACGACAACGGCCATACCCGGGAATCTGCTGAATATCCTGAGCCCCCGGATCCGGCCAGGGTCCGCGAACTTCGGGAGCAAATGAATCAGGAGCGACAGGCCCGCAGGCCGGCAAAAAGTCTTGCTTCAAGGAAATTTGGTAAAGACTCATCCCGTCGGGCCAGAGACATCGGAACCTACACCTTGATCCCCATGCTGATGCTCGCCGGTCCGGCAGTTGGCTATGCGCTGGGCCTGTTGGTCCAAAAGCAATGGGGCGGTGACCCCTGGGGTGCCGTAGTCGGTATGCTTGTTGGCCTGGTCGCCGGTTTTCGACAGGTCTTTTTGTTGTTGGCCAGATTTGGGAAGAAGGATTCTGACGATGGCCGTTAAAGGGACCTCTCGCCCCGATTCCATGGCCCTTACACCGGAGGCGCTGGAGCGCATTACAACTCGAAGCTTCCTGTTGGGAATGATCTGCCAGGGGTTCTGGTGGGCCGGCTTCATCCTTGTTCCTTTCGTGATGGCCAAATCCCTGGGGGGATCGGGCTGGCAGGTCACTTCTTCGGTAACGATGGAATTGGCGGGGATGCTGCTCGCTCTTTACTGGGGCCAACTAATGGTCAAAGGCGGTCGGCGTCGCGGTCTTTTCTGGGGCGGTCTTGGGGGCCGAGCCATCCTGGTGTTGACAGTGTTCGTGCACACCCCCAACCAGTTTCTGATCCTGCTGGTGTTGGTGTATTTTTTCGCCTCGCTGTTCTACCCGGCCCAAAACGGAATCTTGCAGGCCAACATCCACCCGAGTCGCCACGGACGAGTCTTTGGATGGGGGGCCCTGGTGCAGCACCTGACCACCGCGGCCGTGAGTGTGGCCATGGGTCGAATCCTGGATTACGATGCCGACCTTTTCCGCTATGTGTATCCGGTGCTTGGAATAGTCGGTTTCATGTATCCGCTGATTATGGCTCGCCTTCCCCGGCCGGTGGGGGACCAGACACACGATCCCGAAAACTTTTTCACCGTGCCCAGGATACCGCTGGGCCCAGTGAAATGGGGGCGTCTGGCGGGGGCCGTGATAACCCCCTTCCGTGAGGCCCGGGCGGTTTTTTCCGCCGATCGCAGCTTCGCCTGGTTCGAGGTCAACTTCATGTTTTACGGACTGGCCTTTATGATGCTGATGCCGGTGGTTCCCTTGTTTTTCATCGAGGAACTGAACCTCAGCTACCAGGAAATATCCTCATCCAGGGTCTTGATCGCCTCGCTGGGTGTCGCGTTGCTGGGCCCGTTGATGGGCCGCTTGATGGATTCCATCCACCCGGTCCGGGTTTGTACCTTGAGTTTCGGGATTATCGCCCTATATCCGGCCGCCCTGGCCCTGGGTGCGATTTTCACTCCGGGAAACCCGGCGATCGTTGCCTACAGCGCCTTCGTGCTCTATTCGGTGGGTATGGCTGGAGTGAATGTTACGTGGAACATCGGCTCGATCGCGTTTGCTCCCCAGGGTCAGGGCGGTTTCTACCAGGGCATTCACGTGGCGATGGTGGGGGTGCGTGGTCTGCTGGGTCCGGCGATCGGGTTCATTGTATTGAAGCTTTTCGGCTACCGGGAAGTATTTGTGTTGGCGAGTGTGACGTTTCTGGTCGCCGCGGGGAGTTCGTGGGTGTTGGGCCGGCGGTGTAATGGGCGGTGATCCATTCCAGCAGTGGTTGTCGGCGACGCTCGGGGCCGCGTTTTTATGGATTTTGAGGACCTAGAATTTGGGGCTGTCATGACGAATCTGACTCATTGACAGCCTCGGACATTAAGAGCTTTTGAAGGGCCCGGGACAGATTGAATAGTCGCTCTCGTGCCGGAGCCCCCTTCGGTCGCCGAACATTGATTTCGATATCCGGGATGGAAAGCCGTTGCCACTGTTCGGATTGTTCGGGGAAAGAGAGCCGATAATCAGAGCCCAACTCAGCAAGCAGGTCGCCGAACTTGACGAGCAACGGGCGGATGGCTTCATCGGAGTGCTCCCCCCGGGGGGGCAAGACGGCGGGGTCTTGAGAAATAACCTCCCGCACTTTGGAGGCGGGCCGATGAGCCTGTTCGGAGGCCAGTTTGGCAGCGGGATTGTAGGGAACCCTCAACCACTTTTCGGCTTCCAGTTCGTGCCGAATTTCTTCAAGCGACAAATGGCGGCCGGTCGGCGGCAACCTGCGGTGTTTCAATTCGGAAATTCGACGCAACCTGAGCAGGGAAACAACGGGGTAAATGGCATTAGGACCACGACTCGCTCCGCATCCGGGAATCAATTTTCGCGTGATGTAGAAGCGAATTTGACGCTTTGTGAATCCGGTTGCACGAACCAGGTCGTCCAGGTTGTATTGCTTTTCCGGCATTTGGTTTCGCCTTTCTAGTGGTCTGCATTGGGTCGTATTGGGCGGGAGTTTACAGTAGGCAGTGGGGGGTGTCAATACAAACATTCTCTGCTGTTTGGATTGAGGGTGTGGCTCTTGGCTGTTTTGTTAACTTGTTTAAAAACAGGGCCGTATGATTTCGGTATACAGAATACAGGGCTATCTGCGCTCAAATATCGCTTTTTAAAGCCCCTGACAGACCGAAATTTCGCCCAACTGGGGTCTGATCGAACCGGGCCAATTGGGGGGTTCGGGGCAGTATCGAAGAAAGTTCACAGATAGAAAAATTGTTCCCAGAGTTAAGGAGTTGCCTCCCAGAACTCAATTCCGAAATCCTTCCCCCGGGGGAAATCCCGCCCGGCCCAACAAGTCCACAAACCGAGCATCCTCCCGATAAGCACCAAAAGCCGGCATAGAGAGCATGTGAATAGTCGGCGATCTTTCGATGTAAGCTTTCTCCAGCCACAAAAACGTATTATCCACATCGCCCCCCAAGGCAAAATACGGCGCGACATCAAGTGGATTGGAATATTCACTTCCGAACAGTTCGGCAAGCCGTTCACCGCAGACAATAAAGGCGGCCTGAATGCCAAGTTTCCGATACGCTTCTTCCGTGATTGGCGCCCACGTGGAATCTCGTCCTGTGGTAGAGTGGCGCAATTCCACCATGGCCTCTTCGTGCCGGCCCAATTGGTAGTAAGCACTACAAAGGTAATACCACCCCACTTGGGGGTCCCCTGAAAACTCCCGCCACTTTTCGATCTCCGGGATCGTCTCGGAATACCGGTGGGCAAGCACAAGGTAAACCCAAACCGGCAGGTTCCTGAGGTAGGAGTAGGGGTCGAACCGGCGGGCACGCATTACCATTTCCACGGCCTCGTCGGGATACCCGTAACCGACCCGGACGGTGGCCAGGCCATGGAGAGCATCGCCGTCGTTGGGATTCGCTTCCAGCGCCTGACGGAACTCTCGTTCGGCGGCGGACCAATCCCAGTTGAAATACAATTCCACGAAACCCAAGACGGTGTGCGCAATGCTCAGGCCGGGGTCAAGTTCAAGCGTTTTACGCGCGGACTCCTGGGCCAGCGGAAAAAGCTCCCGTGAGGACATGTCTTCCACGACGCTGAAAACGATGTAGGATCCGGCCAAGCCAGCATGGGCCGGGGCAAACGTTGGTTCGGCTGCGATAGCCTGTTGAAAGAACCGGCGTGACTCAAGGGCGTCGTTTTCGGTGAATTTGTAGAGGTGGTGCAGGCCTCGCAAATACATCTCGTAGACTTCGGGATCAACGGTGCGATCGGCCGCCAGTTGATCTTGTTGTCGAGGTGTCAAGGCAACTTGGATTTCGGCGGCAATCGACCCAGCCACCTCGCTGAGCAGATTCAGGATGTCCTGGAGGTCGCGATTATAATCTTCGGCCCAGAGGTGTTCGTCGTTGGACCCCCTGATCAACTGGGCGGTGATCCGCACCTGATCTCCGACCCGCAAAACAGACCCCTCGATCAAGGCGTCCACGTCCAGTTCCCTCGCGATCTCAGGGATTGACTTGTCGGTCTCCCGGTAAAACATGGCCGTGGTCCGGGAGATGACGCGCAGGTTGCGGATCTTGGATAGCTCCGTCAGCAGAGCTTCTTGCATGCCGTCGACAAAGAAATCCTGATCTGGGTCGTTCATCATGTTATTAAACGGCAGCACAGCCAGGGATCGAATAGGTTCGGGGTCTTTCTCGCCCATCCACAGGTCACGAAAATTGCCGATGTTCAGGCTGGCGAAAAACACCGTTAAAACCAGGGCGGCGGCAAGGACACCTCCGATAATTATCAAGGGACGCCGGACAACAGAGGTCTTGCCCGACTGCGGAGCCAGGTTCAATTTCCGGGTCCGGGTTTCAGGGCCAACCGTTTCGTTCGCAACCCACAGGGAGTCCTTAACTGACCTCAGATCGACCAGTAGATCATCCACGTGCTGGTATCGTTGGGAGCGGTTTTTGGCAAGGGCCTTGCCGACGATTGTTTCCAGTTCCACCGGAACCCCGGTTCGTAGCCCGGTCAAGGGTTCGGGGTCATCATTCAAAATGGAGTAAATCACCGCCTGTCCGTCATCGCCTTGAAAGGCTTTTCGCCCGCTGACCATTTCGTATAGCATCACGCCGAGAGCCCAGATGTCCACGCGGCGGTCCACGTCTTCACCACGACACTGTTCGGGAGACATGTAGCCGGGCGTGCCCAGAGTGGTGCTGGCCACGGTAAGCTTGGTGTGACTTGGGGACAGGGCCAGACCTGTTTCGGCGACCATGATGTTGGCTGGTTTAATGTCGCGGTGAATCACCCCGTGACCGTGGGCTTCACCCAGCGGAAGAGGCCCGGCCTTGATTCTGTCTCTCAGGATTTGCCCCTCGATACAGGCCATGGCGATGTACATTTGATCATTGGTTTCGTCTATTTCGTAGACGGTGCAGATGTTTGGATGATGAAGCGCCGCCGCGGCCTGGGCTTCGTGCAGGAAACGGGACTTCGCATCCGGTTCACGGGTTAATTCGGGGGCCAGAAATTTGAGGGCGACGGTGCGTTTGAGTTTTTCGTCGAGGGCCTTGTAGACCATGCCCATCCCTCCTGCCCCAAGCAGGGAGAGGATTTTGTAGTGGGCAATGGTCTTGCCGATCATGTGATCCCCCTGTGATTCTTCGGCATAGGGAGAGCAAAACAACAGGTGCGCGATCCAGTGTGGGATCATTTTAGCGCAGATTGGGGGGCAGGCTGGGGTTCGTGACGGGGCCATTGGGGCCATAACGCCAATCATCAAAAACAAAACCCCCAGGGGGATCCGCCCTGAAAAGTTGGCAAAAAACAACCCCAAAAAAACTAGGTTGCATTGCGATCTAGATAGTGTTACTATCTACACATGAAAGACGAAAGAAAAGCCCAATGGCTCCGTGGAGTTCTTGACCTTTGCGTTCTGTCGGCCCTAACAAACGGCGAGCGCTACGGGTACGAGCTGTCCCAACAACTCGCCAATGCAGGTCTTGGCACGGTCAAAGGGGGAACCTTGTATCCCCTTCTGGCCCGTTTGGAAAAAGCAGGTCATGTGGCTACCGAGTGGCGCGAAGGTTCCCAGGGCCCTGGCCGCAAATATTATTCCCTGACAGACAGTGGACACCTCCATCTCAAGACCCAGGCTTCAAACTGGAAGATCTTTTCCAGCCTGGTGGGCCGGCTGCTGAAGCAGGAAGGAAGTTGAAATGAACATGGAATCATACCTTGGTGAATTAACGGCTCAGTTGCAACGACTTGGAGTCAGTGAGGGCAGGATTGGGGAAATCATCGCGGAGGTGGAAAGCCATCTGACTGAAAGCGGGGAAATGCCCGTCGAGGCTTTTGGTCCGGCGGCCGAATATGCAGAGGAAATGGCAGCCCTCGCTGAAAAAAATTCTGAACATACAGACGATTCGGCCAATCCTGCCAATAATCCAAATCCTGCCGATTTGAGCACAATCCGGTATCACCACCGCACTTTCCGGGCCACAGCCATTGATGAAATGGGAATCTTGAAATATGCTGGCAAGGACGGTTGGGAACTTGTGGACGTAGGGGCTTTGGCCTTGTTCTGCCGCCGCCCAGTGGATTTGTCCTTGGCTCACCGGTGGGAATACAAAAGGCGCACAGGAACCCACAACCGCATCATCAAGGAAGAAATGGCCGCCGCCCAGTGGGAGCCTTGCGGGAATTGGATTGTCTTTCACTATTTCAAGCGAGAAAATGGAATTCGTTGACATCCCATCGCTTTGATAGCTAATTTCTGCGAAATTCAAAGAGAGCCAACCAGCTAACCGGGGGAAATTAAAGTGAACGGATCGCTTCTTGCCAAAGTCCGGATCTGGACGACAGCAAGCGCAATCTTTATCGCATCCATCAGTTGGTTCGCTGTTTCTCCAGAGTTCGGCCTTGGTGTTTTCTTGACCGCCTTGTGGGCTGTGGCCGGTTTCTGGACTTTGGAAAAGATATTGCGCCAGGCGGCGAGGCCTCCGGGAACACCCAGAAATGGTTTCGCCATAGCCCTCTGGATTGTTGCAAAATTAGCTATTTACGGGTTGGCGGTTTGGGTGTTATTTTCCCGTCCGCTTCCGGTGTTTAGCCATGTCGTGGGCTTTTCGATCCTGATGGTGATCCTGGTGATCCTGGGAGCGAATGCGCGCGCTGATGAAATCAAGAAACCTCGCCAGCCGACCGAGCAGGGGGACGATGCTCAAGTCTAGCATGTTCAATCTTGCCATTCTGATCCTTGCTTTGGGCGCCGTTCTTTGGATTGCCCCCACGGCTTTGGCACAACATCAGGATGACTCGCACGCCACAACCGATCAACACGCAGACGACCCACATACCGCCGCATCTCACGCCGAGGATACCGGCGTTCACGGTACAGATGCTCATGGTGCAGATGCTCACGGTGCCGAACATTCCAATATCCCGCATATGGCCAATCTCGTGGCGTTCCTCTCGCCCTTTCTGCCGGCCGTGGTCGGGGACAATCTTGCCGCCTTCGTTGATCCATTCTTTTCCTTGATAGTGATCATCCTGCTGGCCTGGCTTTTTGTAGGCGTGAGTAAAAACCTCTCCGCGCGAAATCCCGGCCGGCTGCAGATGGGCGTTGAAATGCTGATCGGCGGGTTGTACGGTTTGTTCCATACGGTGATCGGTCCTTCGGCGCGTCGATACACACCGTTCCTGGGTTCGCTGTTTATCTTCATCTGGATCAACAACCTTTTCGGGCTGCTGCCTCTTGGTCACTCCGCCACTTCCAGTTTCGCGACCACGACGTTTGCCCTCGGCCTGATGACCTTCTGTTACGTTCAGTTCTATGCTCTGCGGCTGAATGGAATCGGCGGCTACCTGCACCACATGGCGGGATCGCCGCGTACGGGGATGGACTGGGGCTTTTCCATACTACTGTTCCCATTGCACCTCCTGGGCGAGTTGATCAAGCCGGTCAGCCTCAGCCTGCGTCTTTTCGGGAACATCTTCGGTGAAGACACCCTGGTCGCCACGATGGTGATCCTTGGTTATATACTCATGAATTTGATCCCCGGAACCGAGAGCATCTCCGGCTTCCTGCCGGGTGTACCTCTGCAGGTGCCCTTCTACTTCCTGGGACTGTTGTCTTGTACGATCCAGGCGCTGGTCTTCACGCTCCTGGCCACGGTTTACATTGCCCTTTGGCTTCCTCACGGTGATCACGATGAGGAGCATGGGCATTAATCCGGACTTTTCGGTCCGGCAACCGGCGGGGTGACCCGCCAGGGTGCGGTGCGAGCTCAAACCAGGCTCGAGGCGCACTTGAACAAGGAGAAAACAATGGACGGGAATATTCTGGGACTGGGTCTTCCTATCGGATTGGGTTTGGCCGCCATCGGTTCGGGTCTTGGCCTGGGTAAGGCCGTTGAGGGTGCCATGGGTGCAATGGGCCGTCAGCCGGAAGCCATCGGGCAGATCCAGGTTGCCATGATCATCGGTTGCGCCTTCATCGAGGCCCTGACGATCTATGCCCTGGTTGCCACCATCATGCTGATGGGTAATCTCTAGAATTGTCGGGTTCGCCCAGCGTGCGCCGACATCATGTCGCGATGGACGCGGGGAAACTTGACCCGGAAGGGTACCTGTCATGGAAATGGTCATCCCGAAAATACCGCAGTTGATCACCCAGGTGATCGGCTTCCTCATTTTCGTCTGGATTCTGCGCAAGTATGCGTGGGGCCCGATTCTCGACATGCTGGACGAGCGCCGCGGCAAGATCGACGGTGACTACCAGGCGGCAGAGAAGAATCTGGCCGAGTCCGAGGAGCTGCGGGGCGAATTCGAGCTCAAGCTGACAGACATCAAGGTCATTGAGCGGGAGAAAGTTCAGGAAGCGGTCAAGCGGGGCGAGGAGATGGCGGGCGGCATTGTGGGCAAGGCCCGTGAGCAGGCCGAGGACTCCCGGACCAAGGCCGAGCAGGATATCGAGATTGAGACCCAAAAAGCCCAGCTCGGGCTGCGCGACTCGGTGGTCAATCTCGCCATCGGGGCGGCGGAGAAGGTCATCGGCGAGCGGATGGACAACGAACTGCACCGCAAGCTGATCCAGGAATACATCGACAATCTGCCGCAGCCCGGGGAGTCGCCCAATGCGTGATCGCAAAGTAGCGGTGCGTTATGCGGGGGCCTTGCTGACCTCGGCCAAAGCCGAGGGCGTTTTGAATGATGTGGCCGAATCTTTCGCGGCGGTCCTGAACGTTTTGAACGCCAACAAGGATCTGGGCATTTTTCTCCACAGCCCACAGGTAAGAACCCAAGAGAAGAAGGAACTCCTGAACAAGGTGTTCAGCGGCAACATCGAGTCGGTTCTGCTGCGCTTCTTCTACTTGTTGATAGACAAGAAGCGAATCGAGAACATCCTGGATATCGGCGAGGAGTTCGCCGATCAGGTGGAGAAGGACCAGGGCGTGGTTCGCGCCCGGGTCGTGACCGCCATCGAGTTGCCTGCGGATTTGGCCGAGTTGCTGCAAGGCAAGCTGACCAACCTGACCGGCGCCCGGGTTATCCTGGAAAATAAAATTGATCCGGCCGTGGTCGGGGGCGTGTGCGTGACTTTGGGGGACAAGATCCTCGACGGCACTGTGCGCGCGAATCTCGACTCACTGCGCAAGAAGCTGGAAAAGGCCCAGGTGCGCTGATCGAATGGATTTTGCGTCTCTGGACTGATGTGAATGGAAGGCGAATTTTCGCCGGACTCAAACGAGGAGATGGGCATTGAAACTTAGGCCTGAGGAGATCAGCTCGGTACTTAGCCAGGAGCTGAACAGTTACGACCGCGACCTCGAGGTCGAGAGCGTCGGTACGATCCTTCAGGTGGGCGATGGCATCGCCCGCGTATACGGCCTGCGGGATGTGATGGCCGGCGAGATGGTGCAGTTTCCGGGAGATATCTTCGGCATGGTGTTGAACCTCGAAGAAGACTCCGTGGGCGTTGCCATTCTCGGTGAGGACACGCACATCAAGGAAGGCGATCAGGTCACCAGGACCGGTACGATCGCCTCGGTTCCGGTTGGTGACGGCGTCGTGGGTCGTGTGCTGAACGCCGTGGGTCAGCCCATCGACGGCGAGGGGCCGGTGCCCAGCACCGAGACCCGGAGTATCGAACTGAAGGCGCCGGGCGTGACGGCGCGTCAACCGGTGGGCCAACCCCTGATGACCGGGCTCAAGTCCATCGATTCAATGATCCCCATTGGTCGCGGCCAACGCGAACTGATCATCGGCGATCGAGGCACCGGCAAGACCGCCATCGCCATCGACGCGATCATCAACCAGAAGGGCAAGGGCGTTCACTGTTTCTATGTGGCCATCGGCCAGAAGCAGTCCACCGTTGCCGGCGTGCACAAGAAGCTGAAGGAACACGGCGCGATGGAATTCACCACCATCATCGCCGCCAGCGCCAGCGAGCCTGCTCCGCTGCTCTTCCTCGCGCCCTACACCGGCTGCACCATGGCCGAGCATGTGATGTGGCAAGGCAAGGACACGCTGGTCGTTTACGACGATCTTTCCAAGCAGGCCAACGCCTATCGTCAAATGTCCCTGTTGCTGCGTCGTCCTCCCGGACGCGAAGCTTTCCCGGGTGACGTATTCTATCTACACAGCCGGTTGCTCGAGCGTTCGGTTAAGCTTTCCGACGAAAACGGCGGCGGGTCCCTGACCGCTCTGCCGATCATCGAAACACAGGCCAGCGATGTGTCGGCCTATATCCCAACCAACGTGATCTCCATCACCGATGGGCAGATTTTCCTGGAGAACGACTTGTTCTACCAGGGCATCCGTCCTGCGGTGAACGTGGGTATCTCGGTCTCCCGTGTGGGTGGCGCCGCGCAGACCAAAGCCATGAAGAAGGTGGCCGGTTCGCTGCGCCTGGACCTGGCCCAGTTCCGCGAACTGCAGGCTTTTGCCCAGTTCGGCAGCGACCTGGACAAAGCCACGCAACGCCAGCTCACACGAGGCGAGCGCATGGTCGAGATCCTCAAGCAGGACCAATACGTGCCCATGGCCAATGAAAAACAGGTGGCTATTATCTTTGCCGCCGCCAAGGGTTTTCTGGATGACGTGGCGATCGGGGACGTCAAGGAATGGGAAGTCGACTTCCACGCCTTCATGGCCGACAAGCACTCGAATGTGCTGCACGCCATTGCCGAAAGCGGCAAGTTGGAGGATCAGACCGTCGAGGATCTGACCCACGCGATCAAGGAATTCATCGCCGGACGACAGTAGTCGCCTGACCGGGACCGCGGGCGAGCAGCGCTCTGCGGCCGCACCGATAAAGGACCAGGAGGTAACCCGTGGCGGGAGCCGGGGTCAAATTACTCAACAAGCGAATTCGCTCCGTTAAGAGCACGCAGCAGATCACCAAGGCCATGAAAATGGTTGCGGCTTCCAAGCTGCAACGTTCACAGGGCCGGATGCTTGCCGCGCGTCCCTACTCGCGGAAACTAACCGACCTGATGCAGCAGTTGGCGGACAAGGCCGACATCGTTCATCCGTTATTCGAGGTCCGGCCGGTGCAAAAGCGTCTGTACCTGGTCGTCGCTTCGGACAAGGGCCTGTGCGGATCCTACAACATGAACGTGCTGAAACTGGCCCAAAAGGCCGTCGATGAATCGGTCGCCGAGGGTGTCGAAACCCAGGTCTACGTGGTGGGCAAGAAGGCCAACGACTATTTCTTCAAGCGCGGCTACACGGTCTTCGAAAAGCACATAGACTTCGGTGGCGAGATGAACAGCGAGCGGGGACGGCTGGTGGGCAATACGGCAGTCGATTCCTTTCTGTCGGGTGAGTTCGACGAAGTGCGTGTAGTTTACGCCTCTTTTATCAGCACAATGAATCAGAGGTCTTTGGATTTACCACTGCTGCCCATAGCTCCGGAGACAGGCGACGAAAACATGGAGGAAGATTCCCGTTCCGTGGACTACATCTGGGAGCCGAGCCAGTCCGCAATGTTCGATGCTCTGCTGCCCCTGTACTTGAGGAATCGAATTTTCATGACCCTGAGCGAAGCCTTCACCAGTGAACACGCCGCCCGCATGACCAGCATGAGCGCGGCTACCGAGAATGCCGGCGAGATGATCCGCAGTTTGACGATCCAGCGCAACCGTGAGCGTCAGGCCGCCATCACTTCCGAGTTGTTGGATATCGTGGGCGGCGCGAACGCCCTGTAATGAAACGAAAGCAAGGAGAGGACAAGAAATGTCCGGAAACATGGCCGCCAATTACGGGTTGATCCAGCAGGTAATCGGTCCCACGATCGATCTGGAATTTGATTCCGACCACTTGCCGGATATGCTGAACGCGATCCACATCGTAGACGAGGAAAAAGGCATTGACCTGATTACCGAGGTCGCCCAGCACATCGGCAACAACGTGGTGCGCACCATCGCCATGGATTCAACCGACGGCCTGGTCCGCGGCATGAAGGGCCGGGACACTGGCGCCCCGATCAGTGTGCCCGTGGGCAACCAATGCCTCGGCCGCCTGTTCAATCTCCTGGGCAAGACCCTCGACGGCAAGGGCGATCTGCCCGAACCCGACAAGGTGTCACCTATCCATGCCAGCCCTCCTGAATTGACCAACCAAGGCGAGGCGAACGAGTTATTCGAAACCGGCATCAAGGTCGTCGACCTGCTCGCGCCCTATGTAAAAGGCGGTAAAATCGGGCTGTTCGGAGGCGCCGGTGTGGGCAAGACGGTCATCGTGATGGAATTGATCCACGCCATCGCCACGCATCACGGAGGCTTCTCCGTGTTCTGCGGCGTTGGCGAGCGTACCCGCGAGGGCAATGACTTGTGGCTTGAGATGACCGATTCCGGCGTGATCAACAACACCGCCCTGGTCTTCGGCCAGATGAACGAGCCGCCCGGAGCCCGTTTGCGCGTCGCCCTGTCCGGCCTGACCATGGCCGAACATTTCCGCGACGAACTCGGCCAGGATGTGCTGCTGTTCATCGACAATATTTTCCGGTTCACGCAGGCCGGCTCCGAAGTGTCCGCCCTGTTGGGCCGTATGCCCAGCGCCGTGGGCTACCAGCCCACCCTGGCCACCGAGATGGGGGAACTGCAGGAGCGAATCACTTCGACCCGCAGTGGTTCGATCACTTCGGTGCAGGCCATTTATGTGCCCGCCGACGATTTGACCGACCCCGCGCCCGCCACCGCGTTCAGCCATCTCGACGCGACCACCGTGTTGTCGCGGCAGATCGCTGAGCTGGGTATTTATCCAGCCGTGGATCCGTTGGATTCAACAAGTCGGATTCTCGAGCCCGGTATTCTGGGCGACGAGCACTACAATCTGGCCCGCGAAGTGCAGACGATCCTGCAGCGCTACAAGGATCTGCAGGACATCATCGCGATCCTGGGCATGGACGAGCTTTCCGACGAGGACAAGATCACCGTCCAGCGGGCCCGCAAGATCCAGAAATTCCTTTCGCAGCCCTTCTCAGTGGCCGAGGTATTCACCGGCATGAAGGGCCGCTACGTGAAACTGGAGGACACGATTCGCAGCTTCAAGGGTTTGGTGGCCGGCGATTACGACCACATTCCCGAGCAGGCTTTCTACATGTGCGGCGCCATCGATGAAGTCCTGGAGAAATACGAGACGATGCAGGCGGAGGGGTAACCCATGGCCAAGTCCTTCAAAGTGGTGATCGTCACCCCGGACAAGACAGCCTTCGAAGGCGACGCGGTGTCTGCGGTTATTCCGGGCCTGGCCGGCTACATCGGGATCTGGGCGAATCACGCCCCGTTGGTCGCCGCGACCGTGCCTGGGGTGGTATCCCTTCGAACCGATGACGCCGGGAGTAGTCATGATCTGGCCGTCGGCACCGGCTTCGTGGAAGTCAGCGACAACGTTGTGAATTTGATGGTCGACACCTGCGAAGAGGCCGGTGAGATTGATGTTGAGCGTGCAAAGAAGGCCCTGGAGAGGGCCCGTAGCCGCTTGCAGGGAATGGAAAAGGATTTGGATCGGGAGCGAGCCCGTCTGGCTGTCAGCCGGGCCCAGGCCAGGGTGCAGGCGATTGGAAAATAATTTAGTTACAACTCAAGAATCCGGAAAACCCGCCAGGCGACGCCGAGCGGGTTTTTCTCTAATTTGTTCAACCGGATTGAACCGGTTTGTGACTGCTCTGGCCGTAACGTGGACCTTGTTCATGGCGGCTCTCCCCATGACCGGAAATGCCCAATTTCCCAAAAACCTGGAAAAGGACAAGGACCTCGACCCGGTAACCCTTCACCTCAAATGGAAGCACGGCTTCCAGTTTGCCGGTTACTATGCGGCGTTGGAACAAGGGTATTATCGGGAAGAAGGACTGGACGTTACAATCAATCCTGCCTCGGAAGGGTTTGAGGCTATAAACACGGTTTTGGCGGGAGACGCCCAATATGGGGTGTGGGATGCCGATCTCCTGCACGAGCGCATTAAGGGAAGCCCTGTTGTCGTCCTGGCCGTAATCTTTCAGCACTCGCCCTATGTTATTTTGTCCCGCAAGGACCGCGGCATTCGGGCTCCCTCCGACCTGGCCGGGTGCGCGATAATGGTGGCGGGAAAACAGGGGGAAGCCCAGTTAAAAGCGGTTCTTGTTCGCGAAGGACTGCCGCTTGCTTTGGTTGATATTGTTCCCCATACCTGGAGCATAGACGACCTCATCGACGGCAAAGTCGACGCAGCCATGGAATATATTACCGATGAACCGAACCGGCTGCGAATGCGAGGCGTGGAACCGGCCATAATACGGCCGATCGACTACGGGATCGATTTTTACGGGGACTGCCTTTTTACAACCGAGGAGGAGATCAAGCGGAATCCCCAGCGCACGAAGGCTTTTCGGCGAGCAAGTCTCAAGGGCTGGGAATATGCCATAAACCATATTGACGAACTTGTGAAACTTATCTTGGCCCTGCCCGGCGTCCAGGAAAACGGACTCACCGCCAAGCATTTGCAGTATGAATCGGAACAAATGCAACCGTTGATTCAGCCGACCCTTATCGAAATAGGCCACAGCAATCCCGGCCGCTGGAAACACATGGCTGACACCTACGTCAGTCTGGGGATGATGGAGCCCGGTTACTCCCTGGAGGGATTTGTCTACGAACCCAACCCTCCGGATGATAAGCGCTGGTTATACGCGCTCTTGGGTAGTCTGGCGGGAGTGGCATTGGTACTCATTCTGGCGTGGGGCTGGAGTCGACAAATACGGCGGGCGGTAGTGCGCCGGACCCGGGAATTGCACGAGAGTGAGAAGCGGTTCAAGCAACTGGCCAATGCTACCTGGGAAGCCATTGTTGTTCACGAAAAAGGCATCGTCCTGGAGGCGAATGACCAGTATTTCGAAATGTTTGGTTACCAAAGAGAAGAATTGATTGGCCAGGATGGGATTTCAAGGACCTCGACCCCGGAGTCGAGCGAGGCCATCCGTAAGCAGGTGGCAGAAGGCAACACCGGGCCCTACGAGGCCACCGGAAAGAAGAAAAACGGCGAAGAGTTCCCCATGGAACTCCGCGTCCGGATGATGGATTACCATGGTCGGCAGGTGAGGGTGGTAGCCATCCGGGATTTGACGGACCGGATGAGGGCAGAGGAGGCGCTGTTGCTTCTGGGAGCTGCAATTGAACAGGCAGCGGAAGCCATCGTGATCACCGATGTCGAGGGGATAATCCAGTACGCGAATCCCGCCTTCAAACAGATCACGGGTTATTCGACAGATGAAGCCATAGGGCAGAATCCCCGAATTCTAAAGAGCGGAGAACATGACAAGGCCTTTTATGAATCGATGTGGGATACCCTCAAACGAGGTGAAACGTGGAGCGGCCAGCTCATCAACAAGAAGAAGGACGGCACTCTTTTTACCGAGGAGGCCGTTATTTCGCCGGTACTTGACGGATCGGGCAGGACCGTCAATTACGTGGCGGTAAAACATGATATTACCGGGAAGGTCAAACTAGAGGAACAACTTCGTCAGGCCCAGAAGATGGAAGCGGTCGGACAGTTGGCCGGCGGAATCGCGCACGATTTCAACAACCTGCTGCAGGTGATCAACGGTTGTTCCGAATTGGTGCTCGAAAGTTTGGACGAAAAGAGCGACAGCTATGCAAGTGTTGGAGATATAGCCAAGGCTGGCGCTCGTGCAGCGACGTTGGTGGGCCAACTGTTGGCTTTCAGCCGCAGACAGGTGCTCGATATCAAGGACGTCAACCTGAACGACGTTATTGCGGACCTGATGAAGATGATCCGGCGCATGATCGGCGAACACATTACCCTTGAAACAGTGGCCGGCCCCGACCTCGGAACAGTACATGCGGACGCGGGTCAAATTGAACAGATCCTGATGAACCTGTGTGTAAACGCTCGCGACGCCATGCCCGATGGCGGCACCATCACCATTGAAACAGAGAATGTTTACGTTGGCCCTGAGTTTGTCGCGTCAAGCCCGGATTTACTTTCCGGTCGCTACGTGCTTTTAAGCGTGACCGACACGGGATGCGGCATCGACAAGGCAGTGTGCGCCAATATTTTTGAACCGTTCTACACGACAAAAAACGTAGGGGAAGGCACCGGGCTGGGACTCTCAACCGTTTACGGACTGGTCAAACAGCATGAGGGCGAGGTCAAGGTCTACAGCGAAGTCGGTAAGGGAACGACCTTCAAGATTTATCTACCGATGGCCTCACGTACGGCCGGTTCAGTGAGTAGCAAGATCAAAAGCTCCGCCCCGGGTGGAACCGAAACCATCCTGTTGGCTGAGGATGATGAGATGGTCCTCCACCTGGCTCGAATCATTTTGGAGCAGGCAGGATATACGGTTTTGACCGCCACGGATGGCGAGGAGGCACTGTTGGTATTGGCTGATCGTGCCCAGACGGTGGATCTGGTACTGCTCGACGTGATAATGCCCAGGCTGGGGGGAAAGGCCGTCTTCCAAAAAATGTGCTCCACGAAACATGAACTCCGCTACCTTTTTGCCAGCGGTTACAGCATGAACGCGGTTCACACAAACTTCATCCTCGATGAAGGATTGCAACTCATTCAGAAGCCTTACAGCAGGGATGAATTGTTGCGTCGGGTTCGTGGGGCTCTTGACGAATGATTTGGGCTTCCGGAAGCCCCGGCCCACCCTCAGTCTGATAATCCACCTACCTTGAGCGACCAGGCCCCCCAACCAAAGGGATGTCGAATTCCGTTCGGCCCGTTCAGAGCATCGCGCCGCACTTCCGAAAGGGCTTCGGGCAGGGAAAGGCCCTCTTCCTTCCACAGCTGTACAACTTCCTCGGGTTGGAACAAGGGGTTTTCGTCACGGATGCGCCAGAATGTCAGTAGCGCGGCACCCGCTCCCGCGTCCAGAAACGCATCGCCCAAACTCGGTGCTGTGATCACTCCGTCCGCAAACGGTGCGCCACTGCCGCATCCGGAAAGAACCGCCAGACGGCAGCGGGAAAGATCGGCCGTTCGGATATTGGCGATGTCGAGTGCAGCTTCGTTGGGCAAATGGGGTCCATTCGGTGGCGTAAGCGGAATGGTGGTCAGGAACGGCACTTCCGGATTGTGGATCACGTGGCCCAGGAAGTAGATCAACGAGGCTTTGGACCAGGAGGAAGTGACCGCATTTTTTGTTGCATTGGGCCCAGTCAGAAGTTCACCCGGGTAGATATTCTGAACGGCGGCAATCTCGGGTCCCGCCCCAGCCAGGGAACCCAAGGAACGGTACCGTCGCGTTAGAACGGGATCAATGTTCGGGCTGGCGATCAACAACCCGACTTCCCCGGGAACGGGAACGGGAGGGACATCCGGATTTCGAACCCAGGAAAGATCAACCCGGGCAGCCAGTGGGACGTATTCTTGTTCTCTACCAACGTTCAATGGCGCGAAGGGGATCTGGGACAGGAAGCTTTCACCGCTGATGAACAGCAGGGAAGGTTTTTCCTGGGAGTGTGAATCCAACAGGAAATCAGGCAGCAACTGGTGAGCCAGCTCGCCCAGTAGGGCAGTCAACCGAGGTTCGATCACCGCATCCGGGTCACCCGGGTCGGTGGACATGGCCCGCAAGGCGACCCCTACCGATTTACGCAAGTCCGACACGGAATTCGAGAGAGTGTCCCGCTTCACCGTGCCGTTGCCCACAGTCCAGCGCACAACCCAAGGTTCGCGAACCTGGAACAGCAGGTGAACGGCCTTGCTGCGGTCCAGTCGGTCCATGGCGCGGGCTGTGATCAGGCGGGCTTCAGCCACGATGCTTGGGTCGGAACTTGTGAAGGGAGCACTGGTTTTCTCCGTCTGTTCTCCCATGACACCCAGATAGCGCCGCCACATCAGTTCCAATCCATACCCAACTCCTGGATCAGACCCAAAGAGGTCGTGGGACGCCCAGCGCAGGCCGCGAGCCCGGCTCAAGTCAAGAAAGGCCCCCGCGCCGGCGTCGTTGTCGGTCAGGCGAGCGCCCAGAGCGACCAAACCCTTGGTCAAAGTTTCCGCTGCGGATTGTGGATCGGTCTCGGCCAGCAACCGGACTCGGAGAGCAAAGTAAGGAATCTGCAGATCGGGAGTCCATTGTACGAGACCCAGGCCTTCAGCGGCGAAACGGTCGAGGTGCACAACGGCCGAATCGATCCGGCCTTGTTGGAAACAGGTGCGGGCCTTCCAGAAAGGAAGTCGCACCAGCATGTGTCTTATGCCCGCATCCCGGGCGTAGGGTTCGGCGCGGGACAGGGCGTCGGCAGCCAGTTCCGGCCGGTGGTGATCCAACAGACCCATGATCCAAAAATTTGCAAAAAAACTGGCTTCCTCGAAGGGCTGGGTCAGGATCTGGTCCCACAGAAAATCGTAGGCGGCATGGGCTTCATCCACTTGTCCTCTAGCCATCAGGGAACGGGCCTTGATCTCTTCAAGGCGAATGAATTGGAGATTGGTCGAGAATTCGGAGCTCTCTGTTTCCTGGGCCTCGGTCATCAATATCTCCGCGCGGAGTGAAATCTGATCCACCAGGGCCCAGCTCTCCATCACGGCGTACATGCGCATCAGGGTGCCCAAGTATGCAAGGCCCTTGGCCGGGCTGCCGTAGTTGCGACAAGCAGCGATGCCGTCTTCGAAAAAACGAACCGCAGAAGAGTAGTGTCCCAATGAGAATTCCAGATATCCTGTCAGGGCTAGCAGCCGGCCGGTTTGGGCACCAAGGCGCGATTCCCTGGCCAGGGCCAGACCTCGTTCCAACAACACGCCCGTCGAATCGGTATTCCCTTCGAGGAAGCCCTGCATGATCAAGGAAGCAAGAGCGCCGCAACGGGAGGTCCGCAACTTCCATTGCCGGGCATGGGCCAGTCTGGATGTGTACATCTCGCGAGCCAATTCCGGTTGGCCGACCCGGGTCGCCAGGGTTCCCCGGTTTTCCCAGCTTTCGGAGACAGCTAGGGCGTATCCGGAAGCGACCAGTTCGTCGTGGATCTCGATCATTCGTTCAAGCCGTTCCCCCGGTGTATAATCAGGAGATGCAAAGACCTCTTCCTGCTCCTGGGCTGTTTGGATAATTCGTTGAGCCTCTGCGGGTTCAAGACCCATAAAAAAATCAAGCTCCGCTTGAAATTCGGGACAATAATTAAAATCAGCCAAGGTGGAAGTCACCCGTTGATAGAATGAAAGCAGGGCCTTACGATTCTCGGTGGCGATTGCCGAGTCGGCAAAAACAAGACCCAGGAATTCACTGGAAATCTGGATAAGGCGATCGCTGCCCAGGTGTTCGGCCAGGGCGTGGAAAACATCCGGATCAGAATCAGACAAGGCCCGGGACTCGGCCTCGGAAAGGAAAGGGGCCAGCAATTGCAGGTCGGTGAACAGGCTCTTTGACTGGTCCCCACAAGCGGAAAAAGAACTGAGAAACAGAAAACACAAGGCTGAAACAAGAAGTTGTTTAAAGTTCATGATCCCGTCCACGAGAAAAAATCAACCCAATCGTCACATACGATTTCACCACGGCGGATTGTCCCCTGTGATCGACACCAAGTCAACCGGCTCGATGGCCGGCGGTTGATCGATCGCGGAGTTCTCAGTTGCCCGGACAGGGGATCGCCACCTATTCTTTACCAAGGACAACCAGCATCCTTTGCTTATTAATTCATCACATGAATCCGCTCCGGGAGACAGCAATTGACCACTCCTCTGGACAAGTTCGCGGCTGATCTCGCCTTGGTCGACCGCATCCTTGCCGGTTCCGAGCAGGACTGGCACCATTTCATCGACAATTATTCCGGGTTGGTCTATTCGGTTCTACGCCGCTATCTGTTCAATGAGGAAGATGTGCGGGACGTCTGGGTCCTGGTGATGGAACGCTTGATCGGTGGGACCCTGAAGGGATACGCCGGTCGCTCCTCCCTTTCGACCTGGCTGGTCTTCGTCGCCCGCAGCACTGTATTCGACCATCTGCGCAGCGCGCGGGGCCGCCGAGAGGATCCACCCGGCCTGGAGAACCTGTCTGAGCGCTGCCGACTGGTTTTTGATCGCTTCTACCGTAACGGCTGCACCTACGAGGAAGTTCGCCACGAATTGGTACGATCAGATTTGCTGGCCGATGGTGAGAGCCTGGCGGCTATTCTGGTGGAGATCGAGGAGGCCCTCAACAGCCGGGTGCTGCGCAGGATAGTCTGGGATCTACAGGCTGCTTCGGTGGGTGTGGCCAGCGGCCGCATGTTGGAATTTCTGGAAGTGGCGGCCCGGGAGAGCCGAGAGCGGTCGGGGAGCATTACTCCGGAGATGGTCCTTTTCCAAAAGGAAACCACCCGCACGATTGAACGCATCCGCGAATTGATGCAGGATCTTCCCGAGCAGGAGAGAAGAGTTCTGGAGCTTCGTTTCGACGACGGTTGGTCGGCCAATCGTATCGCCGACGAGCTGGAGCTCAGTGGGCAGCGCGAGGTGTACACCATCGTCAACCGGGCCACCCGCGCCCTGCGGCGAATGCTGGGGCCGGCTGGCGGAATTCCGGGGTTAATGTTTTTTTTGGTAATTCTGTTAATGATGCCGTCAAACCTTCCCGGAAATCAAAAGGACGATGTCCAGGAAAGTATACGGATGGCTCTTTCCCCACAGGAGCACGAGGTATGATGGAGGATCGGAATAATCCAGGCGGATATCCTGGTAAGCACTCTGATTGGAACGAGCTGGCGCTGCTGGTCGACGAAGGTCTCGATGCCGTGGATTCGGCAACCCTGGAACATCTGGCCGGTTGTGCGGAATGTCAGTCGGCCTGGGCCGAGGCGGCGCGATATCGCGGGGCCCGGGTGTTGGACGGCCCGGGATATTTCGTTCCCGAAGAGTTGGCGGCTCGTGCCGGGTCCCTGATCCGTTCCCGTGCCCTGGACGGGCAACGGGAAATAACCGCAGGATCGACTTCACGTCGATTCTGGCGACCGGCTCCCGTTTTTTCGGTGGGAGGCGCCCTATTGGCCGCCGTTTTGGCTCTGTTCGTTCTGTTTCCCGGCCTACGGGGCACCGATCAGTCCGGGGCACCAAAGGGGCCCGACGATCCTCGTACCCTCATCCATGCCGTTCTCGAGTCCCAATCAAACTGGGGCATGGTTTTTCCCGGTGTGACCGGTTCGGGGGATTCCGGTTACCCGGTCTATCGATCTGGGGACGGAGCCGACGGGTCCCTTCAGGAAGCGCTGGATCAAATGAATGAATCCCTGGTCGAAGGTTGGCCCGATCCGAACGACACCTGGTGGTTGGCCGCCGGCAACCTGGCTGCCGGCAACCTGGGTTTGGCTGCGGACCTGGTTCATCAGGCTTTGCGCCGAAATCCCGGTCATTTGCAATTATTGCATCTGGAAGCGATTACGGCCTGGCAACTGAGTGAGTTTGACCGGGCCGAGCATGCCCTGCGTAGAATCCTGGCCCTGGCCCCAGCCGACTCCACGGCCTTGTTCAACCTGGCCCTGATTCAGATCGATACGGGTCGGGAGAACGAAGCTGATGCTCTTCTCCAGGGATTGGCTGCGGGTTCCACCAATGTCGTGTTGCAGCAGCGGGCCAGAGATGTGTTGGGGACCGGTCAACAAGAATAATACCGGCCAGGGGCGGGAATTTTCCTCTTCTCATCCTTCCTTTACCCTACTAACCTTTCTATCAGGAAGGTGCTTTTCAACATCCCGCAAACCAGTCAAACCTGCCTGGAGACAGAATGCCCCTTTTCGAAAAAGGAAAAATCCGCGTCGAGATGGATGATAAGGGCTATCTCGTGGATCCGCTGCAGTGGAATGAGAAGGTGGCGGCCGCGCTGGCCGAGGCCGAGGATATCCCCGAGTTGACCCACGACCACTGGGCGGTTATCGATTTTTTACGCGAATACCAGGAGGAGCACGAGGTCGCCCCCATGATCCGTGTGCTTTGCAAGGAGACAGGGTTCGCGCTCAAGAAAATTTACGAGCTTTTTCCCAAAGGGCCGACCAAGGGCGCCTGTAGGATCGCGGGCCTGCCCCGGCCCGATTCGTGTGTTTGACGGGAGGAATCCGGCGATGAAAAACTTGGGTGTAATGATGATTTTCGCCCTGATGGCGACGGTCGGGTTATCACTTCTGGCTGCGTCGGGCTGTTCCCGCAGCGACTCCTCCGATGACCACTTCGTTGAAGTGGCAAACGCCGCCCTGGAAAAAGTCTTCGAGCTGAATCCCGAGTGGGCCACCAACTTGGGCGACCATCGCTTCGACCACCAGGTAAGCGATTTGAGTGAGTCCGGATTCGAGGCTCGGGTGGAATTCAATCAAGGCGTTTTGGCCACTCTGGCCAAGATGGATCCGGACAAGTTGAGCCAAGCCAACCGCATCGATTACGAGATTCTCACGGAGCGATCCCAGGAGGTGATATTCAGCATCACCGAGATCCGGGAACATCGTTGGAATCCAACGGTCTACAACCCTGGTGATGGCATATACAACCTGTTGGCGAGGGATTTTGCACCCTTGAACGAACGGCTGTCGTCGGTTAAATCCCGGCTGGAACAAATCCCGGGACAGCTTGAGGCGGCCAAAGCCAATCTCCACAACCCCCCACGGGTTATGACCGAGACGGCCATCAATCAGAACCAGGGCGTGATCAATCTGGTCATGGATGGTCTTCAGGAATACCTGGTCCAGGCACCGGACTCCCGTTCCGAACTGGCGTCCGCCCGCTCGGGCGCCATTGCGGCCCTGGACGATTACGGTAGCTGGCTGAAGAAGGATCTGTTGCCGCGGTCCAATGGCGATTTCCGCTTGGGCGCCGAGCTGTGGCGGGAAAAACTACGCTACTCTCTCTCATCCGACCTCTCACCCGAAGAAATTCTGGCCAGCGCCCAAAAGGACCTGACGGCCACCACCGACCGGATGGTGGAGATCGCCGGGCCCCTGTTCCACGATTATTTCGGCGGTCACCCCGATGACACTTCTCACAGCGATCATGAGATCGTAAGACGGGTATTGTCGCGCCTGGCCGATCAGCACCCGACCAATGAGACCATCATCGATCAGGCTGCGCGCGACCTGGCCGAAATTACGGAGTTCGTACGGGAGAACAACCTTGTCTCGGTTCCGGACGCGCCGGTCGAACTGATCACCATGCCCGAACACAAACGTGGTTTCTACATCGCCTACTGTGATTCGCCGGGCCCCCTGGAGCAGAACGGCACCACCTTCTACGCGATCAGCCCCACTCCGGTCGATTGGTCGCCCGAACGTTCGGAGACGTTCTACCGCGAATACAACGACTTCATGCTGCAGGATCTCACCATTCACGAAGCGATGCCCGGCCACTATCTGCAGATAGCCAAAGCCAATGCCTTCGCAGGATCCACACCGCTGCGCGCCATCTTCTCCAGTGGAACTTTTGTGGAGGGTTGGGCCACTTACGCTGAGCAGTTGATGGTCGAAACCGGGTTTGCCGGGCCCGAGCTGCATTTACAGCAGTTGAAAATGCGTCTGCGCCTGATTATCAATGCCATCATCGACCAGAAGATCCACACCGCCGACATGACCGAAGGCGAAGCCATGCAGATGATGATGGTCGAAGGTTTCCAGGAAGAAGGTGAAGCAGCCGGGAAGTGGGTACGAGCAAGCTTGACCAGTACTCAACTGTCGACGTATTACGTGGGAAATCTGGAGATCAATCAGATCCGCCGGGATTATCAGGAAAAGGCGGGGAAACGGTTTGAAATGAAACGGTTCCACGACGCCTTGCTTGGCTTCGGTTCGCCGGCTCCCAAATATGTGCGTCGATTGCTTGATCTTTGACCACAACGACGAGATTCAGGATTCCGGTTGGCAGGATGGGCAAAAAACACTGGAGCGACCCGCCACCCTCAGCTTGCGCAGCGTGGTTCCACAGTAGTTGCAGGATTGACCGGAACGTCCGTACACGCAAAGCTTGGTCTTGAAGTTGCCCGGCTTGCCGTGGAAATTGGTAAAATTCATAAATGTGGTTCCCCCGTGTTTGATGGCTAGGCGAAGGACCTGTTTGGCCCGCCTCAATACTTCAGCCAGGGTGGCCGGGTCCAGGTCGCGGGGGCGGCGCAGCGGGTGCACTCCAGCCAAGAACAAACTCTCATCCACGTAAATATTTCCCAGCCCGGCAGCAATGCTCTGGTCCAGCAGAATGGCCTTGATCGGAGCGGTGCGATGGGCGATTCGCCGCCGCCATTCTGGGAGCCGGATTTCCAACATGTCCGGCCCCACATGGGCGATAGCCGAGGGGTTTACCGCATCATCGACCAACTCCAGACGACCAAATTTTCGGATATCCCGATAATGCACCGGACAGCCTTCGAAGTTGAAGGTCAGATGAACGTGTTTATCGGGAATGTAACCGTCCAGGATGAAAATTTGCCCGGTCATTCGCAGGTGGATCATCAGGTGAGCGGAACCTGAATCGTCGATAAATTCCAGGATAAGGTATTTGCCGTGGCGGTGGACTCCGGCCAGGGTCTTGCCGATCAGAGCCGACCGTATTGTGCGGGGAGACTGTACCAGCACACCGGGATAGGAGATCTTCAGCCCATCCAGGCGGCGGCCGACCATGGTATCGCTCAGTGCCCGGGCAACGTTCTCTACTTCGGGTAGTTCCGGCATGTTCCGCCTTTTCCGCAGTACGGCTGGCGTCAGCCGGGTAACTGACAACAGCTAAAATCCCCGGGAGTCCTTGACCTGATCGTAGGCGTGGTTTATCGCTCGCATTTTCTCGGCCGCAAAGCTCTGGAAATCCTCTCCCATGCCCTTGTTGGCCACAACGTCGGGATGGTACTCCTTGGCCAATCGACGGTAGGCGCTTTTGACTTCACGGTCCTCGGTCTCCGATGCAACACCAAGAGTGGCATAGGCCGCATCAAGGCTGGCCGTGGGATTGAACATGGCCTTGGCCTCTTCGAAGTCGCGGCTGGAAAGACCCATCGCCGTGGCAATAGAGTTGATCAATCGTTCTTCGGCCGGATCGAAATGTCCATCGGCCATGGCGATATTCATCAAAAGGGAAATCAGGTCGCGCAGGCGGTCGGGCTGATGACCGAGCAGGTCCCGGATCTGGTGGGCGAAGTCCTCCGCCGGAATGGGAGAATCTTTGGCCTGATTGAAAATCCGAGAGGCGATTTTCCGGTCGTCTGCGCTCATGCCCAGGTTGTTCTTGAGGAAGTGATCGAAAGAACGGATTTCCGCCGTGGTGACGCGACCATCAGCCTTGGCCACCTTGGCCGCCAGACTGATCATGGCCACCATGAATGCCTGCTGGGCTTGTCTGGGGTCTCGCCTGGAAACGTCTTCGAAAGCGGCCGATCGGGCCGCGCCATAGGGACTCGAATTGCGCGGCCTGTTCTGGTTCCCTCCCAGGTTGGACCCGATGGCTCCGCCGATCATAGCTCCCAGTGGGCCCCCCATCACGAATCCGATGCCGCCGCCGATCAAAGTTCCAAGTAAGCCCATGTTTCAAAACCACCCTCAAGCCAAGGTCAAAATGGCAATCCGCAAATATAGTCAAAGGATGTTGGTTGTGCCGGGAAGAATGTTGTTGCCCAAAATGAGCCTAAATAATTATACAAATGGCTCTTTATTAGATGCTAGATGAGGGTTTTCAAGAAAAACAAGGCTGTTTTCTGGTCACCAACATTCTTCCCGGCACAACCCTTGGGCAAAGTTTAATTCAAGCGCGGAAAGAATATGACGAAATATTATTCGTAATCATGATTTCCTGTCAGATAGGCAATTACAGCAATTTTGACGGGTTGGCTGGTGGCTTTCCGTGAAAAGGCAAAATGATGGCAAAGAACTCTTCAACAGCAACCACTACAGCAGACGCCAGGATTTCAGACAAGGAATTTCAGGCAATCCGTCAATTGGTTTACAAGGCCTTTGGCATCAACCTTTCCGAGCAAAAGAAGACTCTTGTTGTGGGTCGCCTGCAGAAAGTTCTCAGACAGCGGGGATTCGATACTTTCCATGATTACCTCAAATGGGTTTCTGAGGACAAGTCGGGGGATGCCCTGGAAGAGCTGGCCAACAATATTTCCACCAACCACACTTTCTTTTTCAGGGAAAACGCCCACTTTGAGTTTTTTGCCAAGAAAGTCCTGCCGGAAATAACCGCCAAAAAACAAGTCACGGGGACTAAAGAGTTGCGGATCTGGTGTGCCGGTTGCTCGTCCGGTGAGGAACCCTACACGTTGATGATGTTGATAATGGAACACCTGGGCCATAATCTGTCCAACTGGAAGCCGCTACTGCTGGCCACGGATTTGTCGGCCAAAATTCTGACGACGGCAATGGCCGGCCAATATACGCAGGAGAGGGTTTCGGAGCTTCCCGCCGGTTTGAGAAACAAATATTTCCTCAAGTTGCCGGACGGCAATCTGAGCGTGGCCGATTCGGTGCGAAAGAGTATTTCCTTCCGTCAGCACAATCTGATGAACGCCCAATTCCCCTTTAAAAAACAATTCGACGCTATTTTCTGCCGGAACGTGATGATCTATTTCGACAGGGAAACCAGGAACAATTTGGTCGCCAAATTTCACAAACACATGGCACCGGGCGGTCATTTCTTCATCGGTCATTCCGAATCATTGGGTCGCGGGGAAACGGAGTTCAAGTACGTGATGCCCGCGGTTTACCGTCGAACGGAATGACTCCGATTCATTAACCAGAAATTTTTCCAGCCGCTAAGCGAGTCTGAAGCAACCGGCGAGCCACTACCTGGTATTGGCAGTTGGCGATTCATGTTTTATTGTGCAGGGGTCAACCAGGGGCACATTCGGGGCGGGAAGAAACGAGTAATCATGCCGAAATACCAAAGCCAATATTTCCAACCGGATCATTCACTTCGACTTTTCAGTGAATCGGGAGGTGGATCCTCCTTGCCCGAGCGTGCTGAGATTTCTGAAAAGTACAAGTGGAGGCTGGAAAAGATTTTTCCGGACTGGGACAGTTGGGAGGCGGCCTTCTCCGAAATGACCGCGGAATTGCCCCGTTTGGCCGAGCTGCAAGGATCTCTGTCCGATTCGGGCTCCAGCTTGTTGACCGCCATCGAGGCCATCCACGGGACTCGGCGAAAACTGGAAAGGGCCATGGTCTTTGCCGGGATGAAGAGCGACGAGGATACGCGGATCGGGGCCAATACCGCCCGCAAGGGCCGGATCTCCAGCCTGGGGGTGAAATATGCCGAGGCCACCAGTTGGTTCGAGTCCGAGTTGTTGGACATCCAGCCGGAAAAACGGACCGAACTGATGGCCCAGGAGAGCGGGCTGAAGCTATACGATCATTTCATCCAGGATATCCAACGGGCGCGGGAACATACGCTTCCCGTCGAGCAGGAGGCTCTGCTGGCCGGGGCCGGATTGATGTCCCGCGGCCCAAGCCAGATTTTCAATGCCTTCGACAACGCGGACCTGAGTCTGGGTAATATACAGGATGAAACGGGCGCCACCGTAGAGCTGACCAAGGCCCGCTACTACAAGTTCATCAAATCCACCGACCGGCGTGTGCGCCGGGACTCTTTCCAGTCTTTCCTGGACACCTATGGAGCCATGAGCAACACCCTGGCCGCGAACATGGATGCCAACGTCAAGAACCATGTGTTTTTCGCCAACGCCCGCCGGCATGCCGGTACCATGGAGGCCGCCCTGCATCCGGATGCGGTCCAGCCCGAGGTTTTCAACTCCCTGATCGACTCCATATCGGGCAACATCGACGTCATTCACCGCTACACGGCTCTGAAAAAAAGGGTGCTGGGACTGGACCCCCTGCGGGAATACGATCTGGGCGTTCCTCTCTTCAAAAAAGGCGAGTTCAAGTTCGATTACGACGAGGCCTGCGAGATGCTGCTGGTTGCCTTTGCTCCCCTGGGGCCGGACTACGTGGCCACCGTGAAACAAGGTATCGCCGACGGCTGGATTGATGTGCACGAGAACGCAGGCAAGCGCAGTGGCGGTTATTCCAACGGCGTGTATGACACTCCGCCGTACATCCTGCTGAATTGGGCAGGACAACTCGGCGACACTTTCACGCTGGCGCATGAACTGGGCCATTCCATGCACTCCTGGTTGGCCGTTCACAACCAACCCTACGTGTACGGGGACTATCCCATCTTCACGGCGGAGGTTGCATCCACCTTCAACGAGTTGTTGCTGATGGACCATTTGTTGGCCCGGGCCGAGGATCCCGCGCGCAAGTTGTTCCTTCTGGATTATCATCTCTCGCAGATCAACAACACCGTATTTCGACAGACCATGTTTGCTGAATTCGAGTTGCGGGTTCACCGGCTGGGTGAGCAGGGGCAGACGCTGACCGTCGAGACAATGGGAACAATCTACCGGGAGCTTTTGGTTAAGTATTGGGGGCCGCAGGTGGAATTCGATACGAAGCGAAGCCCCTTGACCTGGTCCAGGATCCCGCACTTCTTCTACAACTTCTACGTTTACCAGTATGCCACGGCATATTCCGGAGCGGTGGCTCTTTCTCGGAAGGTACTGGGCGGAGGAGAAAAGGAACGGGAACATTACCTGGATATTTTGCGTTCCGGTTGCAGTAAATTTCCTGTGGATACCGTTTTGCTGGGGGGAGTGGATCTGGCCACGACCGAACCAATGAACGATGTCATCGCCCTTTTCGGATCCCTCATCGACCAGGTGGAGTCCCTGCTGGATTAAACAGGGTTGAGCGGAACATGGAATCCTGAATATGACCGGGCCTAGGAGGCGAAATGATTTTTATGCAAGTCATCATTGGAGTTCTGGCGGCAGCCTGGATGGCAGGAGCCACGGATAACGGTTCGGAGCCTATCGTCGGGCAGGAAACCGGACCCGTGGCCGAACAAGCTCCCGACGAACCGGAAATCTCAATCGAGGGCAACACCCTTACCGAATCCACAAAACCGGTTTTCTTCGAATCGTACGCCGGCGACTTCAATATCAGGTTCCCCGGAGGTTGTGCAAAGACCCGGGAGAGGATCCCCGTAGACGACAATCCCGATGTCGAGAAGAATCATCTGCAAATAGCCACACACGTTTTCTGTGATCGACAGGGCTACTCGGGTGAAGGGTGCTCGGTAACAGCCTACGTGGACGATGATCTTAACGCCGAGCCCTCTGCGGATGTCTCCTTCGTGACGAGGCGGGTCCAGGCTGTTTTGGCCAAGTTCGGCTCCAAAGTAATAGACCAAAAACCCTTCCATGAGATTATCGAGGGCGGCCCCCGAATGGAGGGCTTGGATGTGCTCGCCTCCGGCCCAGAAAACAAGGGCCAGATATGGGTGCGGGGCTTGCTGGTCGAAGGGGATGTCTACATCCTGACAGCCTGGCGATCCCAGGGTCAATTAGCCCTTGATCCAGAGTTCACGGCCTTTTTCGATTCCTTCCGGCCTCACGGCAGCAGCTGAAACCTTCAGGGTGGGGAAATACAATGATGAATTGGTTTTGCCGACTTTTTGGGGAAGCGGAAGGGAAAACTCTTCCGCTTTCCTCGGGACCGGGAGTTCTGCTCCTCGCCGTCATCCTGAACTGTGGATTGAGCGGGGCGGAACATTCCGCCTTTGCCCAGGAAGCCGGGGATCTCCAGGAGACGGTTCAAGAGGCAGTGTCAACCCGGCAAGACACTCAAATCAGCCAGGATGTTTGGGCCGAACAAAAGGCTGATCTTACCGCCCGCTATCGGGCCGCTCAGGCCAATGTGGATTGGCTGCTGGGTCGCCGGTCCGAGGAGGGCGAGAAGGTGGCTGCCCTGGAAGGCAGGATTGCCGAGATGGGTCGCCGTCTGACCGAGGCCAAGCGCCTGGAAAGCAGCATCCAGGATTCCCTGATCGTTATTCTGGTCAAACTGGAGGAAACGGTAAGGGCCGGCTCACCTTTTCTGCCGGAGGAAAGGGCCCTGCGTCTGAGTTCCGTGCGGCGGGATCTGGTCCAACCCGATGTTCCCTCCGCAGAAAAACTCCGCCGGTTGTTGGAGGCTCTGCAGGTCGAGGCCGGCTATGCTTCGACGGTGGAGGTTTATCAGGATCGAATTGAAATAGATGGCCAGGATGTGCATGCGGATATTCTGCGCCTGGGCAGGCTGTCCCTGTTTTGGCGAACACCGGACGGCGATCGAGTGGGCCACTATGACCGGGCGGCCGATTGCTGGATGGAGCTTTCCGGCCGCCATGTTCGCGCAATCACAAGAGCCATGGAGATGGCTACACGGATGAGGCCGATGGAGCTGATCGATCTTCCGCTGGGGAGGATCAAGCCATGAGGATCCGTGCTTCGTATGTATTCGTGGCCGGATTGGCCCTGCTTGCCTTCATACTGCTTGCCGCTTCGTATCCTGCCTCGGCCCAGGACATACGCCAGGCCGAACAAAAAGCAAGGCTGGACAGGGAGGCTGCCCTGGAGGAGGCCCTTCAAGCCGAGGGGCGCATTCTGGCGGACCGGGAACTGTTGATGGCTGAAGTGCTGAGATTGGAAAATGAGCAGGCGGATCTGGAGGCGGAACTGCAGGCGCTGGTCGTTCGTCAGGACGAGGGGCGAATCGAGCTCGCGGATCTTTCCCGTCAGTGGGCGGGCATGGAACTGGGCTTTCGAGAAATTTCCGGGAACGTGCGCGTCGCTGCGCGGGACCTGGAATCCCTGTTGCGGGCTTCCCCCTTGAGCGCGGGGGCGGATTGGCGTTTGAAGGCCGTCACGCCGTTGCTGGAGAAAGGGTATTTTCCGGACATCGACGACATCGCGGCCATGACGACCGTCTTTTTCGATGAGATTGATCGAGGCAGCCAGGTTACGTTGCGCGAAGGATCCTTCGTCGGTCGCGACGGCCTGGAGACCACCGGCGAAATTTTCCAGTTGGGTAAATTCATTTCGGTGTACCGTTCCGCGGGAGAAACAGGCTTTTTGACCTGGACTCCGGGCGGTGCGCACTTGTTCGCGCTTTCAGAATTGCCGTCCCGCGGCGTGCGCCGCTCCCTGGACCGTTACCTGGCCGGAGAATCCGAAAGTGTGCCGGTGGATATGAGCGGAGGCACCACCTTGCGCCAGCTTACACACCAGGCCGGGCTCATCGACCAACTGCGGGCGGGCGGGCCGATCATTTGGCCGATCCTTTTGATCGCCGTAGCAGCGCTGGGTATTGTCGTTTTCAAGATCGTGTTCCTGAACCGCCTGCACGGCAATACCGATCGTGTGATGGGCCAGGTGAACGAGCTGGCTGCAGTCGGTGACTGGACTGGATGCGACCGGATCGTCGGCGAACACAGCGGCAAGAACCTACCGGTGATCCATGTAATCCGGGCCGGCCTGGGCGCTCGTGATGAGGACCGAGAGACCCTTGAGAGCACTCTGCAGGAGGCAATTCTACACGAACTGCCCCGCATCCAGCGGGGGATTTCCATTTTGGCCGTGCTGGGGGCGGTGGCCCCGTTGCTGGGTTTGCTGGGAACGGTTACCGGAATGATTGATACTTTCCGGGTGATAACAATGTTCGGCACAAGCGATCCCAAGCTTATGTCCGGGGGTATTAGTGAGGCCTTGGTCACCACGGAATTGGGATTGGCCGTGGCCATTCCCATCATGTTGTTGCATACGTGGCTTTCACGGCGCACTGACCGCTTGATTGGAGACATGGAAGAGAAGGCTGTGCAGCTGACGAACATTGTGCAGAAGCAGAAACTTTTACCCGAGTCCGGCCGCGGCTCTGGCAGCGGACCTGCCAACGGATTCGGGAAAAGTGTGGACGGGTAACAATGTTGACCGGGGCGGAATTTTTTTGGCAGATCCGGGATTACCTGCAGCAGGGCGGTTGGATCATGTTTCCGCTCCTGGCCGTTTCGGTCGTAATGTGGACCATGATCGTCGAGCGCTGGCGCGAATTCAGGCGCTTGACTGCCGGTGCGGGGATGGGCGGTGAGCTGGACCGCAGCTTCCAGAAAGAGCGAAGCGGAGTCTACGAGCTGGACCGAGAGATTCTCCGCCACTGTGCCCTGCGGTTGGGAAGAAACCTGGATATCCGGCTGGCGGCCATTGCCGTATTGGCGGGGGTGGCTCCCTTGTTGGGCTTGCTGGGGACGGTACTGGGAATGATCCAGACGTTCGAGGTAATCTCGGTTTTCGGGACCGGAAACGCCCGCGCCATGGCCGGGGGTATTTCGGTGGCTCTGATAACGACGCAGACCGGCTTGCTGGTTGCCATCCCGGGTCTATTGATGAGCAATCGCCTGGGTCGGATGGCCCGAAGCCTGCAGATGAACCTGGACGAGGCCTCGGCGTCGTTGGCCCGCAATCTGTCTGATGGAGGATCCCAATGATCAACGTGCGCCAATCGTTGCGGGGCGGGGACAGCCGCGTGGACATCAACATGGGCCCGCTGGTGGACATGGTCTTCCTGTTGCTGATCTTCTTTGTCGTAACGACCAGTTTCGTCAAGGAAACGGGCATCGAAGTGAATCGATCCACGGCCGCCACGGCAGAAGTAATGGACCGCGGAAATATCATGATCGGGGTCAATACCGAGGGAGACGTATATTTCGAGGGCAAGCGCATTGATGTTCGAAGCGTGCGGGCCCTGGTTGAACGGGCCCTGGCCGAGGATCCCGAAAGCGGTGTTGTGATTGTCGCCGACAAGGAAAGTCAGACCGGCGCCGTGGTAGAGACAATGGACCAGTGCCGCTTGGCTGGCGCATCGAACGTGAGTCTGGCGGCTCGTCGGGAGACCGAAGAATGAATAATGGCGGCATCGCTTCTGCCGTCCGCCTTGGGGCCGCCAGGCGTTTGTTGCCGGCCCTGGCTGCAGCCCTGGTTCTGAATGTTGTCCTGTTGGCCTCGGCGGCGCTTCTTTCCCGGGAGCGGACCCTGGTCCAGGATTTGACTGATCCGGTTGCTGTCCGATTGGTGAGCCTTAAGCCGCCGACCTCTCTGCCGGAGAAGAAGAAGGTCGAACCGCCCAAACCCAAAGCGAAACCAAAACCTGATTTTCAACCTGAGATTTTGAGGCCCGCGATCGGTGTTCCCGCACCCACCGGCTTTGCCGTTGCCCTGGACCGATCCCTTTTTGCGGGAGGCCCCGCCCGTGGCGATTTCATCTTCAACGCTGCGGATCTGGACCAGCCGCCGGTAGCCGTGGTCAACACTTCGCCGATCTATCCCTTCAAGGCCAGGCAACGGGACATTGAGGGTTTCGTGACGCTAAAATTCCTGGTCGGGGTGGACGGTTCGGTAAGCCGCACCGAGGTCCTGGATTCCCGCCCCAAAGGATTATTCGAGACTGCACTGCTGAAGGTGGTTCCAGCCTGGAAGTTCAGGCCGGGCATGATCGACGGACATCCGGTGCCGACCTGGGTGGAAAAAACGGTTAGGTTTCAGCTGAACAATTAGAGGAATTTACAAATGATGGGCCGTTGGAGAAAACAGGAAGGGCACAAACAGGTGGGAATACTGTTGTTCCTCCTGTTGTCGGCCGTCCTTTTTGTCGGACCGGCGGCCACCCAGGTGGTTGGGGACCACGGGGGGCAACCTTCAGACTATCCAACAGATCCGATAAAGGCGGAATTACAGGCTGAGATCGAGTCGGGTTCCAACCTGACGCCTCGGGGGCGAAAAGCCCTCTTTCGCGCCCGCACTCACCAGGATGCAGGCAGGTTCACCGAAGCGGTGGAAATTCTTGAAAAGTGGCAACAAGGAAATCCGGAGCGAGAGCACCATCTGTTGCGTTTCCAGCAGGGGATGGCGTATCTGGGAATGCAAAATCCTGAACGGGCCCTGGAGGTTTTGCAAACAGCGGTAAAAAAGGAACCGCGCTTTGCCCGCGCTTGGCTGCGGTTGGGTGAAACAGCCTATGGACTGGAGAGTTTCGACTTGGCGGCCGAGGCATTCAACCAGGGCTATGAGCTGAGCCCAACTCCAAGGCCGGAGTTTCTGTACTACGGTTGTGTCGCTGCACTGAGCGGAGGAAATTCCGGCCGGGCCCTGGATGGCTTGGAACATCTACTAACGCTTCATCGCCAAAACGCTCCCCTCGATTGGTACCGGGCCCTGGTTACCGCGGCCACCGATGCCGAGCAGCCGGACCGAGCCGCCCCGCATCTGGAAAGAGCCAGGAACGACCACGCGGGAGATCCGGAAGTTTGGGAGCTGGCATATCGTTTCTCTGCGGGCCGAGGGGATTACGAAGCCGCAGCGATTTACTTGACCATCACCGGATACTTGCGCGAATTGAGCAGGCAGGAACGAACCCGGTTGGGGGACTTGTACGCCGTGATCAACGTGCCGTTGCAGGCAGCCAGGAGCTATGCTGCAGCATTGGATCCGGAGAAGTTTACTGACGGCAACTCACGCGCCACCGAATACGAGCGTCTCGCCGGGGCCTGGTTGGCCGCCCACCGTCATGAAGAAGCCCGCGAAACCCTGCATCGCGCCTTGGCCGAAACCGAGACCCGGCGCCTCTGGTCGCTGTTGGGTGACCTGGATCACATGTCTGAGGATTACGCCGGTGCCCTGAAGGCCTATGGCCGAGGCTGCGAACTGGATCCTGCGTTTGCCCGCGGTTGGTTGATGATGGGGTACTGTTGCCAGGAGCTGGACCGGCCCGATGAGGCTCGTAAATATTTGAATAAGGCGAAATCGTTTCCCGAACAGGCGGCCAGCGCGAATATTCTTCTCGCCGATTAATCCAGGTCAGTCAGTATAATAAAGATCAGCTTATTTGATCCCAAACAACCGTTTCAACCAGGAGCGGGATTCGACCGTCACGCTGTGCTGAATCAATTCGATTTCACCGTCGGGGTATAATAGCGCGTACCCAACCCAGCACTGGGGCAACCCGATGTATCGGGTCCCATCACGCGAAAGATCGAACCAGCGGTGATGGTGCCCGAAGAACCACCAACGGGGACGAAAATGTTCGGCCAGGCGCGACATCAGTGGTACTCCGGGCTTCCCGTAATACTCAAAGCCAGGAGTATTGGGCACTCCGATATCGGACGGACAATCATGGGATAAAACCAGGTCCACCTCATCTGGGGGATGAGCCAGGCAGGCATCAATATCGGAAGAGGTAATCTCGCAACCACGGGGCGTGGACCAGGAGTCCATGTAACGCGCTCCGCCCAGACACAGGCCACGCCACGAGCCCAGACGATAGAGTGTACTTCGAGGTAAATAAGTCACGACGTCGGCGAAGCGAGAGGCGAGATTGCCCAGTTCACCATGGTCCTCGTGATTTCCTTCGATGAAGGATACCGGTCGCAGAAAACGGCGATTCTTCTTTCTGAAATGTTCGTGAAGCTCGTCCGCAAAGAACCCAAAATCCCCCAACACCAAAACTTCGCCTACACTTTGTCCGCAAGACTCCTCGGCGTGAAGAATCTGAGCATTGATAACGCCGAACTTGGTGTGGATGTCGCTGATCAGCAGTACCGGTTTATCCGGCAAACCCCGGGTCATTGCCGACTCCCGAATTCATGCTGCAGATTTTCCTGCAAAGCCTTGATATGACCCAGGGCTCGTTTCAGGTCCTTGCGTACGTCAGGGTCGAGGTCATTCGGGTCGATCATGTTGTCGGTTTCCAGTTTTCCGGCCCGGCGCCATGCCTGATGGCGAAGGCGGATGCCGAGTAAAGTACGGAATGCCTCGGCAGTATCACTGGCCGCCTCTGGTCGAAGATGGCCGGCTTCAGCCAAGGTCTCCAACCGATCTATAGTGCCCGCCCCGGCCACACCATTTTGTAAAGCCCGTAACCGGGCAACATCCACCACCTGGGCCAGGACGCCTTTGATATCGAAGGCCTTTCTGGCGTCACCGGTTTCCAGCAGCACGAAGTTTCCGAACGAGGTAAGGGGCGGCTCGTATTGCAGAACACTGTGGGCCAACAAGGGGAAGAAACGCGGCCGTCCGTCCAGAGTCCGGCACAGATGATTCTGTAGGGCCTGAACAAGTTCACCTTCTCCCAGGGCACCGCGAAAATCGAAGAAGATCTTGGCGTGAAGCAGATCATCGGACTTAAGAGCCGCGGTCCAGCGATCAAACGCAGCGCACCACCCACTCAACGATTGGCAGCAAGCAGGTTCGCTGGCCATGATCTTGCCCGAACAATAGGGGTACCCGGCTGCATCAAGTATATCCGCCAGTTTGGAACCCATGTTCAGGAAATATTTTTGCACCGACGCGACCTCACGGGTCGACATGTCGGGAGTCGGGTCGGGATAGATGATTGCGTGGTCCTGGTCAGCCAACAAGGTTACCTCGCTCCGCCCCAGGCTTCCCATGAGCATGATATCGAATGACAACGGCGGCGGTCCAATTTCGGCCACGATGAGTTCCACGGCTTTGCGAACCACTCCATCGGCCCCGGCGGAGAGCAAGTGGCTGACCTGTACGCCATCGGCGCCGTGTTTCATCATGAGGGTGGCCAGATCACGAGTACGGCGGCTGGCGGCCTCCACTTCATCAAGATTAGTGGCCGACAGGATATCCAGCTCGCGGGGGCGGGACATCCTGGTGGCGACCGCCATGAATCCGGCTCGCCCCTGCACTACGATGCGGGACAGGGTAAGCGTGACGCGCAGGGGATGGCCGTCTTTACAGACCAGGTCGGCGTCATAACGGGTAGGCGCCTTTACTCCGTCGGCGACAGCCTGCCAGTGACGGCGGTCGTTCTGTACTTCTTCGGTGGTGGGCCGAATGATGGAGGCGATGTCCAGTCGGGCGAATTCCGCACGTTCGTAACCCAGCAGACGCAACAAGCTGGAGTTGGCGTAAAGACCTTCCCCGGGAATGGACATGACGATGGATTCCCCGGCAGACTCAACCAGGGAACGATATTTTTCCTCGGACATCTGCAGTGCGGCCGCAACCCTCAACCGACCGCGCTCGGCCTGTATGCTGGTCCGTGAAAGCATGAACAACAACAGGGATACGACTACCAGAATAAGCAGGGTCGCGGCATGCAGATTCCCTTTCAGGGCGGAAATCTCGTCGTCTACATCCTCGGTGTAGACACCGGTTCCGATGATCCAGCCCCAGGGGGCGAACCTCTTTACGAATGACAGCTTGGGCACGATGTGGGAGGGGTCATCCTTCCACTGCCACATGTAGTTTACATAGCCGGACCCTTGGTTCTCCACCGTCCGTACCATCTCCACAAAAAGCAGCTTTCCCTCCGGGTCGCCGAATTCGGTGAGGTCGGCACCTTCCAGATCCGGTCGGTAGGGATGTACTACCATTCGGGGGTGCATGTCGATGATCCAGAAGTAGTCCTTACTCTCTTGCCCGTAATGGAGATTACGCACCTGGGCTACGGCGGCCTCCTGCGCGGCTTTCCTTGAAAGCAGTCCTGCTTGTTCATCCGCTTCGAAGCGCGCCACGACGTTCCAGGCCGATTCGGTCAGCTCGCGGATCATGAGGCGTTTCTGGTCTCTCACGACGCGGTCGAGGGAAGGTAGCAGGTAGAGGAATACAACTCCGGAAAAGAGGATGATGGCCATAAAGGCGGGTAGAACCGCTCGCCATGCCGGTCGCTTCATGTTGACCTCAGCTATTCAGATCGAGATAGGCCGGGATCGGACTTGCCGATACCAATTCCCACCACAACTAAAAACACCAAACTCATTTCTGGATCCGTCGCCAGGGCATCAGCCAACCCGGTCAGGTTGTAGAACACCCACATACCAATGCCTCCCAGTATCCAGGCTTGCCTATAGGGCTCGGTCTCGTCCATTTTTCGCCAGGCCCTGATAAGCAACACAAGCAAATGTCCCATGAGCACCAACAGGAATACAAGGCCTGGAATTCCCCAGAATAAAGCCGCGGTCAACAAGCTGTGATGAATATGGCGCATGTCCGTAGGGCGGCTTTCAGAATAGTCTGTAAATTCATGGATCATCTTTTTGGGATATACGTCGCCGATGCCCGTGATGGGACTCCGCTTTACTAACTCGAGGCCGGCTTTCCACTGGTCTATACGGTGATGGTTTGAGCGAAAAGTCGGGTCGGTGATCGAGGTAACCCTGGTTTGGAAACCGGGTGGACCGATGACGAACAACAGGATGACGGCCAGGGCCAGCACAGGGATCAGGCGTTTTTTCTTGATCAGAAGCACAATCAGAAGCCCCGCCAAAAACCCCACCCACGAGCTGCGTGTACGGGACAGATAGAGAGCGAAAAGAATGGGTACCTGGGCAGCGCCCAACAAAAGCTGTAAACGCCCGTTACGTAATGACACCATGAAGGCAAACATAAGAACCGAAATGCTCGCCATGATCCAGGCTCCCGTCATGGAGCTATTCTGGACCATCGTCACGCGGCGTCCGGTGCCGTCGATTTGATATTCTTCGAACAGAAGGGTGTAAATCGCGTTGCTTGTTATGCCCGCGACCATGGCCCAGAATACCAGCCGTCGCCGATCTTCCCCCTCTATCAGGCAAGCCCCGACCCAAAGAGCGACATAAAGGGCGAAACGCTTCGACATCTTGAGGCTGAACCACGGCTCCGTTGAAAACGGAATCATCAACAGTCCCCACAACACAAGCAAACCCACTGACCACATAAACGGCACATTGCCTGGATAATCGCGGTACCGCAAGCCGCGGACGATCATCGTCAACCCAATCAACCCAAGGCAGATCATACTGATGGCAACCGAGAGCATGCTCGCAGCAGCGAAAAGGACCAGTAAGATGGTAATTCCATTATCGTAGGGAGAGCGAAGCGTATTCATAACAATCAGGCGATCCATCTATTGAGGAGTTTTTCGGGCGGGAGCCTCATGGACTTGGAGTTGAAACGATAGACGAGGATAGAGCCCATGTCACGGAATTATAATTGTATCCCGGTCCTGAAGTGGGAGCGTAGGCTATTGCTCGTATTCCTGAAATTTACGTCCTGCATAACGTGCCGCCGCCAGCCAAAAAATTATCACAACGATAGTGAAGGCGGACAGCCAGCGGGTGCTGGTAAAATCCGAGAATACCGAAGACAAGGTCAGACTAACGGCCACAGCCAATACTTTGGCGAAACGCTGAACGAACATGTCGATAAAGGCCTTGGCCTTGTATTTCTCATCCGGAGTTGTTGGAACGTAGAGGGTCTCCTTTGCCGACTGGTTGATGGAGTAGCTGAAACCGTTGTCTGCAGTATTCAGGAAACTGCCCATCCAAAGGATCGGCATGGCCATAAACCCACACGAACCGATCAGGGTCGCCACCGGAAGAACCATCAAGGCAGCCCCTACGCCGAAACGGGTCATGACAAAACTGGTAAGGAAGAGCTGTACGAACAGGGACACGATATTTGTAATGGAGTAAACCGTCGCAAACTGACGACCGAGATCCGGTCCGGAGAGGTAAAACGCCAGGGTGCGGGTGAACTGAAAATCCATTACGGTTGAGACTATCTCATAGAGAGCCACGATGGCCACAATTGCCAGAAGATACCGGGACCGGAAAACCAATCGCGCACCCTCCAGGGCGGGGTTGCCCTCCGGTTTCGCCGCATTGGGGGATTTAACAGGTTCGGTCGATGGCCCAACCACCCGCCCGGCAGCATATGCCACGGCCAGAATGAGCAGGGCCAGCCCGGAGCAAATCCAGAGCCACCCAGGAAGGCTGACCGTGTCGATGAGGCCGCGCACGGTTGTTGTTCCCAGGACACCGCCCGTCACCCCGCCCAGCCCGACCAGCCCATAGAGACGCTTGGCTGTATCAGGCGTGACGCTGTCGTTCAGGAAAGCGAAAAAGGTGGCCACCATCAGGGTGCTGAAAAGGTCGCCGAAGAGATAGAAACTCCAAACGGTCAGATCGCCGGGCCTGCCAATGACAGCAGCGAAGGCCACATAACAGACCAGAAAGAAACCAGTGAATATGTAACTCAACTGCTGACGCCGAAAACGACGAACCAGCCAAGTGAAGACCGCAACGGCGATCATTGCCACCACCATGTTGAGCAACTTCGCGATCTGCTCGGCCTGGGGGGCACTCATGTGCCAGCTCATCAGGTCAAAACCGACCTCGTCGTAAAACTGGATGAACAACGATTTCTTGATCGGTTTGAGGATCCAAAAACTGGTGATGACCAGGAAGAAGTAGCTGAACATCAACAAAGCCAGGGGCAGCTCGGAGCGGCGGAAGGTAAAGATTGATTTAAGCGGATTGTTGATAGTCGGGGCTCCCTGTTCGGTCAAACACTTCACGCTGACATAGAGAATTGGAGTGGTTACAAGGTTCTCCCGTATATAGCGCCACAGCGAGCGAATCGGCAGAACTTGGCCAGGAGTTGTGCGTGACCCCGTCGCCGGCACAGCCAAACAACATCACCTAGGGCTCGATCTTCGCGATGGCTGTCTCGAGCGCCCTGTTGAACTCCTCAGCGGCACCGAGCATCAGAAAGTGGTCCGTTCCCTCCAGCACTATCGCATCGAAGGTGCGCATGTGCCGTAGGTTCGCCTCGGCGTTGACGGGCCACAGGTCAGCGCACACTGCAACGACCGGCAGGGGCAGCTCCTCAAAGAGCGCCGGCCCCGCGCCGGTGATCCACTGCGCCATGTACTCGCGCATCGCGCTCAGGGCGACCTCCGCGGGCGCGGCCGCCATATCCGCCTGGATCCACTCGGCCAGGTCGGCGGCTGTGTCCGGCAGGATCATCGCCGCGGCGAACGGTCTGCAGGCGGCTGGAAAGTCGGCCTCCAGCGGGGCGATCATCTCGGTGACGTCTTCCTCAGTGACCGGGAAATCTAGGTCGTGAAGCGAGTCTACGCCGATCAGGCCCAGGACTCGGCCCGGCAACAGGCGCGCTGCCTCGGCGATGACCAGGCCACCCATTGAGTGGCCAACCAGGATCAGTCGGTCGCTGCCGACGGCGTCGGCCACCGCCCGCACATCCTCGCCGAAGGAGCGCATGGTGTAGTCCTCGCGCCCCGCGCCCGAATGGCCGTGGCCGGCCAGATCGACGGTGACGACCCGGTGTCGGGCGCCGAAGTGCGCTAGCTGTTCGCGCCAGTAGCGAGCGTCGCAGCTCCAGCCGTGGACCAGGACCAGGGTCGGCTCGCCGTCGCCGTGGGCCTCGTACGCGATGGGAGTGCCATCGGCCGAGGGAACGACGCCGGGAGTTCCCGCGCTGGCTGCGCCGCCGGCGACGAGGACGCAGCCGAGAAAGAAGCCGAGAAATGGGACCAGACGAGTGGTCGTGCGTTCGTGGGTCATGTCTGCTCCTCCTATGATTCTCGTTTCAATCTATTCTGCTGCCATTTCACTCATCGCTCTTTTTCCCCAGCGCGTTCGCTGCGCCGTTCATTCGCTTCTCAAGATCACAGACACGGAGTTCTACGTCCTCGAGTCCTTCAACTGTCGGGATGGCCGATCCACTGGCAAGCGATGAGGTCGTCACACGGTGCACGAACCGAGCATATCCAAGCCCCACGGTGATAACAAGGGCGACAGTCATTACCAGAAACCTGGTTATTGATGTGTCTGTGGCCACGACCCACCCGACTCCATAGAGCATCGTAAAGACACCGCCCAGCAATAGGCCGTTGCTGATCACTAAAAGTTGATCGGCGCGTACAAGTGAAACAACCAAGGCGGCCGTGGAGAACATGATGAGAATGATACTCGTACTAATGCCCCATGGTTTTCGAGCTTCGGCTGCGGCATCAGCTAGATCTCTCCGCTGGCTACTGATCTCCCGGAGTTGATCCCGATCCTCACCCGACAACTCGCTTGACGGCCCCGAGCTTCTGATCCCCTGTTCGCGGTGTTCAAGATCTCGGATCTGGTTATCGAACTGCTTTGGGGGTGGATGAAAAGTATAGACTCCGATTCCAACGAATACCGTTAACATTAGACCCAGGAAAAAAGAAAATATCGTCCGTAGCCCGGCGCTTCGTCCCATGTCCCCCATTTTGGCCCTCCGAATTCAATCGTTCAACGTCCTCGAGACTTGTCCGCCTAACGGTGGCTTCACCTGCTAGGTACCTTTTCGCTCCTCCCACCATTGCTTGGTCTCGCCAATATCACAAAACGGTCGAGTTGAGTTTAGCCTTGGCGGGTACCGGTCGTTCCGAAAGCCCTCAATTAAGTATGCAGCCTCGTTGCCGACTGTAGACTGCGTACTATCAATAAACGATGAAATTGGGTTTTGCACATTCGCGCAGGGCTCCGTTGAATCCAAGAGGCCCATGAGGGCGGGGAGATCAGATTCCTTCACCCATCCAAATGGAATAATAGGTGCGGTCCAATTGGGCGAACTCCATGTCTTCAGCAACTCCAATAGTTCTAAAGGCCCTTCGGCAACGTAGTCGAACTTTTGGTACTTGATCGCACCTCGGCGCACCCGGTCACGCAATTCAACGGCTTCCGCTACGCGCCAATCCTCACACTCACCGATTGAAACGATTCGCCAAGTACCATCAGATTTCTCATAGATAGTCGCTTCATACCAACGGCTTCCTCCGCCATCAGCATCCATAGCACGTTGAAAGTAGATACTGCCGCGTTCAACCGCACTGACCGCGCCGAATAGAAACCCAGCTAATCCGCCTGGATAATTCGGCCATTCCCGGCCATCGGCTACCGCCAGTTCAATTCGGATGTTAAGTCTATCAGCGTAGTTGCTCAGCGAATCACTGGCACTGCTCGGACCAGCAATCGCTACGACGACTACAACGGCTAAGGTCAACATTATTGGCGAGACTCTCAATCTAAACCTCGTTGCTGTGTACCTAACGCGGGCTTCACCTGCAAACGCTTGTTATGTGTCCTCTCGACGACTTTAACACGCCACTATTCTTTTTCACAGCCGCGGAACCCACCGTCTCACCGTGCGACAGTAGGCACTATACTCCTCCCCGAAGCGCCTCTTCAGCGCGGGTTCTTCGTGGAACAAGATAAACAAATGGGATGCCAGAAAAAGAAGGCACAAGTAGGCGAGGAGCCCGAAGGAAGCATAAAATAGCGCGGCCCCAGCGAGAGTCAGCCCAGCACCAATATACATAGGGTTTCTCACTATTCGGTAAGGCCCGGCAACGACCAAACAGCGTGGTGGGTCAAACGGCGCGGGTGTTCCATGGCCCACCCGGAAAAATGAAGTGACGCACCACAAGGCCAATACTGCCCCAACCGCTGCAGTTACCATTCCCGCCACCTGCGGCAGACCAGTGAACTTTGGCTGCACGATGCCAGCCAACGACAACAAGCGCGATGGCAGGAATACCAGCACCAAGCCGATGAAGAGCGAAGCATACGTTACTGCCCGCATGAGTACGAACATGTGGTTTCTCCATACCCAGATATTAGTTTCTGACCGTAATGTAGCCAGGTGTTACCTTACGTGTCCTTCGGATTGAATATTACACCGCTTTATTGAGAAGCGCCCCTCAGCCTCTCAATAATTCTTGTACTCACCCAGAAAACATCTTCGTCGTGGTCGGCGGTACGCTGGGTGAAGAACAGATACTTGCCATCTGGAGAGACAGCCGGAAACCGCTCCAATCCTTTGGAATTGATAGATTCACCCAAACTAAAGGACTCTGTCCAATTTCCATCGGGCTGCCGGAAGCTAATATACAGATCGCCCACGTCAGACGCAGGAAGTCCTCGACTCGAGCAAAAGATCAGGTAACTTTCGTCCGGAGCAATAAAAGGTGTATAGTTACGCTTGCCGCCTAGAGCGTTGATACTCGACGGCAGCAATTCCGGCTTTGCATATTCTCCATTGATAAGTTCCGACCGATAGATTCCAAGATTGAGCCACTGCCCCTCAAGGTAGCCCATAAAATAGAGCGTGCCGTTGCTGGCGATGGAGGGATAGTAAGTATGCCGCACTTCGGGGAAACGACTGATAAGGCCGACAGATTTCGGCTCGCTCCAGCTATCACCTTGTTTTTCTACAAAAGAAAGATCATCCCCCTCTTCTTTGCCGCCAAAATACAATCGCTGGCCGTCAGGAGAAAAGATCGGTGCATTATCAAATGGCGGTGTCTCAGGTACTGTCCATCTGTCGCCAACACGCCGCATAGTCTTGTGAATTTCATGCCAATTATTCTCTTCGTCTCTCCAAATTGACCACCAGAACACCTCGTTGCCGTCGGGAGAAAACCTTGGAGACCAGTGTTCTTTAAAGTCTGTTGAGACGATTCCACGGGCAAAAACTACCGGTGTTTCTCCTGGTTGGGGCTGACCCAGGTAGTCTCCTTGAAGTTCAGTGAATTTCTCTCCAAATGAAGGTTTGACAATTAGAAGAAGAACAAAAATCAACAATACTATCTTCATAACTTTCATCCCTCGGTCTTTCTACTCAAAACTGGTCCATTTGAATATTAGCTTCCGGGTGCGAGAAATATACCCAGAGACCCTACGGCAATAACCTGTACCGCCCAGAGTACGCGGCATTCCCATTTAGGTTGCTGATAGTATTCCGTTGGCAATTGCAAAACTCCCTCGCTGTCTGCCTAGACATAATGACTTCACCTGCAAAGACGATTGGCGCGGTGGCCCCTGCCAGGTGCGTGACGAACGGCTTTGTCTGGTGCAAGCTCTTGATACTCATTGAGGCCTCCCCCAATGCGCGCCCACAGGGCACGCTGGGTGACGCTAACCTTTCCCCAAAAAGGAGGAGACCCAATGAGATTCTTCACCGACCCCCATCAGAACTACTGCGGCATCGACTTGCACGCCAGATCGATGTACCTCTGTGTCCAAAACCGCGAAGGAAAAATTGTCTTTCACCGGAACATGCAAGCCAGGCCGGTCATTTCTAAAAGCCATCCACGCGTAAGCTTACCCAAAATTCAGACACCGCAAAAGAACACCCAACCGGGGGCTGCCGTAGCGACGACGCTGAGCAGCCAGTTCCTTAAGCCTCTTTCTGAGCTCACTGTCATCATTGCCTCGACTGGTGTATCGACAAGATGATCGATGCAGTCCGATGATGTGGCATGCTCGCCGCTCACTGATCGGAAGCTGACTTGTGGCCGAGCGGACGAGCGCCCTCTTCTCCGACGGTCCTAGAGGTTTTTTGCTGTTTCAAGCATTACCTTCAATGCTTGGTTATCTAAAACCTGTTCCGCCAACAGCAATTTCAACTTCTGGTTCTCTGCTTCCAGGGATTTTAATCGGCGGGCTTCCTGGATATCCATACCACCATACTTGCGTCGCCAGCGGTAATAGGTCTGCTCACAAATGCCATTTTGGCGACAAAGATCCTTTGTTGGAACTCCTGCTTCGCCTTCCTTCAGTACTCGGATAATCTGCTCTTCTGAAAATCGACTTGATCGCATTGCTTGTCCTCCTGGTTAACAGTTTACACCAAGAAACTAGCTTTTCAAATGGACCAGATCTGAGGGGAAAGACCGAAACGGTTACGAAGTGCCGGAAATGGATCGGAATACCCGGTTGACAAGGGGAGCCCTCATAAGTGTTAGGTGGGAGGCACAGAGTCCTCCGCATCGGCTACAGGCTTGTGGCCCACCACACAGAACCAGCCCTTGTGCCATTCCTCGTGAATCACAGCACCAGAGTATCCGGCCTCGGACACAATGTCTCGTAATTCAGGCAGTGTCTGGCAGTTCATGCGCCCATTTGAGGCGAGTCTCCTATTGCGCGCGTCGTGTTTTCCCCCGAAGTATTCTCCTCCAGCCAGAGCGACTGACCCACGAGGCCCCAACACACGCATAATCTCGCCAAGGCCTGCTTCGAAATCTGGCCAGAGATAATGGGAATTGATCGCCACGATCAAATCGAAGCGACTGTCTTCATATGGAAGCTCTGACACATCTGCCTCTCGAAGAAACACTCTTCCCTGTTCCACAGGCCGCCTATTGGTACGCGCAGCAACACCCAGAGCCTGCGTCGAGTGATCAATGCCGTGAAGCTCAGCGTGGGGAGCAAGATCAGTAAGCCTCAAGAGTGCCCCACCGCCGCCACATCCAACGTCAAGCACGGTTCTCAGATCTTGTAGCGAGATTAGAGATAGTGCCCAGTCCGTCATCGGAAAATGAGCTCTGTTCATGCCCTGCGCCACGAGCCGTCCCGCCAAGCCTCTCGGCCGTCTGCTCTGGCCTATGAGCCAATTCACAGGATTCATGGCTGACCTCCATCTGCTCGGATTCTCGCCACCTAATGTTTTGTTAACCTGCAAGTGTGGTTGGCGCGGTTTGTGCGCCAGCACAAAGCGTGACAGGCGCAATTGTCAGGTTCAACTATTTGTTATCTCTTGTACGCGATACCCAGATCATCGGCAGATGATGCCAACCTTTTGTCTCCTGTCCACAAAGGAATCCCAGAAAGAACTGCTGATGCCAAGATATGAATATCCACAAACCCAAGACCCTTGCCCATCAGTTTTCTAGACGAAACAAATTCCAAATATTCATCTGGTTCAACAACTGGGGTTGCTGGCAAGGATTGGAATAGATCCAGGATTTCAATTCGGTTTTTTAAATTCCCTGCGGCCAATTCACCAATGATAAAGGGATGACAGGCTACTGACCCCTGGTTCAAATTTCGCACAAGGTCTTGGTTACTTTTTCGAAAGTGATTGATCCAAATATTTGTATCAACGAGAACCATATTAGTTACTGGTCCTTCTTCTCGGTGCCACCCGAAGAGCTTTCTCTGTGCCGCCAAGCGCGGCAAGGCGTTTGGCGCTTTCAAGTGCGATTAAAGCCTCAAGGCCCAAGCGCACAAGTGAGGTTTTCTCACTTACACCGGTCAGTTTAGATGCTCTCTCAATAAGAGTGTCTTCGATATTCAATGTTGTTCTCATGGCAAACCTCCGTTTTGATGCCCCAGACATGCATATAAGTATGCCATTTTTTGATGCATTCCGCAAGGCCTTCTTAAATATACACAACCCGTGGATTTTCCACTGTGATGGGTATTACCTGGTTTTTCCCTTACAAAGAGAACGTTGGTTTCACCTGCAAAGCTGTTTGGCGCGGGCCGTGCGCAAGCACAGTGCGTGACGAACGGCTTTGTCGGGTTCAAGCTCTTGATACTCATTGAGGCCTCCCCCAAGACGTAACCGTTTGGTACGCTGGGTGGTGCCAACCTTCCCCAAAAAAGGAGGAGACCCAATGAGATTCTTCACAGACCGCCACCAGAACTACTGCGGCATCGACCTGCACGCCAGATCAATGTACCTCTGTATCCAAAACCTCGAAGGGAACCTCGTTCTGCATCAAAACATGCAGGCCAAGCCCGAAGCGTTCCTAAAAGCCATCGAACCATTTCGGGAAGATGTCGTCGTCGGTGTCGAATGCATCTTCACCTGGTACTGGCTGGCCGACCTCTGCGCAGAACACAACATCCCCTTCATCCTCGGACACGCATTATACATGAAAGCGATCCACTGAGGGAAGGCTAAGAACGATCGTATCGATTCCCGCAAAATTGCAGCTCTCATGCGCGGTGGTACTTTCCCCATGGCCTATGTCTACCCGACCAAAATGCGAGCCACCCGGGATCTACTCAGAAGACGGAACCATCTGACCAGAAAGCGTGCCGAGCTGCTCAGCCACATCCAGAACACGAACAGCCAGTACAACATGGAGCCCTTCGAAGCGAACATCTCCTACAAACAGAACCGCATCGGTGTGGCCGAACAGTTCATCGACCCGGATGTCCGGATGAGCATGCAAGCCGACCTCGAACTGATTGCTCACCTGGACGAGCTGAAAAGCAGACTTGAGCTGCACATCACCCGCAACGCCAAGAACCACGACCCACAAGCTTTGTATCGCTTGCGCACCGTGCCCGGCATTGGGCCGATCATTTCTTTGGTGATCCTCTACGAGATCGAAGACATAAACAGGTTCCCCAGGGTACAGGATTTTACCTCGTACGCACGGCTGGTCAAGTGCGCCAAGGAGTCGGCCGGCAAACGAAGCGGAACCAGTGGCGGCAAGATCGGCAACGCGCATCTGAAGTGGG
>JAHOYV010000029.1 GCA_019038745.1 Gemmatimonadales bacterium
AAACATGTTGGGTCAACTGCAAACAGTCGACCAGACACAATTTCAGAGGCACAACCTGCCTGTTTCGGGCAATTTGCACTTTTCCCAAAAATGAGGCTCAAGATTCCCCATTCGTAGATCACGGGAAAAATCATGAAATTCATACTTTTCGGTTAAGGATCCTCTCTCGAAGGCCGATAAGACCAGCACGACTGCAAAATGCCACTCCTGCCTGGGAGATATTCATGCCCTTGGGAAACATCCTGGTTGTAGATGACGAAGAATCGATGTGCCAATACCTCTCGATCCTGCTCCAGAAGGAAGGTTACGAGGTCCAAACGGCAAATTCCGGCCAAGCTGCCCTGGCCATTGTCGAGAGTCAACCGATGGACCTGGTTATGACGGATATTCAGATGCCCAAAATGGACGGCATCCAGTTATTGAAGGGCATAAAAAGCATTGAGCCTACTACGCCCGTCATAATCATGACCGCCTACGCCAGTGAGCAGTCTGCCATCGATGCGGTGAACCTGGGAGCCTTCTCGTACCTGCAGAAGCATTGCAAGAACGATGAGATCAAGATGGTGGTTCGCAACGCCCTGGCCCTTCGGCAGGCGCGGACCGAGAACATCAGTCTCAAGAAGGAATTGACCCGGAAGTCCAGTCAGAAAAAAATCATAGGCCAGAGTCCGCGAATGCGCTCGGTCTTCAAGATGGTCGACAAGATTGCGGCCACCAACGCTACGGTCCTGATCAAGGGAGAGAGCGGCACAGGGAAGGAACTGGTCGCCAACTCCATTCACAAGCGCAGTGATCGCTCGAGTGGACCTTTCGTGGCCATCAACTGTGGCGCGATACCTGAGACCCTGCTTGAGAGTCAGCTCTTCGGGCACGTGAGGGGTTCCTTTACCGGGGCGGACAAGGATCATAACGGCTTCTGCCGTCAGGCCGAAGGCGGGACAATTTTCCTGGACGAGATCGGGGAAACGCCACACACGATTCAAGTCAAACTGCTGCGCATGCTTCAGGAACGTGAAATCTACCCCGTGGGAAGTTCAAAATCAGTAAAAGTGAACGTGAGGGTCGTTGCGGCCACGAATCGTGACCTGGAACAGGACGTTGCCGAGGGTCAATTTCGGACGGACTTGTACTATCGCTTGAATGTCATCCCCTTGAACCTGCCCTCGCTAAGTGAACGCAATGAGGATATTCCCCTTTTAGTCGACCATTTCCTGCGGCGCTGTTGCCCGGACGAATATATGGGCAGTCTGGGATCCTTCATCGAGGATCGGGCACTAAGCGCCCTGCAGTTCTACGAATGGCCCGGCAATGTACGGGAACTGGAAAATGTGATCGAGCGGGCCACAATCATTCGTGATGGGGAAATGATCACCCTGAAGGATTTGCCGGCGGAAATCAGCGAACCGGCCGGGGGGGGTATTTTGCAGGGGGCCCTGACCATCGGCTGCAATATCAACCTGGATGACCTTGAGAAGGCTCACATTCTGGCGGTTCTGGAGTCCACCGGCGGAGCCAGGAAGCTGACTTCGGAGATTCTTGGCATAAACGCCTCTACTCTGTACCGAAAGCTGAAAAAGTACGGCGTTCAGGATGGTGAGGCGGACGAGGAACTGGAGGGCTCGGACCAAGACGAGGTCGACTTGGACGAAGTCCCTGTCCCCGCCGAGGAACTTTTGGAGGCTGTGGATTCGGCCCTGCGGGAATCCCAGGCGGAGTTGGAACCCGAATCCGAGCCCGAGCCGGTAACTTGAGCGTGGCTTGGAAGGGGCTCCATCATGAGGACCGCATTTTGAAGCGCATGGCAAGAGCAGAACTAACGGGCAATAAGCACTCTTGGACGAGATCGAATAAGAAACAGCTCGCTACCATAAATATTGTAAGTGGCTGGTTGGGAATAAGTTAGAAATGTTGGAAATTTGAAGTGCAAATGGCACGCCCATTGCACACAAAGAACTGCCGTTGGCAGGTTTCATGGTTCCGACTCAGGTGGAGCCGGGACAATAATGGTCAATTTAGACCGAACGAGGAGGACGCCTAGTGTTTAACCGTAAGGGATTTACTCTGATTGAGCTGATGATCGTGGTCGTGATTATTGGTATTCTGGCCGCAATCGCTATTCCGAACTTCATCAGCATGCAGGACCGGGCCAAGGAAGCCAAGGTCAAGGGTGCCGCGCACACGGTGCAGCTGGCTGCTGAGGATTTTGCAGTTCGAAACGATGGTATCTACTCTGATGCCGGTGCCGACCTGCTGGCCCTGTTGCCTGGCGGCGCACTGCTGGAAAACGCCTTTAGTGGCGCGGCTACCGAGCCTCGTTGGGCTCTCGCTGCTGCCGGTTCAGGCCAAGTTGGTATTCTGTCTGTTGATCCCAATGGTGACGGTATTCCCGATGGCTATTCCATCACCGGGTATGGTAAGGATGCAACCTCCGGCCCCGCGGCTGACGGAATCATTCTGACCTTGACCAGTGGTCAGTAGGCCTCGGTACGTAAAGATCGAATTTGATCTGACCGATCGCAATGGCGGGGCTGCAAAGCGGTCCCGCCATTCTTATTCTTCCAAATCTTATCGAAGGAGTAGGCAGGAAGCAGGACAATGAAGCGATTGGACTTAAAAAAACTGGACTTGAAAAGTCTAAGCTTGAAAAGACCTGATACTCCGGATCTTGTGCTGACGGCAGGATCGGTCAGTTTGATCCTGGTTTGCCTTTTCCTGCTGGGGGCTCCGGCCTTGAGAAACCTACAGGACAGGGCCAGGGCGTCGGCTGTGCAGGGGAATGCCGCTACTGTTCAACTGGCTGCCGAGACCTACGCCTTCCGAAACCAGGGGTGTTATCCTGAGGATCCGTTGGATCTGGTGGAGTATCTCCCCGGTGAGGTGGCTCCACAGAATCCCTACACTGGTCAAGCGCTACTTTTTAAGAACCAGCCCGGTGATCTTACCTACCGGTCTCCAAGCCGAGGCCACGATTACATCATTGAAGCCTGGGGCTCGGGGGAACGGGGTTGCTCCGAGCGGATTCTTGTTCTTAAGGGCCAACGGGATAACCGGTAATTAGCGTTTTCGGTTTCCAAAATTCTGCAGTTTCACCTCAGGATTGGCAGCTCAGTACGGACAATAAATAGTAGCTAAATGAGTGTCAAATATGGCCGATGAAAAAAATGGTCAGCAAAAATCGCCCATGAAACGAGGATAATGTGACTAGATCCGATGGATTTACCCTAATTGAATTAATGATAGTCATCGTGATCATAGGGATCTTGTCATCAATCGCTATCCCCAACTTTATACGCATGCGGGACAATGCCAAGGAAGCCAAGGTCAAGGGCTATGTTCACACCGTTCAGCTTGTAGCGGAGGACCATGCGGTCAGGAACGACGGCCACTATTCCGATGCTGCCGCAGATTTGCAACCCCTGCTTCCGGGCGGAGCGTTGTTGGAAAATGCCTTTACCCAGGCCATCACCGAACCCCAGTTCGGCGCCGCAGCAGTAACGACCGGCCAAGTGGGCATCATGGTGCTTATGCAGGCCATGGATCCTGTGGGTTACACGGTTACCGGGTTCGGCAAGGATAACCTCATTCTGACCATTCAAAGCGGAGACTGATCGCCCTTTCCCGTTGGTTTCCACCTCCCTTAATTGCTGGGAAATCATGCACCTGGGATATGGCACTCGGGTTGCATGGTTTCCCCTGAACCATAGAAATAATAGCACTATCAGTAGATTTCAGGCCTTCAAAAGCCGGGGGTGGGTATTGAGTTTCCAGAAAGTGGTAACAAACGAACCAGGTCCTGCAGGGCCCGATTTTGCCTTGAGTCCTGTCCCGACAACGGGTTTAAAGCAAACGGCGGAAGTTTGTCTCGGGTCTTCCCCTCCATGCCTGGAGACAGTGGATGCCCTCAGGGTACTGGATCTGAGCAAATCTTTTCGCTCAGGTTTTTTACGCAAACCAATCCGCGGGATAGACGGGGTGTCTTTCAGCGTTCCGCGCGGACGCGTTTTCGCATTGCTGGGCCACAACGGAGCAGGAAAAACCACTACCATCAACTGTATCCTGGATCTGGTTCACCCGGACCGTGGACAGGTGAACATTTTAGGCATGCCCCATGGAGATTGCGCAGTCAGGTCCCGGGTGGGTTACTTGCCCGAAAGGCCCTACTTTTTCGAGCACCTCACAGGGCGCGAACTCCTGAACTTTTATGCAAAGCTGCTGGGAGTGCAGGACGGAGACCGAAATCGTCGCATCGGAGAACTGTCCGCCAAACTGGGTTTTGAATCCTATCTGGGACGTCGTTTGAAGAAATATTCCAAGGGTATGCTCCAGCGCATCGGAATCGCGCAGGCCCTGCTGGGGGATCCGGAGTTACTGATTCTGGATGAGCCCATGTCCGGTCTGGATCCGATGGGGCGACGGGAAATTCGCGAATTGCTGTTGGAAATGAAAGAACAGGGTAAAACAATTATTCTCTCCTCTCACATCGTCCCCGACATCGAACAGATGGCCGACACGGTGGCAATCCTGCGGGAGGGCCGAATGGTCATGATCCGGGATTTGGCCGACTTGGGCGCCGGAGCATCATTTGAAATAACCCTGGATGGGAATGAACGGATGGTAGCAGAGGACGTTGAAGTTCTGAGTGAAACCCTGGTGCGTAGTCGGCATGAGAACCGCACCGTCAATCGAATCCAAACCCGCAGCACCGGGCTGGAAGATCTATATCTAAGTGTCCACTACCGGAAGGAGGCGGTACGATGATGGGCAACATTTCAGCCTTGGCCATGAGCACCTTCCTGGAGACAGTCCGGGATCGGATTTTCTACCTGGTGGGCGTTTTCGGTTTCCTCATGCTATCCAGCACGGCTATTCTCTCCCCGTTGACAATCGGAGCGCAGGGCAAGATCATGGTGGACGTGGGGCTGGCCGGCATGGCGATCATCGGTTTGCTGGTGGTAATTTTCGTTGGGAGCGGCATGGTCCGCAAGGAACTGGACAAGGGTACGATTCTGACCATCCTGGCCAAGCCGGTGGGACGTCGCGAATATCTGGTGGGCAAGTTCCTGGGCTTGAATCTAACCCTGTTGACGATGCTGGCGATCATGGGGATGATTTTTCTGTTTATGACGTTCCTGGCCCCGGGAACCTTTTCCCTGCACTTCGTCAAGGCCTTCTACCTGACATTCCTTGAACTGACCCTGATCAATGCCGCTGTTGTGTTCTTTTCAACCAGCGTTTCGCCGATTCTGGCGGCTGTATTCTCTCTTGGGGTGTTCCTGGTTGGGCATATGAGTGAATCAATCCGGGACTTCGGACAGATGCAGGGAGATGGTTTCCAGCAGAAGATGGCCGATGTCGTCTACTACATGATTCCGAATCTGGAGGTCTTCAACGTGCGCGGAGCGGTAGTCCACGGCGACCCGGTAACCTGGCAGCACCTGAGCATGGCAACAGTGTACGGATTGGGCTGGACCCTGTTGTTGCTCCTGTTGGCCGGATCGATTTTCTCCCGCAAGGAGTTGCGGGGATGAGTGCTTCCAGGCGGGCCCGAATCGCGCGTTTCTTCCTGTTCATTACGTTGGCCATGATGCTGCCGGCCACCCTTCGGGTCCTGGATAAAGTACCCGAGGCTGCTCAACGACAGGAACGGCTCTATTTCCCATCGGGAAAATTTCTGATAGAATCCTCCCTGGGATTCCGGGAGGCAATGGCGGATTATCTTTGGTTCCGTTTTATCCAGTATTACGGCGCTTTCCGCAAGGACGAGAATGATCTGCGCTATATGGATCTGCTGATCGACGGCATCACCCGCTTGGATCCGAAGTTCGCCGAGGCCTACTATCTCCCCTCGTTGATTCTTTGGTCTGACTTCGGAAATCCGGAGGCCAGTATCGATATGCTGAAGAGGGGGATTCTCCACAACCCGGATACGGCCCGGTTGAAGTTCCAAATCGGATTCATCTACTACGTGTTCATGCGGGAGTATTCCCGCGCCGCTTTCTGGTTTGAAACCGCCGGTCTTTGTAGTGATGCGACCGATCGGGAAAAAAGATTCGCCGCCTTTTCCCATTACAAGGCAGGGGACGACCGGGTGTCCCTGGAACTGTGGTACACGTTGCGGGAATCGACCGACAGTCCCCAAATGCTGGAGTTGGCCGAAAATATGATCAAGAAACTGGAGGAGAGGGTCTCTGCCGGTTCTCCGCGTCCCGCCACGGGCCCCAACCTGGAGCCGGGGCTTTGATTCCGATCTCTTTGCAGGAAGGCTGGTTCCCGGTGTCCCTGGTCCTATGGCTGGGACTTTGTTTCGGCAGTTTCTCCAACGTATTGATTTATCGCCTGCCCCGGAATCTGAGCGTGGTGGGCCCGCGCTCCTTCTGCCCGGGTTGCCGGCGGACCGTGGCCTGGTACGACAACATTCCCCTGCTCAGCTGGTTGTTACTCAGAGGCAAGTGCCGGCATTGTGGTATCCGTATCTCCCCGCAGTACCTGCTGGTGGAATTGGCCGGCGCGGCCTGTGCCCTGATCGGGATCTGGAGCGCCGGATTCACCCTGGTCGGATTGTCAATCGGGGTATTCCTGCTCCTACTCTTCAACGTGGCGGTTATCGATTGGGGCCATATGATCATACCGCATACCCTGACGGTGGCGGGAATGATCCTGGGCCTGGTTTTCGGGCATTTTGCGCTTGGAGACCTGGGAGATTCCATTATCGGACTGTTGGTAGGTGGAGGGATCATCTTGGTTGTTTCCCATGGCTACCAGTTGATTCGAGGAGTGCCCGGTATGGGAGGCGGAGACGTAATGCTGATGGGAATGATCGGAGCTTTTCTGGGCGTCTGGGGAGCGCTTGGAGTTCTTTTCGGAGGAGCTCTTCTAGGGAGTCTCTTCGCATTGACAGTCGGCAGGGGCCGGCTGAATGGAACCGCTAAATTACCGTTTGGGACGTTTTTGGCCTTGGCGGCGGGAGTCGCCCAATTGTTTGGAGAGGGATTATTCAGCTGGTATATGTCCAAGTTCTGATCCGGAAGGAAATTCTTTCCGTATTTGTCCAGATCATGCAAAGTCCAGTTCTTTTCCGCTTGAATCCGAATCCCCGTCTTTCCTCTCAAAATAGCTAAATTAGGCTCAAGTCGGGTAAACAAGGGCCGAACCGTATTATGGCACACATGTTGCGATTTGATTCGAGATACTCCGAATTCGGGGTGCATTGCGATCAACGTATGAACAGCAAGGTAGGCTTGAAATGTTCGGATTCCTTAAGAACAAAAGGAAATCTCTGATCGGGCTGGATATTGGCTCAAACGTCATCAAGATCCTTCGTCTGGATCTGACGGGAGACCGTCCGATGGTGACGCATTTTGCTATGTCCGATTTGCCTCCCGAGGCAATCGTGGACGGCGAAATCATGGATCGGGAGCTTGTCATCCAGGCTATCCAGGAATGCGCTGACAAAGCCGACATTCCCAATGAGCCCGTGGCCAGTGCCGTAGCTGGTCGGGCCGTCATCGTGAAGAAGATCGTTATGGATCAGATGAGCGAGGACGACGCCCGGGAGGCTATTTACTGGGAAGCGGAACAGCATGTTCCTTTCGACATTGACGACATCACCCTCGACTTCGAAATCCTCAAGGAGGACATCGGGGCCGACCAGATGGAGTTGCTCCTGGTGGCGGCCAAGAAAGACATGATCCTGGCTCAGGCCGATCTGATTCGTGACGCTGGCTTCCAGCCCCTGGTCATCGACGTGGCCTCGTTCGCCAACCAGAACTCCTGGGAATTCGCCAACCAACAAGGCGGGGCATTGCCCGGAGTAGATGTTGAAGATGCCGAGGAAACCGAAACTTCAGCCGGCCCTGACCTGGACGAATTTCTCGAGGAAGAGGCCGAAGATACCGGTGCCCACGAGAGCGATATCCAAGAGGAGGCTGACGGTGAGTTCGTCGCTCTGCTGGATGTCGGGGGAGGGGTAACCAACGTTCATATCGTCAAGGACGGGGTGCCCTATTTCACTCGAGACCTGCCCATCGGCGTGGTCCAGTTCTCCGAGGAGTTCCAGAAACAACTGGGGCTGACCTACGAGTCCGCCCAGATGGTGGCCCAGGGGCATACCGAGGATGTGGACGAGCAGTTGGTCATTGATATCGTCCGGTCTGTGGGAGCAGAAATATACCAGGGTCTGGAGCCAAGTCTCTCCTACTTGAAAACCTCTGGTGAGGCCGATGGTATTGATCGGATCGTTCTAAGCGGGGGTGGAGCACATCTGCCCGGTTTGAGCGGATATCTGGCTGATGCCTACAACATTCCCAGCGACATTTCGGACCCGTTGTCGGTCCTTGACTACGACCCGGACTTGTTCGCGGAATCGAACGCGGAGGAACTCAGCCCTCTGCTCTCGGTCGCCGTCGGACTGGCGTTGCGTGAGGGGGTTAAGTCATGATTCGCATCAACCTTTTGCCCTATGAGGAACAACCCAAGCAGAGCCGAATCCAATTGCCGAATTTGGGCACTCTCGCTCCGCTGGTGATTCTGATTGTGGCCGGTTTGGGTATCGGTACTGCTCATATGTATCATTCCCAGAAAATTTCAGCCCTGCAGGAAGTAATTGCCGAGGAGGAGGCGGAAAGTCGTCGCCTCGCGCCGGAGATTGCGAAGATCAAACGCTTGAATCAACAGCGCAAGGATCTGAACGACCGCCTGGACGTAATTACCAGGTTGGACAGCGACCGCTACTTCCGGGTCCATCTAATGGATGAGCTGAACCGGAGTTTGCCCGACCACATGTGGTTGACCCGTTGCGAGGACGTTGGCGGGGACACCTACGCGCTGGAAGGAGTGACCTTTTCCAACTTCCTGGTCAGCGACTTCCTCCAAAATGTTACGCGCAGTCCCTACTTCTCCAACATCAATCTGATGGTTGCTGAGAAGGGCGATATCGGCAACGTGAAAGTCATCAAATTCAAGGCTCAGGCTCGGGCAATGCGGAAAACCGCCACCGTGCCCTTCGAGGGCTAAGGAAGGATCGGCATGGATATCGACGTCAAAGATCCGAAAATTCTCCGCTGGGCTGGGGCAATTCTCCTGGTGGTGGTGGTAGTGCCGATGTACTTCATGTCATCGTCCTATCCCTTCACGTGGGCTTCGCGCACCGTGGCCATCGATGGTCTGGAAGCAAGGCATGAGGAACTCAGCCGGGATCTGGAAAAGGCCCGTCTTCTGGTGCGTAACCTGGAAAGGGTTGAGCGTGAATACGCCATTCTGCGCGACCAGTGGGATGTCGCCCAGGCTCTGTTGCCGGAGCAGAACGAAATGCCGAATCTGCTGCGTAAGGTCTCCGCGGCCGGCCAGCAGTCGGGTGTCGAGTTTCAGGTATTCCGCCCGTTGTCTCCAGTGAACCAGGGGTTCTACGCGGACAACCCGATTGAGGTAACCGTCAAGGGTGGATATCACCAGACCGGTGTTTTCCTCAGTCGTCTGGCTAATCTGAACCGCATAGTCAACGTGTCGAAGTTGCGCATGAACGGCACCCCGGACCAGGAAAAGGAGCCGTCCACCATGGAGACGGATCTGGTCCTTACCGCCTACACTCTGGGCAACGGAACGAATCCGGTTAATTCCCTGGCAAGCGCTCAGGAGCCCGGCACTGCCGCGGCTGCGGGCCAAACGAAACAGTAGGAGAGTAGGACATGGCAGTCAGGACAGCATGGTTCGTCGGCACATTGATCCTGGTCACCTTGGTCGGGATGTTGGCGGCAGCACCCGCCGTACAGGCGGATACGAAGAATGATCTGGGATCGGTTTCCCCTTCGCAGGAATCCCGGGCCAGGATCAACGCCTTGCGGGCGAATGAATTTTTCTACCAGTCGTACGGCAAGACCGATCCGTTCAAGATCCTGGTCGCCGGTGAGTATGAACAGACTTCGGCCAGTGACGTTGTGGATATGAACTCTGCCAAGTTGGTTGGAGTGATGTGGGGCCAGGATGATCGGTTTGCCCTGGTCGAAGATGGTGAGGGGTTCGGATATATTCTGCGGGTCGGCGATCGCGTTCGAAACGGTCGCGTCGTGAGTATCCGCAAGAATTCACTCACCGCTCGGATAACGTTGTACGGAATCACCAACAAGGTGCTCCTCAAATTGGAAAAAACGGAGGGTTAGGCAATGTACGCAAGGGTCCCCTTTATTACGCTGATGATCCTGGGTGGATTGTCTGTCCTGTTGGCGGGTCCGATTGCCGCCCAGGAAGAGGTCGTAGTCGAAACTACCGTTGGAACTCCAGTGGAGGTCCCCGTGCCCGAGTACCAGGGCAGACCAATTTCCCTGGATGTCCAGGAAGCTGAGATTGGAACTGTTCTTCGTTCCCTGGCCGGTTTCTCCGGAGCGAACATCGTGGCATCCCCCCGAGTAGAGGGCAAAGTCACCATCAAACTGGAAGACGTGCCCTGGATCCAGGCTCTCACCGTGATTCTGCACGCACATAGTTTCGATTTCGTGGAAGAGAATGGAATCTACCGGATCGACACGGCAGAGCAGTTGCGGCAGGAGAAACTCTCCGTCGAAAGGTCCCGTAAGCAGGTTGAGGACCTTGCGGTACTGAAACTTGGCAAGGTTTCGCTCAGCTTCGCGAATGCCGAAGAGGTAAAGGATGCCATGGAGCAGATGTTGACCGAGCGCGGGAACATCGACGTGGACGTCCGAACCAATAGTCTGCTGATCAATGATGTGGAGGATCGGGTCGCATTGATCACTGATATGGCCCTCCAGCTGGATTCCGTGACACCCCAGGTGGAAATCAACGCCCGTCTCGTTGACATGGATCTCAAGGCCACTCGCGAGTTGGGAATCAACTGGGACTTGAGCAATGTCTCGAGTCCGGGGAACAACCTTCTCGGCGACTTGTCCATTGACAACCCACTCCAGAGTTCGTCCGGAACAATGCGTGTGGCTACCGTTCAGAATTGGGGCGAGGTGATGATGAAGATCGAAGCTCTGGAGAACGACAACAGGGCCCAGCTGATCAGTAATCCCATCATTACTACCACCGACAACCGAAAAGCCAAAATTCTGGTTGGGCAGAAGATTCCCCTGATCGTTGCCGATGAAGCGGGAAATGCCATCACCCAGTTGACTACAATCGGAATCGGGCTGGAAGTCACCCCGCACATCAATAAGGATGACCAGATTACTCTGGATATTCACAACGAAGTGAGTGACCTGTCCAGTCAGGCCACCGTGCAGGGTGGTGTGATCATAAATACCAGTGAGGCTGACACTCGGGTAATGGTGAAGAATGGCGAGACCGCCATCATCGCCGGCCTGATTCGTCGGGTGGAGAGCACTCTGAATTCCGGGATCCCGGTTTTGCAGAGCATCCCGGTGCTGGGTGCCCTGTTCCGTCATCAGAGCAAGGCGGACATCAGTCGTGAGCTGGTGATCTTCGTGACACCGCGCATCGTTACCGACGAGTACCTTAAACGGGATTACATTACTCCTGGCGGTGTGGTGAACCAGGACGGTGAAAGGGAAACGGTTCAGGTAAGCCCTGACTGGAGTGATTTTTAGGCATACTGCCCTTGGATCTCCGTACACCACGGCCCCCCGGAAAACCCGGGGGGCCTTTTTTTAAGCTGCAAACTTGGCCTGGCAACAGGATCAGGTTGCGGATTCCACCCTCCGAGGTGTACGTTTCCCCAATGTGGATAACTCTCATAGGATTCATGGCCAGCGGCAAGACGACCGTTGCCCGGCGCTTGGGCCCGGTGACCGGCCGTGCGGTTGTATCGCTGGATGATTTGGTGGTACGGAGGGCCGGATGCTCCATTCCAGAAATTTTTTCCAAGTATGGCGAGCTCCATTTCCGGAACCTGGAGTTGGAGATTCTACAAGAACTGGATAGGAACCGTGATCTGATTCTCGACGGCGGGGGCGGTCTGGTTGAAACTCCCGCGGCAGTGAACCTCATTCGGGAGCAGGGGGCTGTGATCTGGCTTGATTCTTCCTGGGAATCGGTTCTCCGTCGTTTGGAAATCCAGAGAGACGGGGATCGACCCCTGGTGTCGCTTTTGGAGAGCAACCACCTGGAGAACCTGTTCCATCGGCGACTGCCCCTGTACGCGCAGGCAGCCGATTTCAGGCTTCAAGGCGATGGAGGAGATCCGGAGGCGGTGGCAGGTCTGGTGAATTTGCGATGTAGGATGTGGCAATCCCGATCCGGAGGCCGGACGCGATGAGAATCATCGCGGGGAAATGGCGCGGCCGCCGGTTGCTCCCCCTCAAGGGGGAGCGGATCAGGCCGACGACCGACAAGGTCAAGGAAGCCATGTTCTCTATTCTGGGCCCTCAGATTTCCGGAGCAACCGTTCTTGATCTCTGTTGTGGAACAGGGGGCTTGGGGCTTGAGGCTCTCAGCAGGGGAGCGCAGCGGGTCTACTTTGTAGATGACTCACATCGTTCGCTGACCCAGGTTCGGCGAAACCTGGACCTTTTCGGTGCGTTGGACGGGGAGGCGGTTCTTTGCAAGGCCGAGGCGGTGACCTGGTTCCTGGAGTGGGCTGAACCGCCTGCCGGGGGGAATTGGCTACTGGTTTCCGACCCCCCCTACAGCACAGACGTAGCCGGTGAGATCCTGGTCCAACTGGTGGATCGAGCCGTAAATGAGGGTTTTCTGGGTGCCATCGTGGAGCACGATCGCCATGACCAACCAGTCGTGGCCCGGGAGAACGGTCCCAGGATTGAATGCCGGCATTACGGGGGTTGCGGTTTGACAATCGTCCGTCCGGATTGATCCGCTGGGCTCCGGGCCGAAAGTTGTCTTGCGTAATTGAAATCAATAGTTCTTGTCGGGAGGTGGGATATTGGTCGGGAAACATGTAATTTATCCGGGCTCTTTCGATCCAGTCACACTCGGGCACGTCGACATCCTTCGCCGTTCTCTGGTCCTGTTCGACAGGGTAACTGTACTGATCGCTGAACGGGGCAAGGCCGCCCTGTTGCCGGTGGAGGAACGGGTTGCCTTGTTTCGCGAATCGGTGAAGGATCTGAAACGCGTCGAAGTAAAACCCTTCAGTGGACTTCTGGTCGATGAGGTGCGAAGGCAGGGAGCGGTTGGCGTGGTCAGGGGGATTCGAACCGCCGGAGATTACGAACATGAATGGAGCTTGGCCGGGGTCAATTCCCTACTGGACGATAAAGTGGAGTACATCTACTTTCTGGCTCGACCCGAAATGGCCGCAGTGAGCAGCTCTTTGGTTCGGGATGTTCTACGGCACGGGGGACCCTTGGACAAACTGGTTCCCGGACCCGTAGCCAAGGCTCTGGCCGGACGTTTCGCGGGACTGGATGGTGACAACTGACGTTGCCAAGGTTATAACTTTCAATCCTTGCCTTTACCATTAGACCTCAAGGTGGGTTTTCAGTGTTCCTGGATGTGGCCAAGATAAAATTGGAGTCCGGCAAGGGCGGGGATGGGTGCGTCTCCACCCGCAAAGAAAAATTCGTAGCCCGTGGCGGGCCCGATGGGGGCAATGGAGGCAAGGGCGGCTCCATTTGGCTCGAGGCTTCGGATGAACTATCCACTCTCCTGGATTTCAAACTTCGCCGCAAGTACAAGGCAGTGGCCGGGCAACCAGGATCCGGGAACAAGCGGACCGGGAGCAATGGTCAGGATGTGGTTCTCAAGGTTCCCTGCGGTACGTCAGTCTATCGAGTCGAAGACGAGATTTCGCTGGGTGATTTGTTGGAACACGGGGACCGTCTGCTCTTGGCCCAGGGAGGCAAGGGAGGAAAGGGAAATTGGGAATACCGCAATCCCAGGAACCAGACTCCGATGCACGCCCAACCCGGTAAGGCTGGTCGCTCGTTGGAGGTCCGTTTAGAATTAAAGCTGATTGCGGATATCGGGCTCGTGGGTATGCCCAATGTAGGCAAGAGCACTCTGCTGTCGGTAGTAACGGCAGCCCGGCCCAAGGTGGCCGATTATCCCTTTACTACTCTGGTGCCTAATTTGGGCATTGTGGATCTGGGGGATTATCTGAGCTGCACGTTGGCCGATATCCCCGGCCTGATCGAAGGCGCCAGCGAGGGCAAAGGTCTTGGACATGAATTTCTGCGGCACGTTGAACGGACTCGGGCCCTGCTCTTGCTAGTGGACCCATCCCTGGAAAATCCGGCCGAGACCCTGGATGTCCTGCGGGGAGAACTGGAGGGACATGGGAATCGTTTGCCCGAGCTTCCCTTCGCAGTTGCGGTGACCAAGCTGGATCTGCTGGATGACGAAGCCGCGGAGCAGGCTCTGGCTGCCGCCTCCGAGTGGAGTCTCAAGAACGGTGCAAGCGAGACGTTGATTTTTTCCGCCGTGAGCGGCCAGGGACTTAAAAATTTGCGACATCTGTTGAAGCGCTTGTATACTCATGGGCATGGGGGTTGATCAACCTCCCCTTGTTCTGGCCTTCCTCCTGGTTTGGAATTCCTCAAGATGACAAAGGGCATGGCACGTCCTGCCGGGACCAGGCCTGGTCCCCAATCCTTCACAACCGTTACCCAGGGAGATCCCCACTGGCCTTCCTTGTGGTTGGAGATGGCCGATCCTCCCCGGGAAATTCAAGTCAGCGGTGATCCTGCAATGCTGGTAAATCCCATGATTGGGATCGTTGGCACTCGGCGAGCCACGGTCCGGGGATTGGCGGTGGCTCGAAAAATTGCCGCCGACCTGTCTGTCCTGGGTTGGACCATTGTAAGCGGCCTTGCCCTGGGGATTGACGGGGCTGCTCACCGTGGTGCACTGGAGGCTGGAGGGTGTTCGGTCGGGGTGATGGCGACCGGCTGTGATCACACCTATCCCGCGGCTCATCGCCGCCTGAGGGAGCAATTGGATGAGCGGGGATGTTGCTTGACGGAATACCCTGCGGGAGTCGGCCCCCGACCCTACCATTTCCCTCGCCGCAATCGTCTGATCGCCGGCTTGGTGCAGGGATTGATCGTGGTCGAGGCACCGATTCGAAGCGGAGCCATGCTGACAGCCTATCTGGCTCTGGACTACAATCGTGAAGTGTTCGCCGTGCCGGGTCCGGTGGATCTTAAGACCAGTCATGGCTGTCACAAACTCTTGCGGGAAGGTGCACAACTTGTTGAAGGTGTCGCCGATCTGACCAACGTTCTCGGCTTGCCCGTAGTTGCCGATGATCCTGTCGAGGGAGTGAAACCCGGGTCCCTCCATAAATCTTCTTCTGTCCCCAACCAGGGTTCAGGGGCTCGCTGGATCCTGGATCGACTGGATCTGGAGGGCGTTTCCCGGGATAGGTTGCGGGATCGATGGCCAGGCAACGAGGATGGCTGGCAGGAGGGAATGCTGGCCCTGGAAATGGCCTGTTTGATCCGAAGGTTGCCCGGGGGCCGCCTGGCTCGTACTATCTGGCTTACTTGAGCCACATGGAGAATTAGCTGTCCGGGGCAGTAGCCTTTTCGTTACGGCACCCGGCCCAAGCCACAAGGAACACCGATGGCCTCCCGCCTGAGACAAAAGCTGGATTTCGGTCTTTTGTACCTGCTCTATGGGTTGGCGAGGCCCCTACCATTGCCCTGGTTGAGGGCCTTCGGCCGGGGATTGGGGAGCTTTGTTTGGCACTTTGTCGGTTACCGGCGGACCGTGGTGCTGGATAACCTGAATCATGCCTTCGGCCAGGAGAAATCCCCCGCTGAGATCAAAGAGCTGGGTCGATCGTTTTATCGCAATCTCGGCATGACCCTTATGGAATTCCTGGCCTTCCCTGGTATCAGTGGACAAGACCTCCTTGAGATGGTGGAATTTGAGGGGGAAGAATATTTACAGGAACTCAAGGACTTGGGACGCGGCGGGCTGTTTGTTTCGGGACATTTTGGGAATTGGGAGTTGTTTGCGGCCAGGGTCTCAAGCCAGGATGTTCCAGTCAGTTTCATTGTCAAGGCCCAGTCCAATGCCGCGGTGGACCGGGTCCAGAATGAGATTCGACTGCGGGCCGGCATAGGAATCATCCGGGCCGGTGCAGGCATTAAGCAGATGGTGCGTGTTTTGCGAAACAAGGAACTCGTAGGGATGCTGGCGGACCAGGACGCCGGCAAGGACGGCATCTTCATCGATTTTCTCGGGCGCCCTGCTTCCGTTTTCCGGGGACCAGCCTACTTTGCCTGGAAACTGGACATCCCCATGCTACCTGCGTTTATTTTTCGACGCCCCGATGGAAATCATGTAGGGCGCTTTTTACCCCTGGTACATCCCGACCCAAACTGGACCGAGGAAGAGGCCGTTGCCAACCTCACTCGAATCCATGTGAAGTCGTTGGAAGCGGCCATAAGAGAGGCCCCCGATCAGTATCTTTGGACTCACCGTCGTTGGAAAACCAAACCCCCGGAGGATGGGAATTGATCCAGGTAGAGAATCTCGCCAAGAAATTCGGTTCCTTGCGGGCCGTGGACGGCATTTCCTTCCAGGTGGAACGGGGTGTTTTGTTCGGTCTGCTGGGGCCCAACGGGGCTGGTAAGACCACAACCATCAACGTCCTTTCCACCCTGTTGCCCCCTGACGAGGGTAAAGTCACCATCGGGGGCTATGAAGTGAGGTTGGATCCTGCGGCGGTTCGTCGCCTGATCGGGATTGTGCCGCAGGAAATAGCTCTTTATCAGGACTTGGCGGCCAGAGACAATCTGTTGTTCTGGGGCAGGCTTTACGGGTTGGCAGGCAAGGATTTGGGCCGGAGGGTTGATGAGTTGCTTGAACTGGCGGATCTGCATCAGCAAGCCAAGCAGAAGGTGGAAACCTTTTCAGGCGGGATGAAGCGGCGATTGAATTTGGTGGCTGGACTTGTGCATTCCCCTGAGATCCTTTACCTGGACGAGCCCACCGTTGGAATCGATGCCCAGGCCCGCAGCCGGATACTGGAGATGATCCGGGAATTGAGCAACCGGGGAATGACGGTGATCTACACGACTCATTATCTGGAAGAAGCCGAACAACTCTGCGACCGAATCGGGGTCATCGACAAGGGGCGAATGGTGGCTCTCGGGGACAAGGAACAGCTGATCGACCAGGTAGGAGATCAGGATATTATCCGCCTTCACCTGCCGCAGGATGCTCATAAAGAATTTATGGAGGACTTTGCAGAAAGTACAGATTGTCTGGGTGTGAGGATTTTTCGCGGCAAGATAGAGGTTTGTACCGTTGACGGGGCGCGGATGCTTCCCGGGATCCAGGCTTGGCTTTCAAGCCGCAATCTTGACCTCCAGCAACTGGAAGTGGAACGACCCAACCTGGAAACCTTGTACCTGAACCTAACCGGGCGCGACCTGAGGGAGTAGGGCTAATGGTTATCTTCAGCGTTGCCGGTAAGGATCTGCTCCGTTTCCTGGGAGATCGACGCGCGCTCGTTGTCTCCCTGGCCCTGCCTCTAGTGCTGACTTTCATCATGGGGCTGTCCTTCGGAGGGGGGCTCTTCGGCAAAAGCGGAATCAGCGCCATCAAAATCGCCCTGGTAGCCGAGGGTATTCCTGAATTACTGCGCGATCGCTTTACAGAGGGCCTGGAGGAGTCTGGGTTTTTCTCCGTAAGTTGGGTCGATTCCAACGCCGCTGACTTTTTGGTTCGCAACGGAGAGGTGTCGGCGGCCGTGGTCCTGCCGGATGATTTCCTGCGGCAGGCCTTGTCCTTCGAGGAGATCCCCATCCTGATCTGGAAGGATCCCGGCAGTTCCCTGAAGGCCGGGATCGTGGAGGAAGTGCTGTCCCGCGGGTTACGGGAGTACCAGGCCGGTGAAGCGGCCTACCTGGGCCTATGGCCCGAAGATGCCGCAGCTGCCGGCGATTCTTCCGCCGTCGATCTGGTGGAAAAATATTTTGAGGGTGCTTTTTCCACCCTTTGGCAATCTTGGCGTGAGGTCGAAAATGATTCCTCCTGGGCTGAGTTCCAGGAGCGGACTGCCCGGATCATGGATCGACAGGTGGCGCTGGTTGAAGCCTTGGGGCAGCCGGGAATTGAATTGGAGGTCCAGGACAAGGTATCGGACCAGGATGTTTCCCAGTCGGAGGATATAAACCTCTTCAACTACTTTTTGCCCACTTTTGCGGTATTTTTTCTCATGTTCGGGGTAGCTGGAGCTACGGGAGATTTTCATCGGGAAAGGAAAATGGGAACTCTGCAGAGGCAATTAATGAGTCCACTGCGTGCCCTGGAATTCGTTTTGGGCAAGTGGCTTTCGGCGTCTTTGCAGGGCAGTCTTCAACTCATGGTTCTTTTTCTCGGCGGGGCGATCCTGTTCCAGGTCAACCTCGGTCCCGATCCCTGGTCCCTGCCTCTGGCGATAGTCCTGACCTGCACTGCAGCGACTGGGTTCTTTCTCTTGCTGACCCTGTTGTGCCGCGACGAAAAGATGGCCGATAACCTGAAAACCATCGTGGTCCTGATTTCGGCAATGTTGGGAGGGAACATGGTTCCCGTCGATTCCCTTCCTCCCTGGATTTCCGCCGTGGGGCAATTCTTTTTCAACTACTGGGCCAACTTGTCCTTCAGCCACATCCTGGTTTCGAACCGCAATATTTTTGAGGAACCGCAACCTCTCCTGATTCTTTTCGGGGCTACCATCGGCCTATTGGGGGCGAGTCTGATCGTGTTTATCCTGCGGCAGCGACGGGGAGGTTTGTTATGAACTCCGATTTGATCAGGGCCCTGGTGGTGCTGCGTTTGAGCCGGATTCTCAAGGATCGGATGGGACTGGTCTGGCTTTTGATCATGCCCATGGCATTCTCTTTCCTGATGGGTCAGTTGCTGGGTGACTGGGGCGGAGGATCCAGCAACCTGCCACGATTTATGGTATTTGATCTCGACGGAGGAGCGGCGGCCGATTCGCTCTTGGTTTCCCTGGAGAACAACGATCGATTCAGGGTCGTGCGTTCGGACACCACAACAAGCGAAACAGCGGTTCTGGATGCCCTTGAGCGCTCCAGGATTACTGCAGCGCTTTTCATCCCGGAGGGGTTTTCGGATCCGGATACGGAATCTAACGCTCATCCCTTGCGGCTTTTTTACGATTCGGATCGTCTCAGCAGCCAGACGGTGCGCACTCTACTTGAAAAGTCCGTTCTGAAGGTGAACACTCTTCACGCTGCCCAAAGTCTGGTTTGGCGCGATCTTCAAAATCCACTCCCGACGGATCGGTCGGAAAGATTCGATTCGGCCGAATTCGAAGATCGGTGGGATGAACCACGAATATCGGTCACTTCATCGACACTGGGTAGGGTGGAAGAGGACGGGTTGGTTTTGACAAAGGCCTCACAACACGTAGGCCCCGCCTACACTATCTTTTTTGTTATGATGTTCCTGATGACTTCCGCCAAGGATTTGGTTACTGAGCGAAAGGAGGGTACCCTGGCCAGGCTTGTTACCAGTCGCGCCTCTTCACTGGATTTGGTTCTGGGTTTCTTTCTGGGTGGGATGACCGTGGGGTTGGTGCAGGCCGGGACCCTGCTCGCATTGAACAGCCTGGCGTTCGGGATCGACTACGGCACCTCCGCCGGAGGTTTGGTCCTTGTGGTTGTGCTAATGGCAGGAGTCAGTTCCGCCGGTGCTGTTCTGCTGGGTAGCGTGGCCCGGTCCGGTGCCCAGGCGGAGGGTTTGGGGATGGCCGTCACCATGATTATGGCGGCCCTGGGAGGTCTTTGGTGGCCGCTTGAAATCGTTCCCGAATTCATGCAGTCTTTGGGAAAGTGTATTCCAACCGGGCAGGCGATCACTGTTTTCCACGACATGATCGGCAGGGGTCACGGAATTCAACAGATGTCCACCCTGTTTCTGGGTCTTGGCCTTTGGTTCCTGGGCCTGTTGATCTTGGCGTCCTGGCGGTTACGCAAGATCGTCGCCTGATCCGGACCCGGATCAGGCCCGTCGAAAGACTACTCGGTCTGGAAACCAATACCCTGGGAGGGGTCAGGTTGTCCGGCCAGCTTGATCTCCCCGTTAACTCCTTCGAATCGCTCGATGTTCGCCGCCAGGGACTTCTGCAGGGCCTTGGCCGACTGGGGAGTCATGATGATTCGGGCGTGAACCTTGGTCTTGGGTAAACCGGGTACGATCCGGGCAAAATCCAGGATGAATTCGGCTGGACTGCTGGAGATCAAGGTCAGATTGGAATAGATGCCCTCGGCTTCTTTTTCACCCAGATCCAGCGTGATTCGTTGTTGAGGTGGCTTTGCGTTCATAAAAATTCCTCTCCTTAATTTGTTTTCGATTCAGTACCAGGGTTCGCATTGGCTACTGTATAGGGGAACCGATGAAATCCCTTCACGTTGACACTTCGCCGGGCGAGTGATAGCTTCCCGGCGGCGGGGAGTCCTCCCTGTTTCCTTATAGCGAAAGAAAACGACAATGTCTCCGAATTTCAAGCAGATCATTGACAATTTCACTGGCCGAAGGTTGGCAGTTGTCGGGGACAGTATGCTGGATCGCTTTCTCTGGGGAAGAGTGGACAGAATCAGCCCCGAAGCTCCGGTCCCGGTGGTTCGTCTGGAAAAGGAGACCACCAAACTCGGCGGAGCTGCCAATGTTGCGGCCAATATCCGAGCTCTTGGCGCCGAAGTCACTCTGTTCGGAGTCTGGGGTGCTGATGCCGAGGGACTCAGGATGCGCGAATTGCTGGTTGAACGGGGTATCGAACCGCAGGGGATGATAACCGACGAGGGACGTCCTACCACCATCAAGACCCGGATCATCGCCCACAACCAGCAGGTCGTCCGGACGGACCGGGAGCAGGACGGTCCGGTCTGTGCCGACGTTATCGACCGCCTTGTTTCGGGTTGGCAATCCGCCGCCGGACAATTTGACGGCATCATAATCAGTGATTACGGCAAAGGGGTACTCTCTCGCTCGGTCCTGGAAGGCTTGATCAAATTCGGCTGTCGGGAGGGAATTCCCGTGGTGGTCGATCCCAAGAAAGGGAATTTCAGCCAGTACACAGGAGCCACTTCCCTGACTCCCAATCAGAAGGAGGCTGAACAGGCCTGCGCCACCCAGATTGTTGATGAGGAAACCCTTTCGGAGGTCGGTGGCACTATCCTGCGCAGGACTCGGGCCGAGGCTGTTTTGGTGACGCGAGGCGAGCACGGGATGGCTCTTTTTCAAAAGGAGGGTCCCGAGCATCACCTGCCGACTCGTGCGACCATGGTCTACGATGTAACCGGGGCGGGAGATACCGTGATCGCGGTGTATACCACGGCCCTGGCCACTGGAGCTGATTTTCCTGCTGCGGCCGCCTTGGCCAACTATGCTGCAGGCATAGCCGTACGAGAACTTGGAACCGCCGAGGTGAAAGCTGCTCAATTGGTAGAACTTCTTGCAGAGCAGGGGGATAGTTGATGTCAGGGCCTGGTCTTGGGCTGATTCTGAAGCGCGCCGAACTGGCTTCCTGGGCTGATGAAGTTCATGCCTCCGGTCGGACCATTGCTTTTACCAATGGTTGTTTTGACCTATTGCACAGCGGCCATCTTTTCAGTCTGGAACAGGCGGCCGCCACGGCCGACGAGTTGGTCGTTGCTCTCAACAGCGATGAATCCGTGCGGGAGCTCAAGGGACCCGGGCGTCCCATCCTGACCGCCCGGGAGAGGGCCTCACTGATTGCCGCCTTGCGGCCTGTTTCCCTGGTCACTATTTTCTCGGAGCCAACACCCCTGGAGACAATTCTCCAGATTCGGGTTGATGTGCTCGTAAAGGGGTCCGAGTACGAAGAAGCGGACATTGTCGGCGGCCGGGAGGTTCTCTCCTGGGGTGGCCAAATTGTTCGCGTTCCCATGGTGGTGGGCAAATCGACCTCCCAGATCATCGCAGCGATCCGGCAATTGCCCTGATCGTTGCGGCCTTCCGGGCCACACAGGCCGAACAGGAGTTAAAATGAGCAAGCTGAAAATTATCATCCTCGGCGCCGCCGGGCGCGATTTCCACAACTTCAACTGTCGCTACCGCGGGAACGATGCTTACGAAGTGATGGCCTTCACTGCCACCCAGATTCCCGATATCGATGGTCGTAGGTATCCTGCCGAATTGGCCGGCGACTTGTATCCCAATGGGATTCCTATCGAAGACGAATCCAACCTGGTTGCCCTGATCGCCGAGCACAAAGCTGATCTTTGCGTCATGTCCTACAGTGACCGTTCCTACCAGCAGGTAATGAGCCTCGCCTCGGTCGTCAACGCGGCCGGTGCCGATTTCTCCATGCTCGGTGAGCGGGAGACCCAAATCAAAAGCACCAAGCCCGTGATCAGTGTAGGTGCTGTGCGCACCGGCTGTGGCAAGAGCCAGACCAGTCGACGCATTTGCGAGATCCTGCGCAAGGCCGGCAAGAAGGTCGTGGCCATCCGTCACCCGATGCCCTATGGCGACCTGGTCGCCCAGAAGGTACAGCGTTTCGCCGAAATCGCCGATCTCGAGAAGCACAAGTGCACTATTGAGGAGATGGAGGAGTACGAACCTCACATCGTGGCCGGCGGGGTTATTTACGCCGGCGTGGACTACGAGGCCATCCTGCGCGAAGCCGAGAAGGAAGCGGACATCATTCTGTGGGACGGGGGCAACAACGATACTCCCTTCTACAAGAGTGACCTGCACGTGGTCGTGGCCGACCCGCATCGGCCGGGACACGAGAATACCTATTTCCCGAGCGAGACGAACATTCGCCTGGCTGATGTGGTGATCATCAACAAGGTTGTCGAGGCCGAGTTCGAGAACATCGAGCAGGTCCGGGACAACGTCCGGGAGATCAATCCGGACGCGGTGATCATTGATGCGGCGAGTCCCTTGACCCTCGAGGGTGATTTGGACCTGAACGGCTTGCGCGTGCTGGTCGTCGAGGATGGTCCCACCCTGACCCACGGCAACATGGCCTACGGTGCCGGCGTCGTCGCCGCTCTGCGCATGGGGGCGGAGGAACTTGTGGATCCGAGGCCCTGGGCCACGGGCAAGTTGGCCGAAACATTCGAACTCTATCCCGAGGTCGGCACGCTGTTGCCCGCCATGGGCTACGGAGACGAGCAGATTGCCGATCTGGAGAAGACCATCAACGCCGTCGATTGCGACGCCGTCGTGATCGGTACTCCGATCGACCTGAACCGTATCGTCAAGATCGACAAGCCCAACGTTCGAGTAAGCTACGAACTCCAGGAAATCGGAGAGCCGAACCTGGAACACCTGCTGGCCAAGTTCATCGGCTAGCGTCACGATAGAGGCCGGCCGGGGAAAATCAAACCCCGGCCGGTCACGCCATTTTCCGGGAGGAATTCCGTGAATATTCACGAGTATCAGGCCAAGGAGATCTTTACCGGCTTCGGGTTGCCCGTGCCGGGCGGAAAGGTCGCTACTACCACCGAAGATTCCGTCGCTTTGGCGAACGAATTCGGCTACCCCGTGATGGTCAAGTGCCAGGTCCTGACTGGTGGCCGGGGCAAGGCCGGCGGTATCAAGTTCTGCGAAACCGAGGCGGATGTACGCAAAAACGCCGAAGCTATTCTCGGCATGGACATCAAAGGTCACACCGTCAAGACCGTATTGATCACGCCGGCCGTGGACATTGAATCCGAGTACTACGTCGGCATGCTCATCGACCGGAACACCAAGCGAATTCTGCTGATGGCCAGCGCCGAGGGTGGCGTGGAAATCGAGCAGGTAGCCAAGGATACTCCGGAACTCATCTTCAAGCAGCCCATCGACCCACGCTTTGGACTGCTCGATCACGAGGCGATGGACATGGGCATGCGTCTTTGTCCAACCGACATCAAGAAGGCCCGCCAGTTGGCCTCGGCCATGCAGAAACTCTACCAGGCCTTTGTTCACTCCGACGCCAGCTTAGCCGAGATCAATCCCTTCATCTTCACTCCCGAGGGCAGGGGTCACGCCATCGACGCCAAGGTGAACCTCGACGACAATGCCATTTTTAGGCATTCGGACTACGAGCCCATGCGTGACCTGGACGCCGAAGATCCCAGTGAACGGGCCGCCCGTGAGGCGAACCTGAGCTTCGTCAAGCTCAGCGGAAACGTGGGTTGCCTGGTCAACGGGGCCGGCTTGGCCATGGCTACGATGGACTTGGTCAAATATTACGGTGGCCAACCCGCCAACTTCCTGGACATCGGCGGCAGCTCGAATCCGGAAAAGGTGGTCAACGCCCTGAAAATCATTTTGGCCGATGAAGAAGTGAAGGTCATTCTCTTCAATATCTTTGGTGGCATCACTCGATGCGACGACGTGGCCAAGGGCATTATTGCCGCCACCGAAATCATGGACATCAAGGTGCCCATTGTCGTGCGGCTGACTGGAACCAACGAGGAGGAGGGCCGGGCGTTGCTGTCCAAGACCGATCTGGTTCCGGCTACCACAATGGATGAAGCCGTCAAGAAAGCCATCGAGCTGGGTTAGATAGCCAGTTGGCCGGTTGAAGTGATTTTTTTCGGTACTAATTTTTGCGCGCAATACGCGCTTTGAAGAGGAGAGAGTTCAAATGGCGATTTTTGTCGACGACTCAACCAAGGTTGTCGTGCAGGGAATCACCGGGCGTGATGGCGGTTTCCACTCCAGCCAAATGCTGGCTTACGGGACCAAAATCGTCGCCGGTGTTACTCCCGGCCGCGGCGGACAGAAATTCGAGGACAAGGTTCCCGTTTATAATTCGGTGAAAGAGGCCGTGCAGGAAAAGGGGGCCAACACGTCTGTCATTTTCGTTCCGCCCTTTGGCGCTGCCGGTGCCATTTATGAAGCGGCTGATGCTGGGTGCAAGCTCATCGTCTGCATCACCGAAGGTGTGCCCACCTGCGACATGGTCAAGGTTATGCCCTACTTGGAGGAGCGCGGTGTGCGGCTGATCGGCCCCAACTGCCCTGGTCTGCTGGCCCCAGGTATTGCCAAGCTGGGCATTCTGCCCACCAGCATCGTCAAGGAAGGGCCGGTGGGCCTCGTGTCCCGTAGCGGTACCCTGACCTACGAAGTAGTCTACCAGCTGTCTGCCGCCGGCCTTGGCCAGACCACTTGTTTGGGAATCGGCGGTGACCCTGTGATCGGCACTACCTTCATGGATGCCATCAAGGCCTTCAACGATGATCCCCTGACCGAGGCTTTCGTCATGATCGGTGAAATTGGCGGCGACGCCGAAGAGCAGGCTGCGGCCTGGATCAAGGAAAACTGCAAGAAGCCGGTTGTCAGCTTCATCGCAGGCCAGACGGCACCTCCGGGTAAACGGATGGGACACGCCGGCGCCATCGTCAGCGGTGGAACCGGGACGGCGGCCGAGAAGAAAATAGCCCTTGAAGCGGCTGGCATTCCTGTCGCCGAACGACCGATGGATATTGTTCCCTGTCTCCAGGAAATCTGGAAGAAGTAGGGGCGTACTCTTGATATCTTTTGCGGGCGCCTGCTGGATCATGTGCGCCCGCAGATACTGGCAGGCCTAAGTGGTTGCTGTGGAATGGAATACTGATGGAACGTACATACTTCATGATCAAGCCGGAAATTGTCGCCGCTGGGGGCCAGCGGATTGGGGACATCCTGGCAATAGTCAATACCGCTGATTTTCGGGTTACGAACCTCCATATGAGGCAATTGGACCGCGCTCTGGTGGAGGAATTCTATGCGGAGCACAAGGACAAGCCATTTTTTGGAGCCTTGTGCGACTACATCACAAGTGGTCCGGTGGTGGCAGTGGGTCTGGAACGGGACAACGCTGTTTCCGCATTGCGTGAGCTGATCGGAGCCACGAATCCAGTGGAGGCGGCAACCGGCACGATCCGAGACATATTCGGCGCATCCCTGCAGAATAACGCCGTCCATGCATCGGCCAATTCCGGAGACGCCTCTCGGGAGTTGGGGCTTGTTTTCGGGGAATGAGGCGGCAAAGCTTCTTTGCGGCGCTAAACGGTGCAGGCTGCAAAACTTGACACTCCACCGACCGTTTATTAAAGTGTGGCGCTTGTATGAAACTGGATCTTGACAGGCAGGGCGATGGCCGATCCGAACTCGTCATTGACGGGGTTCTGGACTTGGGACTCTCTGAAGGCCGCGCGACCCAGGCAAAGGTCCGGGGTACACTTTTAGTCGATAACATTCAGAGCAGGTTCGTGATTACGGGCGTGCTTTCGGTCTCCGGCAGGGCTGAATGTGGACGGTGTTTGACTGAGTTTGACCTTTTTTGGGATGCTTCTGTCGAGATAACTATTCTGCGGCGGGTGGATCCCGACGAGACTGAGGGCCAATCCCTGGTTTTGCATCAGGCCACCGGTGAAGTGGATCTGATGGGGTCGCTTCGTGAGTGTGTGATTCTGGGCTATCCCCAGTTGTCCGTCTGTCGTGAAGATTGCAAGGGGTTGTGTGCCCAGTGCGGTGCGGACTTAAACGAAGGCATTTGTAATTGCACCGAAGTGGAAGTTGACCCCAGGTGGGAAGGGCTTCCCTGACGGTGGATATTTGGTCTGAATTGGCTTTTTTGACCCGGGCCGTTGTGCCGGGAATTGATTTGGAATCCAAGGAGTGAAAAATGGCCGTCCCCAAGAAAAAAACATCCCAATCCCGCAAGGGTAAACGTCGTGCTAACTGGCATTTGGCGGAGCCAAACATAAACAAGTGTCCTCACTGTAGTGCTGCTCGCCTGCCACATCGCGTTTGCCGGGAGTGTGGTTATTATGGTGAACGGGAAGTGATTGTCGTCGAATCCTGATTTTCGGGATTCACGTGATTGCCTCTTTGTTCCTGCAGGGGTTGCTGCAATTGATGCTGCAATAGTTGCCCAGCTTATTTGTAGGGTGATTTGATGCAGAAACTTGATGCAGCTTTCGCCATCCCGGCCAGGGGATGCATTGCGAATCGCTTTCTCCGATAGGGAGGTCGGGCAATGAGCGAAAATCCAAGACCTATAATCGCCGTGGACGCCATGGGAGGGGATCATGGCCCCCAGGTAATTGTTCCCGGTGCAGTGGCTGCTTTATCTGCCGATTCTCCTTATGATATCGTTTTTTATGGTAACCAGGTGGAAATTGAGGCCCAACTGGATCAGCTTCAGATCGATGGCTTACCGGTCTCGGTGGTGAACTGTACGCAGGATATCGCCATGGAGGAATCTCCGGCCTCGGCTATCCGGAATAAAAAAGACAGCCCCATCGTTCGGGCCATGGTGGACCAGAAGGCCGGGCTGGTAAGGGCCGTTGTCTCAGCTGGGTCCACTGGGGCCATGGTGGCCGGGAGCATCTTTATTTTGGGGCGTCTACCCGGCATCGACCGGCCCGCCATAGCCTCGCTCATTCCCACCATCCGGGGGGAGCTGCTCCTCCTGGACGTCGGCGCCAATGTACAATGTACTCCCGAACACATTCTCTCTTTCGCCCAAATGGGCGAGGTTTTCGTACGGGAGATATTGAAGGTTGAACGGCCCACCGTTGGGCAGCTTAACATTGGTGAAGAAGCAAAGAAGGGAACCGAACTCTGCACCGCCTCCTACGAACTGCTGGCCGGGGCCGGTTTCGACTTCATCGGCAATGTGGAAGGTAACCAGTTCATGCTCGGACCCTGTGATGTGGTTGTGACCGATGGTTTCACAGGAAATAATACATTGAAGCTGGTGGAGGGGGTCGCCCGTTTCCTGGGTGCCTTGAGCAAACGTGACAGCTTGACCGAGGCTGAGAAAGCTGCCTTCAAACCCGTGCTTGGCCTTTTGATGCGCGATTTTTCCTACGAACCGTACGGGGGTGCGGTACTGCTCGGCGTGGCCGGTATCAGCATCATTGCACATGGCCGCAGTTCCTGTTTGGCCACTACCAACGCGGTGAAGGAGGCCTGGAAGCAGATTGACATCGATCTCCCGGCCAAACTGGTCGCTGCCCGGGATTCCTGAATCGGATCTTAAACTTTTTCAGCCTGCCCGAGGAGTGCAGTCATGTATTCAGTTCCCATGATTTTCCCAGGTCAAGCTTCCCAAGCTGTTGGGATGGCCAGGGATCTTGCCGAAGCCGGAGGGTCGGCCGCCGATTTTCTGGGCCAGGTCAACGGCATTCTGGGTGATGACTTGACCAGTATCATGTTCTCAGGACCGGCCGAAGTGTTGACCGAAACCCACAATGCCCAACCCGCTATCCTGGCTCATTCGGTCGCCGTCGTGCTGGCCTTGCGCGAATTGGGTGTCACTCCATCCCTGGTTGCCGGACATTCCCTTGGGGAGTTCAGCGCGGCGGTTGCCGCCGGAGCCCTGGCCCCGTCGGACGCAGTTAGTATTGTGCGGAAACGTGGTGAGTTGATGTTCTCTGCAGGGAAGGAAATTCCAGGGACCATGGCTGCGGTCATGGGACTTGCCGGGCCGCAGGTGACCGAGGTTTGTGCCCGAATTTCCGCCAAGGTTGGGATCGTCGTGTTGGCCAACCACAACTCCGATGGACAAGTGGCCATTTCCGGCGAGGTAGCTGCTGTTGAAGCCGCCGGTGTTGCGCTCAAAGAGGCGGGCGCTCGTCGAATTATTCCACTCAACGTCAGCGGTGCCTTCCATTCCCCATTGTTGGAGGGTGCTGCCGCTGATTTTGCCGCTTTCCTGGATGGAATTCAGGTCGCTGACTCGGAAGTACCCCTGATAGCCAATGTTACGGCTGCGCCGGTAGTTGCAGGACCGGAATTGAAGACGGGTTTCGTAAGACAACTCACTTCTCCCGTCCTCTGGCACGACATCATGAAATTGATCGGGGTACCTTCTGACGGTGGCTCGACTGTGGTCCTGGAAGTGGGCCCCGGCAAGGTCTTGACAAATCTTGCCAAGAGGGCGTATCCAGGAGTACATTTCCTGCCTGTCGGGACGGTTGAGGACTTGGCAAGGGTTGGGGATTTCCTGGGTGAGCACCTTGATCGCGAATAATGGGGTCAAAGTCGAGTGCGTTGGAGTCTACACCAACAATAGAAATGAGATACGACCATGAGCAAAGGCAGCGTGATCGTTACGGGAGCCAGCAGGGGGATAGGCACGGATATCGCCCGGGAGCTGGCTGCTGCAGGCTACGACTTGGCGCTGGTTGCTCGGAGCGCCGATCGTCTGGAAGAATTGGCCTCGGAGTTGGGTGGAGCTACCCGCGTTAAGGCCTGGCCAGGTGACATCTCCAGTTGGGATGATGCCCAGAGGATCACTAATGAAGTGAATGAGGAATTCGAGGGAATCCACGGTCTGGTCAACAACGCCGGTGTGACGCAGGATGGACTATTTGTCCGCATGAGCCCGGAGAATTGGCAGAAGCCGATTGACATCAATCTCAATGGAACCTTCTTCTTTACAAGGGCCGCCGCCCCTCTTATGATGCGGCAGCGGCAGGGGAGAATAATCAACATCTCCTCAGTTATTGGTCTGACCGGGAATGCCGGCCAGGCTAATTACGCTGCCAGCAAGGCTGGCATCGTAGCCCTGACCAAATCAGTGGCCAAGGAATTGGGCGGTCGCGGAGTTACGGCAAATGTCATTGCTCCGGGCTTTATCGCCACTGATATGACGGCTGATCTTCCCGAGAAGGTCAGGACCGGTATGCTGAGTCAGATTCCCCTGAAGCGATTCGGTGAGGGGAAGGATGTCGCCGGCGTGGTCAAGTTCCTTTTGTCTCCAGAAGCTTCGTACATCACCGGGCAGGTCCTGGTGGTGGACGGTGGCATGATCGCCTAGTCAATCTATCACGTTCCCCAGGAGGGTAACCGGAAATGGCGTCGATTCAGGAACAGGTGTATGAAATCATCCAGAGGAAGCTCGCGGTCAACCCCGAGCAAATTACCCCCGAGGCCTCGTTCACCGAAGATTTGGGTGCCGATTCTCTCGACACCGTCGAGCTAGTGATGGACCTGGAAGAAGAGTTCAACATCAGCATCCCCGAAGAGGATCAGGAAAAACTGCGAACCGTTCAGGACGCCATCGATTATCTCGAACAGCACCTGGACTAATGGCCCCGGAATCCGTGGTCTTCTAGGTTCCGACTTGTGTAATGGACCCGGTCCCGTCCTGGAGTCAGGATGGGACCGTGTCGAATTTTGAACATGGAGGTGAAGGTTTGGAACGGCGAAAGGTCGTCATCACCGGCATGGGCATGGTCACGGCCGTTGGCCTGGACCGGGACTCAAGCTGGCAAGCCCTGGTCGAGGGCAAGAACGGAATCGCTACGCTGGATGTTCTGGATCCTTCCGAATATAAAAGCCAGTTCGGCGGGCAGGCCTGGGGATTTGATCCCTTGGTGGCCATGGATCCCAAGGAAGCTCGAAAGGCAGACCGTTACTGCCAATTGGGAATGGCCGCAGCCCAGCAGGCTGTAGAACAGTCAGGCTTGGGTGAGCCGGAGGATCCTTACCGATTCGGAGTGATCATAGGATCGGGAATCGGTGGGATGCTGACTTTTGAAGCACAGCATACCAAGCTCATGAACCGGGGTCCCCGCGGTGTCTCCCCCCTCTTCATCCCCATGATGATCAGTGATATGGCGGCCGGGTTGGTTTCCATCCGGTACGGGTATCGCGGAGCCAACTTTTGTACCGTCAGCGCCTGCGCTTCGGGAGGGCACGCGATTGGAGTAGCCTACGACCAGATTCTTCTCGGGCACGCCGATGTGATGATCTGTGGCGGCGCTGAAGCTGCTGTCTGTCCCATGGCCTTGGCCGGGTTCGGCAATATGAAAGCGCTTTCCACCCGCAATGATGATCCTGCCCACGCCAGTCGCCCTTTCGACAAGGACAGGGACGGCTTCGTGCTCGGTGAAGGCGCCGGTATTTTGGTTCTTGAGGCCGAGGAGCATGCCAAGGCGAGGGGTGCGGAAATTTTGGGTGAGTTGGCCGGCTACGGAATGACTGGAGACGCCTACCACATGACCCAACCGGACACCGAAGGACGAGGTGCTATCGGGTCCATGAAACAGGCCCTTGCGTGTTCCGGAATCAACCCGGACCAGGTGGGCTACATCAATGCCCACGGTACTTCCACCTTTTTCAATGACAAGGTGGAAACCGCCGGGATCAAATCGGTTTTCAAGGATCACGCGGCGAAAGTGAAGATCAGCTCTACCAAGTCAATGGTGGGCCATCTACTGGGTGCGGCTGGGGCTGTGGAAGCAGTTATCACAACGATGGCTTTGGGTTCAGGAACCTTGCCTCCGACCATCAATCTCGAAAATCCCGACCCTGAATGTGATCTGGACTATTGCTCAGACGGTGCGGTTTCCAGGCGGGTAGAGTATGCTATCTCCAACTCATTTGGTTTTGGGGGGCACAATGTGACCCTCTGTTTCCGGGCCCCCTGACAGGCCCCTAAAACGGGCGGACGGAGCCCTCAGACATGGGACTCAAGGAAAGCATCGGGCGATTTCTGTCCAGGATTGCAGGCTCAACAACCCGCGGTCCCGCGCAGAATTCCTGTACTTCCGAGGATGATGACTCCGTCTCCGTTGACCAACAATTGCCTGTTTTAGAGCAGAAGTTGGGTCACTCCTTCTCAGATCCCTGTTTTCTTGCCAATGCCCTGCTACACCGTTCTCACATTCATGTTACCGGCCGGGACCGGGAGGATTCCAACGAGCGTCTTGAATTCCTCGGTGATGCGGTGTTGGGTCTTGTCGTAAACGAAACCCTATACAAGGAATTTCCCGATCGTTCAGAAGGCGATCTGACCAAAATGAAATCCTTGTTGGTATGTGGTACACGGCTGTCCGAGGTTGCCGAGGCTATCGACCTGGGCATTCATATTCGAATGAGTCGCAGTGAAGCTGCTACAGGAGGTCGTAAACGTTCGTCGATTTTGGCCGATACAATGGAGGCTTTGATCGGGGCGATCTACTTGGACGCTGGTCTTTCGGCGGCCCGCTTGATGATTCACACTGTGGTCTTGAGGGGTAGCGAAGGTGTTTTGGCCAAACGATCACTGAGGAATTTCAAGAGTAGACTTCAGGAAATGATCCAGGCCCGGTACAAGAGTCCACCCCGTTACAAGGTTTTGAACGTGGAGGGCCCGGACCATGATCGGGTTTTCCAAGTGGCCGTCACTTTTGGGGGAACTGTCTTGGGCTCCGGCTCGGGAGGAAACAAAAAATCCGCAGAGCAGGAAGCGGCCCAAGAGGCATTGAAGAACCTGGAAGAAAACCCTGATTTTATCAAAGACCAACCTGGAGAATTGTGATCGTTATCCACCAGATGCTTTGCCAAGCCTGCGAACGGTTTTTTGGTCAAGGGGGAAAGATAAGTGTGAGAAACAAGGTGCTGTTGTTCAAACTGACCCTGATGCCGTTTCTGGTGGTGATTTTCTTTGGCTTTTCTGATCTTGGTACTACCAGGATTGCTGTCGGTGCTATTCCCGAATCTGGGACCGGCATGGCTGACGATGAGGTTCCTTACGGCGTCGCCTCCAGCTGGCTTCTGGGTAGGCAGCTTCTGGTTGAGGGCCAAACTGATGATGCGCTTCCCTATCTGCATTTTGCCTACCGGGCTCAGCCGGGAGTTCAGGCCATTGCGATGACCTTCCAGGAAGCTCTGGCCGATGGTGGTTTTATCCGGGACGCTCTGGAGGTTATGGATTCCCTGGTGGCAGCCTGGCCGGATTCCCAGTCGTACCTTTTGCGCCGCTCCTCCCTTAATCTCCAGGCAGGCCATCGTGATAAGGCTCTTACGGATCTCAGAGAAATCCGACGCCGCGGAATCGGGTCACCCGAAGTGATTTCTGCGGAGGCAACCCTCTTGGCAGCTGCGGGACGACTAAAAGAGGCCGTGGCTGTCTACCGCGATGGTCTTGAGCTTTTTCCCGCAGAACAAACCCAATTCTATTTGGGGATGGCTTCCATTCACCAGCAGGAGGGCAAGTTGGACTTGGTCCCGTCGCTGATTGATGAAGCCTTGGTCGACAATGGAGATTCAGCAGGTCTGTGGTTGGTCAAGATTCGTAGCCTGGCCGCGTTGGAACGCCACGAAGAGGCTGTTTCCTGTGTTGGGAAAGCCACGGAAAAATTTCAGGAATTTCTCGGTGCGGAAGCAGATTCCACTGCTTTCGGAATCCTCACCGCCTCGGGTGATCGGATTCCTGATTCCCCGGAGTTTTTTTTCATCGAGTTGGCTGATTTCTACGCCCAGCACGGGGAATTGACCCGCGCGGTGAACCTGCTCCAACCCCTGTCTGAATCTCAAGAGTTGGGTTTGTCGCCAAGCCTGTGGTTGGGACGACTCTACCTGGGGACTGGGCGGGATGAGGACGGGGCCGCCCTCGTGGATGGAATTCTGGAGCAATGGCCTGATTCCCCGCGTGCCTGGTTCCTTCGCGGGAAGGTTGCCGAGAACAGTAATGACTGGTTGGCCGCAGTCCCCTTTTACCTGCTAGCCGCCGGTCTTGACACTCACGACTCGGAGATCAGGCTGGGCTTGGTCAGGTCCCTTTTGGTTGCCAGTGAACAGAGGGGCGGATTCGTCCCCGGGACTACTCAAGGGGATTCCAACCGGGCAGAACTTCGCCAACATGCAATGGTTGCTTCGATGATTACCCCAGATGATGCTTGGGAAGGGCAACTCATTCTGGGGTATGCTTTCCTGGCTCTTGAAGAATTCGACCGAGGAGCTTACCGCTTCGAATTGGCGGCTGAGGGTCCCGAATTCAAGACCGCTTCAATGACACAGATGAGTATCTGTCTGGACCGCTTGGGCAAAACCGCTCAGGCCCGGGGCGCTTTGGAGACTCTGAGACGTGAGGACCCCGAAGATCCCGAGATTGCCAATTCCTTGGGATATTTCCTGGCGGAAAAGGGCATCGACCTGGAATTGGCCGAAAGTCTGATCCTGGAAGCCCTGGAGGCCCAGCCGGGCAATGGAGCCTTTCTCGATTCACTGGGCTGGGTGTACTACCGACTGGGTCGTTTCGAAGATGCATTGGACCATTTGATTCGAGCCATCAATGTTCTACCCGAGGACCCTGTAATTTTGGAGCATGTTGGGGTAACCCTGTTGGAATTGGACCAGCCACAGGAAGCTTATGATTTGATCAAGCGAGCTCTCGATCTGGGGGGGGATCAGGAACGCCTGGAGTCCCTCCTGACCAGGATCGGGGCAGACCTGGCCGACGAGGATCAGGGGAGATGAATCCATGGGCTCCGCTCTTGTTCGAGCTGTCCAGATTATGATGTGGAACATGGCTCGTACTGTCTACCGGCTGCTGGGTTCGGCTCTTTCCAGATTACCAACCCTTTTGCCGCTTCCTGTTTTATTGTTGACCATTTTTTATCATCTGCCTCTGGCCGTTTTGGGTGCCGAGCCAGGGTCGAAACTCGTTCTAGCCAACTGGAGAGCGACCGCATTTTCCCAATCCAGGCAGGGTAGTTGCTGCTGGACGACCGGGCTGGAGGGGGCCCTGCGCCTGGAAGTTTCGTTGCAAACCCCCGGTAACCAACCTGGCCCCGAATTTGGGCCGCTCCTGGCTTGGAATGGTGAGGGCTGGACCGTTATTCTAGGCGAAGCAGGGCAAGGGACATTGAATCGGTGGGGCCAGGAATGGAAAAATACGCCGCCGGGAATTGAACGTTTGATCCGGGCGATTCTTTCCGATTTTACGCACGAAGAATTTCATTTCTCTTCTTTTATTGCGGCCGGTGGATCCGGCCATTTCCGGCCTAGGCCCCCAATTTCCTCAACCGGGATTCTGGGGGAGCGATACATCAAACGCCGCTGGGAAGCTATTGGCTTGCTACTGACTGAGGAGACGGTGGAAATTTCCTCCCGGGATCCGGGCTCCTTCAGGAATAGATTGACTGGACGGGGCCAAGGTCGGGGAGGTTCTGCGGAGATGATTACGATGGAGCTTTTTTTGCCTATTGCGGGGGAAATTCCGGATAATTCCTGGGTCCCTGGCACTCGATTATTGGTGTCCAGCTCCAGACGGTCCGGACACCTCCAGCTGGATGTAGTGGACAGTTTGAATCCTGGAGAAATTCCTTCCGAAGCCTTTCTCCCAATATGGCCCCTGGGTAATTTCATTTCAGTTGACTGAAAGTTTCCGGGAACTCGGTCACCGTCAAACGGTTTAGAATAAGAAATCAGGCCCCAGCGTGTAGACGGGAGATTGAAGTTGAATCTTTCCAGAGATGAACATCAGCAGGTAAATCCTTCCGCCATAACCGGAGATCTTCGTGAGATTCGCGACGAGGATCTGATTGTTCATGTCCAAAATGGACGACGCAAGGCCTTTGATGAGATCGTGTCCAGATACAAGGGAAGACTCTTCAGCTTTATCCTGAGGATGGTCAAGGATCCTGATCTGGCTGAAGAGCTTACCCAGGAAACTTTGATTCGGGTCTTTGTCCATGCTGGGAAATACAGGGAGATCGCCAAGTTCTCCACCTGGGTTTTCACGATCGCTACCAATCTGGTGCGCAACAAGATGCGACAGAGGTCCCGGCGGCCGCGATTAGTAAGTTTGAACCCTGCGCCAGATGAGGGGGAAATGCCTGTTGATCCCCCGGATCATGAGGCTGATTCATCCTCGGAAGTCGAGCGGGAAGAGTTGGCGCGGCTCATCCAGGAGGCCACGAGCCAGATTCCGGAAAAATACCGCATTCCATTCCTTTTGCGGGAGGTGGATCAACTCAGTTATGAGGAGATCCAGCAAGTGACCGGGCTCAAGCTGGGTACCGTGCGATCGCGGATAAACCGGGCACGGAATCGTTTCCGACAGTTGATCAAACCATTACTCCGAAACGAGACCCTCCTTATGGAATTGGAAAGAATCGAAGCCAGAGCGGAAGCCGAAAAGGGAAATAACTAGTGGAGAGGATTGATTGATGCGTTGTAACAAGGCCAGGGAGTTTCTGAGTATGGAAATGGACGGGATGGTTCCTCCAGATTCCACAGTTGAGTTGGAACAACACCTTGAAACCTGTGCTGATTGCCAGGAATACAGGAGTGACCTGCTGTTGGGTAAGAGGCTTCTGGCTGCCACCGAACCCGAACTGCCGGAGAACTTCGACTGGAAGCTGCAATTGCGTCTAAGTCAGACTCTTCGAGAGGCCGCCGGCGATGCTGCTTTTCCATGGGAGGAAAAACCCTCTGATGCCTGGGCATGGTTGCGCAACTTCGGAACCGCGGCGGCCGTGGGCATGGCAGCCATTCTTACCTTCGCTATCTTCGTTGGCCCCAATGATACGTCCGATCATTTTGTGGCCGACTCGGTGGGTGCCAACCCTGCCGCGGCGGTGGCCGAGGGCGGAAATGATCGACTTCCCCTGAGCCGACAGATACGCTTCAATGGCCTTCAGGTGGGTGGCCCAATGCAACGGCAAGCGCCCGGAATGTCACTGACGCCTGTGACGGGAAGCCGTCTGGGACTGGACAGAGGCTGGTCCGGTGGGAATTTGGAGGATCTGCGCATCATCAACCGGTTGCGCGCCGAGAACCGCCAATTGACCAGCGCGCTGTTGAAGTCTCAATTACAACTCCGGTTGAGGCAGGCCCAGCTTGACACCTCAGCCCAAAAGGCCCTAGATCTAGAGAAATAGTCGGCCACCGAGCCGGCCTGGATTATTCTTGAGCTTTTGGTCGGAGGATGGAATTGAAACGGGGGATAGTTCTAATTTTTTTGGGTTTGATCCTGGCTCAGGCCGGATGTGGTTTCGACAAGGAAAAGGGAATTTTCATGGCCGCCGGCTCCTACGGGGATCTGGCGGTCGTCGTTTCGGATCTCGATCTGCGGCCCTTGGCCAATCGTTTCCTGGCGGGACTTGTTCAAGAGAAATCCTTCGTCATCACGCCTGAACCTACCTTCAATGCTGATGTTTTCGGGCCCGACAAATTGGATCTGGCCAAGGGCTACAAGAATGTCATCTTCTTGGTCCAGGTGGGTCAGGGTGGGAAGGCCGAGAAGGAGGCTCAAAAGCAGATCTCCTCCGAAACCTGGGATCGGTTGGTTGCAGGCGGTGGCGGTGTCGTGCAGGTCAAGGATCCATGGTCCACTTACCAACATCTGGTGATGGTTGTGTCCCGGGACCGGAATAATCTGGGAAGTATTTCGGCCCGAAACACCGAAAAAATCAGGGACATCCTTCAGAACAGCAATCGGGAACGCATTCTTAGGCGTAATCGATACGAAGGTTTGAATACCAACCTTGTAAATGCATGTTTGGACCGTCTGGGATTTTTTCTGGAGATTCCCCAGGAGTATTCCCAGAACCAGCTTCAGCCTGACGGGTTTCCCGGAGTGGAATTTATGCGGCATAGGCCCTCTCGGGGGATTACCGTCAGTTGGTTGGATAACGTGAACACCGTGAAAGTCATGGCGGATCGTGAGCAGCTGATCAAAATGCGTCGCGAGATGGGGGTCAAACTGCACAACGAAGAAATCCTTCCTGAAACTTTCATCTGGAGTGAAGAAACCTTTGGTGATCAGGTTTTCACAAAGCTGGAAGGGTCCTGGACGAGCAATAAATTCTCCGGCGGAGGGGCTTTCTGGACTTATTTTCTCCCTGCTGAAGAACAGGGTAGAGTTTATTGCCTAGATTTGTTGGTTTACGCCCCCGGTATGGAGAAAATGCCGTTTTTTCGCAGGATGGAGGCTGTTGCTTCGACTTTTTCGACTACCAGACTGCGCTGATAGCCCCGGAAAGAGACGGAAATCCTGTCTTCAAAAGAGGCCATTCTTGCAGAGAATAGGCTTTTTTCTTTCAGGTCCTCAAAGTGGTAATTATATTGCCTTCTTATTCTGGAATTCCTGGAGCGCCTCAACCGAACCGAGGTAAATTTAATGAGCAACGTCATTGCCGTCGTGAACCACAAGGGTGGCACGGGGAAGACAACCACCGCCATCAATCTGGCTGCCGGCCTGACTCGCTACAGCGATGTTACTTCTTCCTGCCTGTTGATCGATATGGATCCCAACGGTAGTGCCACAAGTTCCCTATTGGGCAAGATGGACGGAGAACCCCCGGCACGAAGTATTTTCGACGTTCTTCGTAGGGCCATTACACCCCAGGACGGAATATCCTCGACCATATACGACGAGAATATCGATATTCTGCCCGCGACGCCGACGCTTGAAAGTATGGCAAAGACACAAATCAACGATCGTTTGGCCAAGGTCATCAGTGCCCTTTCCACCTCATATGGTTGGATCATAATCGATACTCCACCGAATTTGGGAGTTTTGACCCAGAATGCCCTGGTGGCAGCTGACTACGCCTTGATCCCCACACAATGCAGTGGACTGGCCATACCTCCCATTCGCCAGATCAAGGACTTGATCGAAAAGATCCAGGTCAGGCAGAACATCTGGTTGCAACTTATGGGTGTTTTAATTACTCAGAAGGATGGCCGAACTCCCCTGCAGAAACCGGTTCGCAGAGAGTTGGGGCAGGTCTTCCCTGCTGCGGATATCTTCAAAACGGTCATCACCAACAACATCAAAATCGAGGAGGCTCCGGCCAACTCTCAGAGCATCTACGCCTATGATTCCGGGTGTCTGGGCGCTTCCCTGTACAGGGATTGGATCAAAAAGGAATTCCTGAAAAAGCACCAGAGGCTGGAGAAGAAAAAGGTGGAGCGGCAAGAAGCTGTCGAGGCCAGTAAGGAATCGGCGGAGTAATCCTCCATTTAATGGGGTCAACCCTGCACAAAGGGGTTGGAGGCTTTTTCCCGACCCACCGTGGTGCTCGGGCCGTGACCACAAATGATGACAGTTTCATCCGGGAGCGTATAGATGCGTTCCCGGATGCTTTTTTCCAGGGTGGGAAAATCTCCTCCTGGCAGGTCGGTCCTTCCCACGGACCCGGCGAAGAGGCAATCGCCAACGATGGCTTTTCCCGGCAGCAGGAACATAACTTGGCCCGTTGAATGTCCCGGGATGTGTTGGACAAGGATTTTCTCTCCGGCGCAGGGTATTACGGTTCCGTCCGCAAGGTCGGCGGAGCAAACCGGTACTTCGCCCGGTTCGAATCCGTAGGCCTCTTGAATGTGGGGCATGGATTGGATTAGTTCCAGGTCATCCGGATGGCAGCGCAGAGGCAGATCATGGACTTGCTGGATCCCAGTTGCAGCTCCTACGTGGTCGAAGTGTCCGTGAGTAGCCAGTAAGCCGACTAGGCGGGCCTCCGATTCACGAACCAAATTCAATAATGTCTCCACTTCGGCTCCGGGATCGATGAGGACGGCCTCAGCGCCTTCGGGTCCCTTGCCGGAGATCAACACGGCATTCATCTGCAGGGGTCCAACGCTGCGCACTTCAATTTTCCAGTCCATTACTTGTCTCTCCTTTTTATCACATCGAATGTTTTGTTCGGCCTGACCACTGATGGCCGCAAACATCCTTCTTATCGGTAAAAGACCGGCCCCGGGTTGTCCGGGACCGGTCTTTCCAGGCTCTCGTATCGAGGCGTGAATCCTCGGACTATCTAGCCGTCGTAGTATTCCCGACCCAGATGTGTAATGACATCTTCGCCCATCATCCAGCGCAGCGTATTCTTCAGTTTGGTCTGCTGAATAAAGAGGTCGTGTTCTGCTTCCAGCCCTTCAGGTGTAACCGGGCTTTTGAAGTAGAAGCTGAGCCATTCCTGGATACCGCCCGGCAGTCCGGCCCGCTTGCCCAGATCCAGTAGAAGGGCCAAGTCCAGAACCAGCGGAGCAGCCAGAATGGAGTCACGGCAGAGAAAATCGACTTTGATCTGCATGGGCCTTCCGCACCAGCCGAAAATGTCGATGTTATCCCAGCCTTCCTTGTTGTCGCCACGTGGGGGATAGTAGTTGATCCGCACCTTGTGGTAGAGCTTGCCATACAGGTCCGGATAGAGTTCCGGCTGCAGGATTGAGCCCAGGACGCTGAGCTTGGATTCTTCCTTGGTCTTGAAGGATTCCGGGTCGTCCAGCACTTCGCCGTCCCGGTTACCCAGGATGTTTGTGGAAAACCAGCCCGCCAGGCCCAATTGCCTCGCCTTGAAGCCGGGTGCCAGGATGGTCTTCATCAGCGTCTGGCCGGTTTTGAAATCTTTGCCGCAGGTACCGGATCCCATCTCCTTGGCCAATTCTTCGAGAGCAGGGACATCGCCACTGAGATTGGGGGCGCCATTGGCGTAGGGGACACCCATCTTGATTGCAGCGTAGGCATAGATCATGCTGGGAGGAATATCACGGTGGTCGTCCCGGAGGCCCTGTTCAAACGCGGCCAGAGTTTCGTGAACCTCGGTTCGCTGCATATAGATTTCGGTTGAGCCGCACCAGACCATGACCAGACGGTCGCAGCCCTTCTCCTTCTTGAAGGTCTCCATGTCCTTCATCACGGCTTCGGCCAGTTCCATCTTGTTGGCGCCGGTCTTGACATGAGTGCCTTCAAGTTTCTTGACGTAGTAGTTGTCGAATACGGCCTTCATCGGTTTGATCTGCTCCAACTCGGGTTTGAGTTGGTCCAGAAGTTCCTTCTCCAGTACACCTGCTTTCATGCACGCTTTGTATACGGAGTCTTCGAAGATGTCCCAGCCCCCGAATTCGATGTCGTTTAATTCGGTCAGTGGAACGAAATTCTTGACCAGGGGCTGACGATCTTCAGTGCGTTTGCCCAACCTAATGTGACCCATCTGGGTAAAACTGCCGATGGGTAGCCGAAGGCCCTTGCGGATAGCTACCACCCCGGCGATGAAGGTGGATGAGACTGCTCCCATACCAGGTGTGAGCACCCCAAGTTTTCCGGCAGCAGGTTTGATCTGTAATTTTTCACCCATTGTTCTAGCTCCTCTCTATCATAACTTGCCCTCGTGGCGGAAAATCAGTTAGAACAGGATAGGTTTTCCGCCCTGGGAAGGCAAAAGAAAGTTTGGGATATTTCGGGGAAAAATAGGCCCACCCGGCCAGTTTTTTCCCAGGGTTGAATTTTGGATTGGAGAGGGATAATTATATTTCCTCCATGGGTTTGATATAATTCCCCCAAAGAAAAATCAACAAGACAAAAAAAGTTCCAAGTTAGGGGGTGGACAAAACATAAACTCACGTGTTATACTTCAAATTCAATTGCGGGAGACGTGGCCAGGATGAAGTTACAAAATCCAATGCCGCGGATCCCAGGGACCGAATTAACGGTGTTTTTGTTTCGAGTGCTACGAGCATCCTGAAGGGAATCAATGATCCAAAGCTAATGCGTTAAGGGTTTGTCATTCTAGAGTGATCATCAGCGCAACGGCAGAGGAGACTGTGCACCATGAAGGAAGATGCTGTAGCTTTGGCAGTTGTTGAAAATGGCTGCTTAATATCGCCCCATAAGCTATTCATCCCCGCAGATACATCCCGTTATTATGGCAACCAGGCTTTTTTGAAACGTGCCCTGGATGTTGTGATGGCCTCGGTGATGCTGCTTGTGGCCTGCCCAATGATGCTGGTCATAGCTCTGCTGGTTAAGCGTTCAAGTCCTGGCCCGGTCCTGTTTATCCAGGATCGCTTGGGCAGGGACGGAAAGCCTTTCCGCTTCTACAAATTCCGTTCAATGCAAAACGACAGCAACGATGCTATCCATCGGCAATTCGCTGCCATGTTCATCAACGGGGATGAATCCGGCTGCAAGAAATCAAATGCCGGCGATACGGTATTCAAGATGAAAACTGACCCGCGAGTTACGGGAATTGGGGCCTGGCTCCGGAAAACTTCCATGGACGAGCTGCCTCAACTTTTTAACATTCTCAGGGGTGATATGTCTCTGGTTGGGCCTCGTCCCCCGATTGACTACGAAATTGAGAATTATCAACCTTGGCACATGGAACGCTTGAAGGCTGTTCCCGGGCTTACCGGATTGTGGCAGGTCAGCGGACGTAGCAGTGTCTCTTTCGAGGAGATGGTGCGCCTGGATGTAAATTATATCAACAACTGGTCTCTCTGGTGGGATTTTGCAATTATCCTGAGGACCGTACCGGTGGTTCTGTGGGGAACCGGCGGTCATTGATCTTTGGGTCGGATCGAGGCCGGGATAATTCTTGACTGTCTGCCGGCTCCAATCCATCCTCCTTGCTTTGCTCCAAATCATGTAGAGCTCCGGCCGTTGCCGGAGACGTTTGCTGGCCGTCCACAGGGAACGAAAGAGAGCTGAAGATGCTGAAATTGGGTGTAATCGGGTGCGGATACTGGGGTCCCAACTTGATTCGTAACTTCAACGGTTTGCCGGATGTGGAATTGGCGATTATCTGCGATCTGGATGAAGCCCGGTTGAATCATGTAGGATTGTTGTATCCCAACACAAAGAAAACCCAGGATTACCGGGAAATCCTTCAGGATCCGGAAATCGAGGGTGTCGTGGTGGCCACAACGATGTCTACCCACTTTCCGATCGGGAAGGAAGTCCTCGAGGCAGGCAAACATCTTTTCCTGGAAAAGCCGATGGCTACCAATAGTGAAGATTGCCGGGTCCTGAACGCCTTGGCCGAGAGCAAGGGTTTGCAGATCATGGTCGGGCATACTTTCGTTTTCACGCCGGCGGTCAGGAAGATCAAGCAGGTCATCGACGATGGAGAGTTGGGAGACATTTACTATGTCAACATCTCGCGCGTGAATCTGGGGATCTTCCAGAAGGACGCCAATGTAGTGTGGGATCTTGCGCCCCACGACGTTGCCATGCTCAACTACCTGTTCCAGTCGGAGCCGGTAAGCGTCAGCGCCTATGGGCATTGCTACGTCCAGAAGGAAAAAGGCATCGAAGACGTGGCTTTTGTCACTCTGGAATACCCGGGTGGACGGCTGGCTCATATCCATGTCAGCTGGCTTGATCCGAACAAGATCCGGATGTGTACCTTCGTGGGTAGTCGCAAGATGCTGGTTTACGACGACATCCATCCCACGGAAAAGATCAAGATCTTCGACAAGGGTGTTGACGTTCAGCCTCACTACGACAACTTCGGAGAGTTTCAACTGCTGTACCGATCAGGCGATATTCACGCCCCGAAGATCGACACAGTAGAACCGTTGAAGGCCGAGACAGCACATTTCCGTGATGTCATTCTGGGTAAGGAAGAATCACTGAGTAGCGGTGCTCATGGTTTGAAGGTGGTTCAGGTGCTGGAGAAGGCCTGCCAGTCCATCAAGGACAGTGGCATGCCCATTCCTCTGGAATACTGAGCGACGCGACCTGACGGAGAGAGGCAGTTGACCAATCGTCCCATCCGAGTGGCCATGATAGGCCAGAAGGGGTACCCCCCTATCCACGGTGGGATCGAGAAACACGTGGCCGAGTTGGCCGCCCGGTTGGGACGATTGGGAATTGCCTCCGAGATCTACAGCCGACCCCATTACAGCCGGGCTGATGGTGCGGTTGACCTGCCTGAGGTTTGCGTGAGGCGTATGCCCAGCATTCCGACCAAGCATCTGGATGCAATTTCCCATTCATTACTTGCTACCGCGGACACTCTTGGTCGTCCTGTGGACCTGGTTCATTACCATGCTTTGGGGCCCGGCCTGTTGGCTGGAATTCCCCGTTGGTTGCGTGGCCGCCCGACCGTTGTGACTGTTCACGGTCTTGACTGGCAGCGTGAGAAGTGGGGTGGATTCGCTAGCAGGGTCTTGAAGTTGGGGGAAATTGCCAGTGTCCGCCTGCCGAACAGTACCATCGTGGTTTCCAAAGCCCTCCGGAAGCATTACCTGGCCGAGCACGGTCGCGAAACAGTTTACATTCCCAATGGAATTTCCCCGCCCGATTACCGTGAACCGGACCTGATTCGGAATAAAGGGATCACCCGGCCTTTTCTTCTATTCGTTGGTAGGTTGGTGCCCGAAAAGGGGTGCCACCTCCTGCTGGAAGCCTGGGGATCGCTTCCTGCCTGGATTCGGGATGAATTCCAACTGGTAATCGCCGGAGACGCCGGATTCACGCCCGGGTACGTGGAGCGATTGCGTAGAGAGGCCCCCACTGGAGTCGTGTTTTTAGGCTATGTTCACGGTCCTATCCTGAATGAATTGTATTCCAATACCGAGTTGGTGGTTCTGCCCTCAACCCTTGAGGGGCTTTCCATCACCCTGCTGGAAGGCATGAGTTACGGTCGGTGTTGTTTGGTGAGTGATATTCCTCCCAACGTTGAGGCCATGGCCGGAAATGGGGAGTTGTTTAAAAGCGGAGACAGTGTTGATTTGGCAGAAAAACTGGGGAGCTTGCTCTCGGATCCTGATCGGCGCGGGAGGTTTGGGCGGGAGAGCCAATTGCACGCCATTGAAGAATATTCCTGGGATCGCGTAGCTTCGGATACTGCAAATCTGTACCGTGAACTGACTGCTACTTGATGGAAAATCAATTTGACAATTAGCGGGTCATTCATTATCTCTGCTCTACCTTCGAATCTTTGGAGCGGGCATAGCTCAGCTGGTAGAGCACTACCTTGCCAAGGTAGCTGTCGCGAGTTCGAGTCTCGTTGCCCGCTCCATATTTTTTTGGGAACCGATGGCCCTTCTTTTTTAATGATTCCCACCCTGCACCGCGAACTGTGAATAGATTCACGAAAGTTTCGTTCGGTCAGTTGACAACCCTTTCTGATTTAATCATTATTCAGTCAGGGAGGCGGCATAGCCAAGTGGCTAAGGCGACGGTCTGCAAAATCGTTATCCCCAGTTCGACTCTGGGTGCCGCCTCCAACTTTGACCGACGCTTGCGTCGGTTTTTTTTGCTGATTGACTCTTGAATCAGAGGTCCGCATTATCGCGAATTCGGTGCCGGGATGGCGGAATTGGTAGACGCAAGGGACTTAAAATCCCTCGAAGCGTTGCTTCGTGCCGGTTCGATCCCGGCTCCCGGCACCAGAATCGTTCCAGAAGCGCAATCGATGCGCCCAGCAGATTTCCCATGTTTCGGGGGTGTTTCTTGCGGCTCGCATTTCTGTCCATAGGGCGACACATTCATACCGAGAGATGGATTCGCTGGTTTGCCGAGCGAGGAAACGAATGCCACCTTCTGACGGTACAACCGGGGGAAGTGCCAGGGGTCCTGGTACATGACATATCCAGTTCCTCCGGACCCAAGCCACTGCGGTATCTTCAATCCCTGGGGAAGGTCAAGAATCTTCTGCAGCGAATCCAGCCGGATGTTCTGAATACTCATTTTCTTACCGGTTACGGTTATTGGGGAGATTTTTCAGGTTTTCATCCAAACCTGCTGACTGTTTGGGGCGATGATGTTTATGTCACTCCTTTCGAGAATGGTCTGAAGAACTGGCTGGCCAGGCGGGCCTTGCGCCACTGTGACGCCCTGACCGGGGATTCGGCGGACATTTTGGAGAAATCAGTGGATTTGGGAGCCGACGGTGATCGCTGCTTCCGTGTGCTTTGGGGAGTGGATTTCCAGCGGTTCCGAAAGATAGACGCCACCGGTTACCGACGGAAGCTGGGTTTTACCGAAACTGACCTGGTCTACTTCTCACCTCGAAGCTACACCCAGCCATATTACAACATCGATACCGTCATCGCGGCAGCGGCAAAGGTCAAGGAGCAGGAACCAAGAGCCCGATTTCTGTTCGCAGGGTACGAGGGTGAACCCGGACCCTTCAGGATAATGGCTGAGCGCGCGGGAATCGGTGAGGTCATGGTTTTCATCGGCCGGATTCCCCATGATGAGTTTCATCTGGCCCTGAACGCAGCCGATGTTTTCTTGTCGGTGCCTTCGGTTGATGCAACGGCCGTTAGTCTTCTGGAAGCCATGGCCTGCGGCTCAGCCATTGTGGTCTCGGATCTGGCTTCGTCCGGGGAATGGATAAAGCACGAAACCTCGGGGTTGGTGGTCCGGGCTCGAGACGTGTCCGATCTCACAAAGGCCATGCTGCGGTTTGCCGATGACGAATCCTTTCGCATTAGTGCTGGCCTGGCAGCCAGTGCTACCGCTAGAAAGTACGCAGGATTCGACAGCAACATGGAAGCCGTGGAAATGATTTTCCGGAAGCTTTGCGGACTGGGGTCGGACTGGCCCAAAGAAGTCGCATTACCTGCTCTTGGGGTCGGGGAGCGAGGCTGCACGTGATCATTTCCGTTGTCATACCCACCATGAACAAGGTGAATCTGCTAAAGAGAACCCTGGCGGAACTCATAAGTCAGGATGTGGGGCCTGGGCAGTCCTGGGAAGTGGTAGTCGTGGACGACGGATCAACCGATGATACGGCTGATTTTCTAAGGATATTCGAGGCTGAGTATCAAGGATCCAACCCGGTCCTGCGGGTCGTTTCCCCGGGTGCAAACCTGGGTCGGGCCCGGGCTCGCAACCTTGGGGCCAGGAACGCCACGGGTTGTTGGCTTCTTTTTCTTGATGACGATATTGTGCCTCCTGCCGGCCTGGTGAAAGCCCACCTGAAAGTATTGTTGGCCAACCCGGGCTTCGGAACCATCGGGTTTGCTGTAACCGATCCCGATCTGGTAGATGCGCCGCATTTCCATTATCTGGACACAAGGGGTGTTGCCCGGTTGGACACCGGTCCGGCTCCAGCCAGGTTCTTCGTGACCCAGAATGCGGCCGTACCGCGTCAGGCGTTCCTTTCGGTGGGAGGATTCGACGAGGAGTTTTCCGCCTATGGGTTCGAGGACATGGAGGTTGCCTTCCGTTTGGAAGATGAGGCAAAGGTCAAATTTTTGGCTTTGCCCTTCCCGGTTCCCCGGCATGTTCATCATCACACCCTGGTTCAATATCTGGAAAAGAAACGAGAGTGCGGTCGTTATAGCTTGGGCAGAATCGCCGAGTTGCATCCAGCCAGATTACGCGAGATGCGCTTGCACTTCGTGGTGAACACGAAAATGGAGAATGATAGGGCTCTGTCCGTCCGCTTGTTCAGATTTTTTGCCGACTCAGCTCTGGGAAAGGATTTTCCAGGTTGGTTGGCCCGTTGGCCCGTGCGGGATAAATTTTTCCCCCGGTGGCCGAGCCTGTATTTCCAAATGATGAACTTGGCCATACTGTGTTGTTTTCGCCAGGGTATTTGTGACCCGGAGTGACAGTGTGCCAAAATGACACAACATGGCTGCCCTTGTGGCAGTGTGTCGGTTTTTGTCAGTTATTAATTTTGGGGGGCTTTTCTACTAACACTATTGCAACCTATTTATAATTAAAGGGTTAAAGATTTTCTAGTCATGCCTCTCATGGGGCATGGCTTTTGTTTATAGGATAGGGAAAATCAATCGACCATGAAAAGTAGAAGGAGTTATAGAGATGGGCAAGATTATTGGTATCGACCTTGGAACCACCAACAGTGTGGTATCTGTTATGGAGGGTGGAGAGCCCAAGGTGATTCCCAACAATGAGGGGAATCGAACCACGCCGTCTGTGGTGGCCTGGAACAAGAGTGGAGAACGGTTGGTGGGGTTGCTGGCCAAGCGTCAGGCCGTAACTAATCCGACAGACACCGTCTATTCAATAAAGCGCTTTATGGGCCGGAAATTCAGTGAAGTCGCGAATGAGATGAGTGAGGTCCCCTACACTGTGGAGAAAGGGGACAACGGCGAGCTGAAAGTCAAAACGGCCCACGGTCTGTTTTCCCCTCCGGAGATCTCCGCTCAGATTCTTCGCTCCTTGAAGGAAACTGCCGAAGAATATCTTGGTGAGACCGTAACTGAAGCGGTGATCACCGTACCTGCCTACTTCAATGACAGCCAGCGCCAGGCTACCAAGGATGCCGGCAAGATCGCCGGTTTGGAGGTCAAGCGCATCATCAATGAACCCACGGCGGCGGCGCTGGCCTACGGACTGGAGAAAAAGGGGGAGGAGACCATTGCGGTCTTTGATCTTGGTGGTGGTACTTTCGACATTTCCATCCTGGAGATCGTAGACGGTGTCTTCTCGGTTTTGGCTACCAGCGGGGATACGCACCTCGGTGGCGACGATTTTGATCAGAGGGTCATTGATCATCTGGTGGATACTTTCATAAAGCAGGAGGGAATCGATCTCAGCAAGGACCCAATGGCCCTGCAAAGACTCAAGGAAGGTGCCGAGTTGGCCAAGCGCGAGCTCAGCTCATCTACCCAAACAGAGATCAATCTCCCTTTCATCACTGCGGATCAGAATGGGCCCAAGCACTTGACCATGACTCTGACTCGCGCCAAGTTCGAATCCTTGGTTGAAGACCTGGTGACCCGCACCATGCAGCCCTGCCTTCGTTGCCTGAAGGATGCCGGGCTGGCTCCTTCGGACATCGACGAAGTGCTCCTGGTAGGAGGGTCTACGCGGATGCCGGCTGTCCAGGCCAAGGTTCAGGAGATTTTCCAGAAAGAGCCCAATCGTACCGTGAATCCCGATGAAGTTGTGGGGATGGGAGCTGCCATTCAGGGTGGTGTGTTGGGTGGCGAGGATATGGACATCGTCCTGTTGGATGTGACGCCTCTCAGTCTCGGCATAGAGACTCTGGGCAGTGTTATGACTCGACTCATTGATCGCAACACGACAATCCCGACCAAGAAAAGCCAGGTGTTTTCTACTGCTGCCGACAATCAGCCGACGGTAGACATCCATGTTCTTCAGGGTGAACGGGAGATGGCCGTTGACAATAAAACAATTGGACGCTTCCAGTTGACCGGGCTTCCGGCCGCTCCTCGTGGAATCCCCCAGATCGAGGTTACTTTCGACATTGATGCAAATGGGATTCTTTCGGTGGGCGCTGTGGATAAGGCTACCGGCAAGGAGCAATCCATCAAGATCCAGGCTTCCAGTGGTTTGACGGATGATGAAGTTGATAAGATGGTCCATGATGCCGAGGAAAATGCGGACCAGGACCAGGCCAAACGTGAGTTGATAGATGTTCGAAACGAGGCTGAGGCTCGGATTCATTCTGCCCGCAAAAGCATGGAGGAGCTTGCCGATGATCTGGATTCCAACCTGCGTGAAGAGGTGGAGACCAAGATCAAGGCTCTGGAAGAAGTGCTGACCAGTGAGGATGCTGCCATGATCCGGACAGCCAGCGACGCCCTTATGCAGGCGGTCCAGGCTTTGGCCAGCAAGGCGTATGAAAAAGCCTCCGCTGCAGAGGCTGGGGGGGACTCCAAGGCTCCGGATTCAGATCAGGGGGATCAAAAGGAGCCCGCTGATACCGGAACCGGCCCCGACGATGCAGTGGATGCCGATTATGAGGTAGTGGACGATTAAGCTGGCTGCACGCGTTCCAGCTTGCAATTGTTCTGAGATATGATACAGTCGGGTGCAGGGGTATAGCTCTGCACCCGAACCAAGCATTCCCTAGTTTTTAGAAAGAGGATAAAAAATGTCTTTGACAAAAACGGATTCTTGCTCTATTTTTTGCTAATAGGAATCGTTACCAAAAAGGTTGCTTGTTTTGTTTATGGTGCCGCCAGGAAATGGAAACTAAGTAGACCTTCAGGTGTTAGAAGGTATTCGTGATTTAAGATTTTGGTCCTTAGGGACAAAAAATAAAGTTCCCTCGGAATTTCCGGGGTCGAGGAGGACAAAGTGTATGAAGTCGAACTGAGCCGTGATCGCAGAGAAGATCCCAGTTTGCAGCACTACCTCCAGACAATCGGCAAGCATGCCTTGCTGACTAAGGAGGCGGAATTCGCCCTGGCCGGTAGGATCAGGGAAGGAGACAAGGCCGCTCTGGACAAGCTTGTAAACTCCAATCTGAGATTTGTGGTCAGTGTTGCCAAGAAATTCATGAATCAGGGTCTGAGCTTCATGGACCTGATTGCTGAAGGCAATATTGGCCTAATTACTGCGGCAAAAAGATTTGATGAGCGAAGAGAATTCCGATTTATCTCCTACGCCGTCTGGTGGATACGCCAGGGGATCCAGAAAGCCATCGCTGAACAAACCAACACGGTTCGTTTGCCCATCAACCGTTCCCAGCAGGCCCAGCGAATGAAAAGATTGGGCCAGAAGATGGAACAAGAACAACATCGTAGCATTGACGAAGCAGAATTGGCCGAAGCCATGAAATTGAGTCCCAAGAAATTGGGCCAGATCCGGGCGGCCAGCCGTCCACTGGTCAGTCTTGATCAACCGATGTACGACGACAATGTAACCTTGGCCGATGTTCTGGCCGATTCCGACGAAGTGATTCCCGATCATGGCTATGTCGGCGGCGAATTAGTAGCACAGTTGGATGATGCCCTTGGCCAGCTTTCCCCGCGAGAAAAAGATATCATCACTCGATATTATGGTCTGGACGCTCAAGAGACTGCTTCACTTGAAACTATCGGGCAGGATATTCATTTGAGCCGGGAACGAGTGCGGCAGATTCGGAACCAGGCTTTGCTTAAGATGCGGCAACATGGCCACGGCGACCGCCTAGTAGATTTTTTAACGTAGGTTGTGCCGCGAAGATTGTTGGTGGCTTTTCCTTTGCAACTCTTTGTGCATGATCTTGTCCAAAAAAACCCCCGCTGGCTGGCATCCACCGTTCTGTCCGAACGCAAACTGCAAGTTCCACAAATCCTTACTGGATGACTGGTGCTATATTAAGTTCTCTACCTACCTCAGAAAAAGCGACAACCGCAGGATACAGCGCTACCGCTGCCTGTCATGCAAACGAACATTCTCCACCCAAACCTTTTCTACAACTTATTGGCAAAAGATCCGCGGCGTCGATGCCAAAATCTTTACGAAGACAATTGGAGGAATGGCAAACCGCCAAATTGCCAGGGACTTGGGCATCGATCCAACCACCGTCAACCACAAGCTCGAGCGCTTGGGCCGCCATTGCCTGTTGTATTTTACGCAAATCATGATGAAAGCCCCACCATCCAGGAAAATTGTCTTTGACGGATTTGAGACGTTTGAGCTCAGTCAATTCTTCCCCTTTCATCACAACGTGGCTGTTGAAAAGGACACTGACCTTATCCTTTTCTTTAATGACAGCGAGTTACGTCGCAAGGGCCGGATGACGGATCACCAGAAACGCCGTCGGACCGAGCTGGAACATAAATTTGGCAGGCCTAACCCCAGAGCGATCGAAATTGCCGTAGCAGAGCTGCTTTCGGTTGTCATCCGCGATGAAGAACCCGTTGAAATGTTTACAGATGATCACCCCCAGTATCGTATTCCTATCCGCAGTTATGGCGACCAAATCAAACACTTCGTCACATCCAGCAGGGATCACCGAGATCGGCAAAATTCGTTGTGGGAAGTAAATTTGTTTGATTTCGTGCTGCGACACAGCAGTGCAAATCACAAGCGTGAAACGATAGCCTGGTCTAAGCGTCGTCAGTCAAGCACTGACCGTTTGGCCATTTTTGTGGTCTGGCGGAACTTTATGAAAGGTCGCCGTGAAAAGGATCGTCGGAGTCCAACTCCGGCAGAAGCGCGGGGGTTATTGGCTCGACGATTGAAAGTGGAGGATGTTTTATCAGAACGGTTGTTCCCAGGCCATTATGAAATTCCGGTAAGTTGGCAAGCATACTATTGGCGTTTGGTTTCAACTCGGGCTTTGGAGCGAGAGCGGAGGCACACTTTGAAATATGCTGCTTGAGGGCAGTTAGTCCTGCTACGGTATCTGAGACTTTTGGAGGGAACTAACAACATTCTTCGCGGCACAACCTTTTGTTTTGACATTGGGATAGGGTCTTGCTTTATTTTGACCTCCGGTGGGCGATTAGCTCAGCTTGGTTAGAGTGCTTGCTCGACACGCAAGAGGTCACTGGTTCGAGTCCAGTATCGCCCACCACCGATCAAGAATGAGAACTCCTTGCCCAAGTACGGTAAGGAGTTTTTTTCATAAACAAGAGCATCGCTTGAGATTCCCCAATTCGCTCTGGAAAGTCAGAGCTGGCTGTGGTCTCAGGTTGAATTGAACGGACCAGGAAACAGAATGGGATCAGAAATGGCCACGATCACTTTCCAATTGCCGGATGGAAACTCTCTTGAAATTGAGCAGGGAGAATCTTACGCGGAAGCTGTGCGGTTGATCGGCGAAGGGCTGCTGCGGAATTCAGTTGCAGTTACCGTTGATGGTCAAAACCATCCTCTAGCTGAAAAGATCAGCAGGGGTGGTGAATTGAAAGTTATTACAAAAAGCAGTGAAGAAGGGCTATCTGCTCTGCGCCATTCCACCGCTCATCTGATGGCCTGGGCCGTGCAGGATCTCTACCCTGGAACCAAATTCGCTTTCGGGCCGGATATTGATGGCGGTTTCTACTATGACTTCGACCGTGAAGAGCCGTTCACCGATAAGGATTTGGAGAAGATCGAGACTCGTATGCGTGAGCTGGCCAAACAGAAGGTTCCATTGGTTCGCAGTGAGATCACTCGCGCTGAGGCTGATAAGCTGTTCGTTGACCAACCCTACAAGTTGGAGCAGATCTCATCCTTGGAGGGGAAGCAACTTTCCACTTATCAGCTGGGTGATTTCACCGACCTCTGTGAGGGACCCCATGTACCCGGTAGCGGTGATTTGAAGGCTTTCAAATTGCTCAGTTTGGCGGGTGCCTACTGGCAGAAGGATGCTTCTCGGCCGATGTTGCAGAGAATTTACGGGACGGCTTTCGGCAAGAAGAAGGACCTGGACTCTCATTTGGCCATGTTGGAAGAGGCCAAGAAGCGAGACCACAGAAAACTGGGCAGGGAACTGGACCTGTTTGGAATCATGGAAGAAGCCGGTCCCGGTTTGAGCTACTGGTTTCCTCGCGGGGATTTGCTGCGGGAGCAGATCATTGACTATTGGAAGAACGTTCATCGGGCCAACGGTTATCAGACCGTGACTACTCCCCACATATCCCAGGCTGGGCTTTGGGAGACATCGGGCCATATGGAATTCTACAAGGATGACATGTATCTTTTCGAGCAGGATGATCGGCAATACGTGGTCAAACCGATGAATTGTCCTGGTCATATCCTCATGTTCAAAAGGCGAACGCGCGGTTGGCGCAGTTTGCCCGTGCGTTATGCGGAGTTGGGAACGGTTTATCGGGCCGAAGCATCCGGAACGTTGCACGGTCTCATGAGGGTCCGTGGATTTACCCAGGACGATGCCCATCACTTTTGTACTCCCGAGCAGTTGGAGGACGAGGTCAGTCTGTGCATCGATCTGGTCAAGGAGATCCTGGGAGTTTTCGGGTTTGACGATTTCAAGGTTGAACTATCCGTCCGAGACCCAAAGAACAAGCAGAAATACGCCGGGACCGACCAAGAGTGGGCTGCAGCGGAAGACTCCCTGGTCAAGGCTCTGGAAAAACATGGTCTTGATTATTCCCGTGAAGAGGGCGAGGCCGTTTTTTACGGTCCCAAGATTGACGTCAAACTCATAGATGCTCTTGGACGACGCTGGCAGGCCAGCACTATACAGTTCGATTTCAACCTTCCCCGCCGTTTCAACGTTACTTATACCGACAGCCAGGGTACGGAGCGTTATGTTTACATGGTTCATCGTGCCATAATGGGTTCCCTGGAGCGGTTTATCGGGATTCTTACGGAACATTTCGGGGGGGACTTTCCGCTTTGGCTGGCACCGGAGCAGGTGCGGGTTATGTCCGTCAGTCGGGATCAGCATGAGTACGCCGTCGAAGTTGCAAACCAGCTGAAGGCGGCTGGGATCCGAGTTGGGCAGGATATCCGTGACGAGAAGATCGGGTTCAAAATCCGCGAGGCTGAGGTTTTGCGTGTGCCTTGGATGCTGGTTGTCGGAGGCAGGGAGATGGAAAACCGCGAGGCGGCTCTTCGGGTCAGGCTCAAGGGTGACCAGGGGGCCAAGCCTGTCGGGGCCATCATCGACGATCTCCTTGACGCGGTTGCCAAAAGAAGCTAGATTTCGTTTACCATTTTAATGTTGGGGACCGGGTTGTTCCCCTACTACAAAGCCAAGAAGAGGTCCGCCCTCTCACCGTAGCTGGCCCGTTGAATTTCATCAATCGGGACTGGATCGGTTACTAGACCCCGAGGCGGACACATGTGTCCGCTTTTTTTGGTTGGTCCAAGCTGGATCAAGTTAGTCCAAACGGGGTTATGTTTTGGCGTCAAACCTTTTCAGGAGGTGTGTCTTATCAAGGCCAACAAGATTACGAGGGTCAATCGGATGATTCGGATTCCCAAGGTAATGGTCGTCGATGATGACGGTGAACAACTGGGAGTCCTGGATACTGTCGAAGCCCTCCGTCTTGCCGAAGACAAGGGATTGGACCTGGTCGAAGTTGCGCCCACTGCTCGACCCCCCGTATGCAAGATCATGGACTACGGGAAGTACAAGTACGAGATGAGCAAAAAGGCCCGCAAGGCTCGCCAAGCCTCGCACACGGTAAAGGTCAAGACGATTCAGTTTCGACCCAAGACCGACGACCATGATTACCAGTTCAAGAAAAAGCACATCATTTCCTTCCTGGAGGCAGGAAACAAGGTGAAAATCGTGATGAGATTTAGGGGCCGGGAAATCACACACATGGATCTGGCGCTGGATTTTCTCAACAATCTCAACGCGGAGCTTGAGGAGATTGGAACTCCGGAATCGAATCCCCAGAGAGAAGGCCGTCAAATAAGCTTCGTGATGGCGCCGAAGAAGGCCTAATATTTTTCGCAGTCAAATGCGGATGACCGTTCGGGTATTAGCTCCCTTATTTTGGTGGCGTTCCGGACTTAACTGAGCAAAGGAATTGAGTAATGGGAAACGGGAAAATGAAGACCAACAGGGCAGCCGCTAAGCGTTTCAAGCTAACCGGCAGTGGTCGCATCAAGCGGGGCAAGGCCTATCACGGGCATTTGTTTACCGCCAAAAGCCCCAAGCGGTTGCGTAACTTGCGTCGTTCCAGCCTAGTGGCCGCCTGTGACGAATCACGGGCCCGTAAAATGCTGGGAAAGTAGAAGTTATCGTTTCGCACCCCACTAACGGGTAAATGGGATCATCCTGGATATAGAGGAGGCAAAAAAATGCCAAGAGCAACAAATAATCCTGCCGCCAAGCAGCGGAGGAAGAAGTATCTCAAGCGCGCAAAAGGTTTTGTCGCTGGACGCGGCAAGCAGTATGTAGCGGCTCGTGAAGCCGTCGATAGGGCTTTGGCCTACGCCTACAGGGATCGTCGCAACAAAAAGCGCGATTTTCGCCGGCTCTGGATCACTCGCATCAATGCCGCTGCACGTTTGCACGGTCTCAGTTACAGCCACTTCATCAACGGATTGAAGTTGGCCGAGATCGACATTGACCGGAAGATGTTGGCCGATCTCGCTGTACACGATGAAGGTGCCTTCGCCAAATTGGCTGAAACAGCCAAGAACGCCAGATAGCTCGACGGCCCCTTTACGTCCATTGCAACCTCGGGTCGTTTACAGCACCATTCCTGGCCGGATGGATTCCGGCGGAAGGGATTCTGGATGAAGGAGACCATCAATCGTTTACGTTCCCAGGGAGCCGTGCTGATTGAGGCGGCTGATACGCCGGCTTTGGTCGAAGCTGCCCGGGTTTCCCTGCTGGGTCGGAAGGGGGAGATAACCTCCCTTTTGCGAGGGCTGAAGGATGTGGATCCCCAGGATCGTCCTGCCCTTGGGGCAGACCTGAATCTGCTCAAAACAGAACTTGCCGCGCTACTGGATGAGCGCTCCAGCGCGCTGGCTGTCGGCCAGGGGAGCTCAAGCGGAGTTGAGCTTGATCTTTCCCTGCCCGGCAAGCCGCCGGTTGGTACTGGAACGACCCATCCTTTGCTGTCGGTAATGGAATCTGTTTGTGACATCTTCTACGGAATGGGGTTCACCCGCAGCGATGGCCCCGAAGTCGAGTTGGACTACTACAACTTTACCGCCTTGAACTTTCCCGACGACCACCCGGCGCGCGACATCCAGGACACCTTCTACATCAATGACCAAGTGTGTCTGCGTACTCAGACTTCTCCGGTCCAGGTCCGGACCATGGAACGAACCGAACCTCCCCTGGCCAGCATTTTTCCTGGACGGGTCTATCGGAACGAGAACGCGGATGCTTCCCACTCTTCAGAGTTCTTCCAGATCGAGGGCCTGGTGGTCGACAAGGCCATCAGCATGGCCGACTTGAAAGATACCGTGGATACCTTTGTCCGCCTTTTCTTCGGAGCAGCAGAGCCAACCCGCTTCCGGCCGCATTTCTTCCCGTTCACTGAGCCTTCCGTTGAAGTAGACATGCAGTGTGTCGCCTGTCGCGGGGCCGGATGTGGAATTTGCGGTCAAACCGGATGGCTGGAAATCATGGGTGCAGGGATGGTTCACCCCAACGTATTCAAGGCTGTCGGTTATCCCGATGATGCCTATACGGGCTTTGCTTTCGGAATGGGAATCGATCGGATCGCCATGCTCAAGTACGGCATCGGCGACATTCGCCTCTTGTATGAAAACGATCTCCGTTTTCTGAATCAATTCCGAGGTGTACTTTGAAAATCAGCCTGGATTGGATGAAGGAACTCGCCTCATGGGACGATGAGCCCGAGGTGCTGGCGTCGAAGTTGACGGCGGCGGGTCTGAATGTCGAGGCGATAGAGCATTTCGAGCAGACCTATCCGGGAGTGGTCATCGCCAAGGTTGTCCACCGCCAGCAGCATCCGAATGCTGATCGTCTGAGTCTGTGCCGGGTGGATGCCGGGACCGGCCAGGAAGTCCAGGTAGTGTGTGGAGCGCCCAATGTTCGTGAGGGTCTGACAGTTCTCTTTGCCCAGGTCGGCGCGATCCTGCCCGGCGATTTCAAGCTCAAGAAAACGAAAATCCGCGGGATCGAATCCTTGGGTATGATTTGCTCTGCGAGTGAACTGCAACTGACCTCGGACAGCGAAGGCATCATGGAGCTGGATACCGATTTGCCACCGGGTACTCCGGCTGACGAACTCTATGGCTTCAAGGATGTTGTGCTGGATATCGAGGTGACGCCCAATCGTCCCGATTGGCTCAATCATTTGGGGGTGGCCCGGGAAATCGCGGCCCTGTATGGCACCAAGGTTTCCCAACCTCGCTGCTGGTCCAGCCAACAAAGCACCGAGAGCCTGGGTTTGAAAATTCAGGTCGAAGATTTCGAGGATTGTCCACGGTACACGGCCTTTGTCGCCAAGGGGGTGGAGATTGGCCAATCGCCCCTCTGGATGCAAAATCGTCTTCGTGCCGTAGGCAGTCGTCCCATCAACAACGTAGTGGACATAACCAATTACGTGATGCTGGAAATGGGCCAACCCATGCACGCCTTCGACCAGGATCGTTTGAGCGGAGACACGATCTTCATCAGGCGTTCCGAAGCAGGACAAAAAATCGTTACCCTTGACGACAAGGAACACGAGCTGGACGGGGAAAATCTGCTGGTTTGCGACCAGGATGGTCCCATCGCCTTGGCTGGGGTAATGGGCTTGGCCAACAGCGAAGTAACCGAGGCCACCAGCAATATCGTCCTGGAGAGCGCTTTCTTTGCTCCTCGCCTTGTTCGCAAGACAAGCCGTGCCTTGGGTTTGATAAGTGAGAGTTCATACCGTTTCGAGCGTGGGACCGATTGGGGTATGGTTGAAAAGGCAGCCCACCGGGCGTTATACCTGATGCAGGAGTATACCGGAGCCAGGATCATTTCCGATTGGGCTGATCGCGGCGATCCGGATCGAAAATCGAACGAGCCGGTCCCTCTGCGGACGTGGCAGGTAAACAGGGTGCTTGGTACTGAATTGTCCACCGAGGACGTGGCCCAGTTTCTTCAGAATCTGGGCCTCAAGGTTCAGCCAATGGGTAACCCCGATGCCATCAATGCCAGTGCCGTGAACATGATGGTCGAGATTCCCACTTTTCGGCGGGATATCTTTCTGGAAATCGATCTGATCGAGGAAGTTGCCCGATGTCATGGGTTCGAGCGGCTGGCTGCAGGGAAAGGCTTCAAGCGACCGGCAGGGCATATCAGAAGACGGACCGACGAGGTTCAGTCCCGGGTCCGTACTTGGTTTGCCGACTGTGGTTACAACGAATTGGTGACTTCCACCTTCCTGTCACCTGGCGATCTGGAAAAGCTGGAATTGCCTGAAGGGGATGTGCGCCTGCAAACTCTCTCGGTGATCAATCCGCATCATGGAGGGAATACTCAACTCAGGACCAGCCTTCTGCCATCCATGCTTGAAGTGGCACGACGTAATTTGAATGCGGGATCTATTGTCCCTGTGCGCTTTTTCCAGTTCAACCGGACCTTCTGGCCCGGAGGAAAGGCGGCCACGGACACAAAGCACGATGCTGAAAAACTGCTGCCACAGGAACCGTTTTTTCTGCAATTTGCCATAGCGGGGCTTGACTCCCTGGGTTTGGATGGAGTTCCCGACGATCTTCTCGAGATCAAGGGTGTTTTGAATTCATTGTCGGAAATCCTGAGGGTTGATCTGAAACCGGAGGCGGGGAATTCGGAATTATTCCTTGCTTCGGGGCAACAGTGGCGAATCCTCGATCGCCAGGGTAAGGTCGTGGGCTCAGCGGGTCGTGTTTCGAGCCCTGTCTTGAAAAATTTTGATCTTGATGTTCCGGTTACTGTAGCGGAAATCAACTTGGATGAAATTGATTTAACTCCACAGAATGTTGAATATCAGCCGTTTGCCAGATTTCCCGGGGTTACCCGTGATCTCTCCCTGCTGGTTCCGAGCAGCGTCACTTATCAGGAAATCGAAGAGGTTGTTCGAGAAGGTGGAGGAGTCCTGCTGGTGGGCGTCGAGCTCTTTGATGTGTACCGCGGCAAAGGGATTCCCGAAGGAGTCGGAGCCTACGGAATTCGCTTGAAGTTCCGGTCGGATAAGGGTAACTTGAAGGGCAAGGCGGTAGATAAGGCCATTTCCAGGATTTTAAAGGATTTGACCGACCGCTTGCAAATAGAGCCGAGAAGCCTGGACTGAGGATCAATCCGGGCCCCAGCACAACTGGAACAGGGAGGAAGCGGGCTGCTATGGATAGCAATCTCAATATCTTGGAAGGCAAGGTTCTGGAGGCCATTCAACTGATCAAGCAGTTGAGGCAGGAAAACCAGGTTTTACAAGATCGATGCGACGAACTGGTTGCCAGTAGTGCGGAATTCGAGGCAAAAAACTCGCGCTTGATCAGCGAACTTGAGGAACTGGGCCGTCAGGCAACAGATCTTGAAGTTTACGAGGAGAAGAGGAAGGAAGTAGAGGCGAAAGTCGGGGGCCTGCTGGAACAGCTGGAGGCTCTGGGCTAAACCGACGGGTACGGGAAGCGGTCCATGACGGAATCTGAGAGCGTTACAGTCAAGATATTCGGAAGCGAGTACACCCTCAAAGGTGTGGCCGAGCCCGAGTATGTAATAAAAATTGCTTCATTCGTCGATGATAGGATGAATGAGGTGGCTCGAAGTTCCTCGGTTGCATCCACTACGAAAGTGGCTATCCTGGCTGCAGTGAACATCGCTGATGAGTTGTTCCGGTCGCAGGACGGAAGCATCCAGTCCATGGCTCTGCTCGAAGATAGATCAGTGGAAATCGTTCGACTCCTTGCCAAGGAATTGAACGCTGGAACGATTAATGATAATGAGATCGACTCCCTGCCCGGGGCGTGATGTGTCGTACAAGTGAGCCAACACTTCTACAATGGGATTCCGGAGTTTCCGGTCGGATTTCGCAGCTTTTGCGGCAGTGATTGAAAATCGGGACAGGTAACCCACCTGAAGCAACACGGTTCAGTTGCTTCCGATTCACACGTCCGGGCGGGGTAATTGTTTTCCCGCTTCTTACCTCTTCTGCTCCGCAATTTTGAATAAATTGGGAGGAGAAGGAATGTTGATTGATTCCCCGTTTTTTTATCCGGTCGTTGCTGCTGGGGTGTTTTTCCTGCTCGGCTGGTTTGTATTCAAGCTTCGTTATGAAGCCCGCCACGGTCGACTCCAACAGGCCAGCCAGGAACTTTTGGGGCGGGCAGAACAGGCGGCGAAGGATATCCGGAAGGAAGCCGAACTTGAGGCCAAGGAAGAGTTCTACGAGGCTCGCCGTCTGTTCGAAAAAGAGACTGAAAAAACCAGGACTGAGAATCGTCGTCGGCAAGAGACTCTGGACATGCGAGAGAGCAACCTCATCAAGAAGGTGGCTTTCATTGACCAGAAAGAAACTCGTCTCGATACACAGGATGAAGAGTTACGAAGCCGGCAGAAGGATTTGACCGTCAAAAATGAGGATTTGGACGGCCTCATTGAGCAGCAGGGTCTTAAGCTCCAGCAAGTGGCCGGTATGACCGCGGATAATGCCAAGGCGCAACTGATGCAGGATATGGTGGAAGAGGCCCGTCTTTCCGCGGCTCGTAGCATTAAGCAGGTCAGGGATGAGGCGGACCGCACGGCGCGGCGGGAGGCAATGAAGATTCTCAGCCTGGCCGTCCAGCGCTACGCCTCCGAGCACGTTGCCGAGAGCACCGTTTCTGTGGTTGACCTCCCCAGTGACGACATGAAGGGCCGGATTATCGGTCGTGAGGGCCGGAATATTCGGGCTTTCGAGATGGCGACCGGTATCGATGTCATTATTGACGATACTCCCGGGGCGGTAATCGTTTCCGGATTTGACCCCGTACGCCGTGAAATCGCCAGGCAGTCTCTGGAAATTCTTGTGCGGGACGGGCGGATTCATCCCGGCCGGATTGAGGAAGTCGTCAAAAAGACGCATCAGGAAATCATGGACAAAATTTTGGAAATAGGGGAGCAGGAGTGTTTGGATGTTGGCCTGCAAAACGTAAACCCTGAATTCTACCACTACGTGGGTCGCTTGAATTATCGGACCAGCTACGGTCAGAACCTTTTGAAACACTCCAGGGAAGTCGCCGCCGTGGCCGCCGTGATTGCCAGCGAGCTCGGCCTTGACCCCCGGTTGGCGCGGCGCTGTGGATTTTTTCATGACATCGGCAAGGCGGTGGACCACGAAGTCGAGGGCCCGCATGCGGTCATTGGAGCGAGATTGTGCAAGAAATTCGGTGAAAACGACATCGTGATCAACGCAGTGGGCGGACATCACGAGGACGTGGAAGCCAAGTCCCCCTACACTTTTATTACGGTAGCGGCCGATGCCGTATCCGCTTCACGACCGGGAGCACGCAGGGAAAGCCTGGAAACCTATGTCCAGCGGCTGGAAAACTTGGAAGAGATCGCCCACAGCTTTAAAGGTGTAGAGAAATCATACGCGATCCAGGCCGGGCGGGAAATCCGGGTCCTGGTCAATCACAGCAAGGTCTCCGACGCCGAGGCGGCCGTACTGGCCGAAGAAGTCAGTAGGCGAATTGAGGGGGAACTTGAGTACCCTGGGCAGATCAAGGTAATGGTTATTCGGGAAACCCGAGCTACTTCTTACGCACGCTAGGAAAAACCAAGCCTGGATTATCTTCGGCTAACCTGGGCTAGAGGTCAGGTATGGAAACGCTGTTGCTGAAGGGCAAGCCTGTTCGGGATCAAATTCTGGAGAAGTTGGCAGAACAGGTGCGCAAGGCTCCGCGCCCCCCGGGGCTGGCCGTAATACTGGTAGGCCTGGATCCCGCTTCGGCGGTCTATGTCTCCCACAAGGAAAAAGGGTGTCGCGAGGTTGGGTTTCATCACGAGACACACAAACTGCCTTGCGAAGCGACACAAGATGAGGTAATTCGCCTCGTCGACAAATTGAATGCTGATGACACGATTGACGGCATCTTGATTCAGCTGCCGTTGCCAGCGAGCCTGGATCAGGACCGGATACTACTGAGGGTGGATCCTCGTAAGGACGTGGACGGCTTCCATCCCGAAAATCTGGGTCGGTTGGTGGCCGGTTCACCCCGGTTCGTTTCATGTACCCCCAAGGGCATCATCCGCCTGCTTGAGCATTACGGGATCCAACTTCCCGGTAAGAAAGTGGCAATCGTCGGGCGAAGTGTGATCGTAGGTAGACCCTTGGCTCTGCTCCTCTCTCTCAAGGGTCCCTCGGGTAATGCTACTGTGACCCTGTGCCATTCAGGTACAAGGGATCTTTCGGCGATTACCTTCTCCTCGGATATTGTCATTGCAGCCATGGGCTCCGCCCGGGCTCTGGGCGAGATGGAAATTGCTCCTGGGGCCGTGGTCGTGGATGTGGGCATCAACCGGATAGAAGCGCCGGATCGGAAATCAGGGACCCGGCTGGTCGGGGATGTCAATTTTCCAGAAGTCGTCGACAGGGTTGCTGCTATTACGCCGGTTCCAGGTGGAGTGGGTCCGATGACGATTGCCATGTTGTTGGAAAATACCTGGGAAGCCATGCTCCGAAATATGGATGAGGGCATTTGATGTCTTCTGAAAAATGGCAGGTCGATCTGGATAGGGAGCGATCGGGGATTGACCGCCGACTGCAGGAAATGCTCCGGTCCGAGAGTGGAATTCCCCGCCGCTTAAAAAGTGCCATGGGCCACAGTTTGCTGGGTGGGGGTAAACGTCTCCGACCTGTCCTTCTTCTCTGGACCTGGGATGCGGTTTCGCAGGGTAAAAATAGGGGAACTGTTTCCCGGACCGAAGCCCTGAGTGCCTCCTGCGCCTTGGAAATGCTGCACACTTATTCTCTTGTTCACGATGATTTACCGGCAATGGATGATGACGTTCTGCGGCGCGGGAATCCCACCTGCCACGTTGCCTTCGACGAGGCCACTGCGATCCTGGCCGGAGATGGTCTTCAGGCCCTGGCTTTCAAACTTTTGGCCCGGCATGGGGGTTCGGTAGCAGGGCCTTTGGTCGAGATGTTGGGTCAGGATGTAGGCCCCGCCGGGATGGTGGGAGGTCAGCAGATTGATCTGGATTCCGAAGGAATGGAAGTCACGGCCGCACGAGTCAGAAGAATACAGGGCAAAAAGACTGGAGCCCTACTGGCTGCAGCAATGGGTGGGGGAGCCCTACTGGCCGGAGCCGACCCTGGATTGACCGCAACTCTTCATGCCGCCGGATTTAAGCTGGGCTTGGCCTTTCAGGGGGCGGACGACCTTCTGGATGTATCGGCTCCCTCGGTCAGGTTGGGTAAAAGTGCTGGCAAGGATGAAGCTTCGGGAAAAGCAACCTGGATCAGGGTGGAGGGTATGGAGAAGGCGAAGCGGAGAACCCGCCGGGTTGGTTTGGCCGCCTTGAGGAGCCTGGAGGAGGCTCTGCCTGATGGACCGGAGCTCGATAGACTCTGTTTTCTCGGAAAAATGATGTGGAATCGGGACAGGTAACCCAATGTTCGCTGGTGAAACTCTGCCTATCTGGCTCGCGGTGGGTCTTTGCGGGATGATGATTCAGCTTGCCAAGCTGTTGGCCTATTCGGTTGCCAGGCGAAGAATTTGGCTGGCCGTGCTGGGGCAGAGTTACGGTTTGCCTAGCCTTCCCGGTGCGCTCCTTACCTGCCTCATGGTGGTGGTTGGGCTCCGGATGGGATGGAACAGTTCCGAATTCGGGGTCGTGCTTGTCTTTGCCATCATATTTATTCACGATTCAGTAAAGCTGGGTTTTGCTTCCCGCCGGCACCGGGAGGCGGTCTTTCACCTGGTCCTCGCCCTTCAGGAAGGGGGGCGGTTTCGTCTGCGAGTGGCCGATTACCTGGATCCCCGGACTCATCATCCAGCCCATGTCCTGGTGGGCATGGTTCTTGGCGGCCTTTTCGCTCTGGCGTTCGGAGTGGGACAGGGTTAAGGTTGCATTAGGTCCCCGCTTTTCGGGCCCTCTCTAGAAATGAAGGAAGTCAAATGGAGCCCCTATTGCCCGGCATCCAGGGCCCCGAAGATCTGAAACGCCTGGACGAGGAACAACTCGCGCAGGTTTGCGCAGAGATCCGGGAAAAGATCATTTCCACCGTTTCTCACACGGGCGGTCATTTGGGTGCCAGTCTGGGTGTGGTTGAGTTGACGGTGGCATTGCACCGGGTGCTGGATTCCCCGACCGACAAGATCATTTGGGATGTCGGCCACCAAACCTACCCGCACAAACTTCTGACCGGCCGTTGCGACCAATTCCAAACTCTCCGGACCCGTGGAGGGATTTCAGGATTTCCCAAGCAAACCGAAAGTCCCCACGACATGTTCGGTGTCGGACACGCCAGCACTTCAATCAGTGCGGCCCTGGGGTATGCCGTGGGCCGCGATGTTCGGAAATCAAAACATTCGGTGGTGGCGATCCTCGGGGATGGGGCGTTGACCGGCGGTTTGGCCTATGAAGGATTGAACAATGCGGGCCAGGCCCAGACCGACTTGATCGTTATTCTCAATGACAACAAGATGAGCATTTCGCCCAACGTGGGCGCCATTGCGCGATATCTGACCCGGATCACCAGCGGAAAACATTATAATCGATTGGAAGCCGATCTGTGGGATCTTCTGGGAAAAATCCCCAACGGGAGCAAGGCCCAGATTCTGGCCGGCAGGATCAAGGAAAGCCTCAAACAGCTCATTGTACCCACCATCCTGTTCGAGGAATTGGGTTTCAAGTATTTTGGTCCTCTTGACGGTCACGATGTACCCTTGTTGATCGATACACTGGAGGCTGCGCGCAGGATGGGTGGCCCCATCCTGATCCATATCTTGACGTGCAAAGGCAAAGGATACCGTTTTGCAGAAGAAGACCGGGCCAAGTACCATGGCGTGGGAAGGTTCGACAAGTCAGAAGGGGTTCTGGCCGAGAAGGTTTCCGTTCCCAGCTATACTTCGGTTTTTGGGGATACCTTGTGCGGGATGGCGGAAAATGACTCTAGAATTCACGGGATTACGGCGGCAATGCCTGCCGGGACCGGGCTGGCCAAACTCCGTGAACGGGTGCCCGAGCGATTTCACGATGTGGGGATTGCCGAAGGACACGCGGTAACTTTTGCAGCCGGACTTGCCTGTTGTGACCAACGTCCGGTGGTTTCCATCTACTCCACTTTTTTGCAACGGGCCGTGGACCAGATCATTCACGATGTCGCCCTCCAAAAGCTTCCCGTGGTTTTCGCCGTGGACCGAGGCGGTCTTGTGGGTGAGGACGGGCCAACCCATCATGGTGTTTTCGATTTTGCCTTCCTGCGGATGATTCCGGGTCTGGTGGTAATGGCCCCACGGGACGAAGATCAGCTCCGTCACATGCTGGCCACTGGTTTGGAAAGGACCGAGGGCCCCTCGGCCTTGCGTTACCCGCGCGGCAGTGGCGTAGGTGTACCCATGGAGGGAGACCCGAAACCGATTCCCATCGGTAAAGGGGAAATAATGGCTCAAGGTGGAGATGTAGCAATATTGGCTATCGGATCCATGGTGAACCCTTGTCTATCAGCAGCCGAAGATTTGGCAAAAGCCGGAATTGGGGCCGAAGTTGCTGATATGCGCTTCGTTAAGCCATTGGACCAAAGCCTCCTGGTGGACGTGGTCAGTCGGCATTCATTGATCGTGACGGTTGAGGAGGGTTGCCTGAATGGCGGCTTTGGGTCCGCTATTCTGGAGTGTATTAACCAGCAGGGTTTTGAATCCGGCCCAAGGATTCTCAATTTAGGCATTCCTGACAATTTCCAGGAGCATGCGACCCGTGCTGAACTCCTGGGCGACCTAGGCCTTGATTCAGTGGGGATTAGCCGACGGGTGCTCGAATGGGTTCAGGAGCAGGATTCCGGTCGGAGGAAGGCGCAGAGCGCATCATGAGTTCGGGTGTTGAGAAAACCGGCAAGGGAATGCAGTGCCTGGGATTGTTTGCCAACCCCGGCAAGACGGATCTAATGCCCGCCATCAATACCATCCAGGGTATTTGTCTTCAAGCCGGTGTCCGTGTGCTCGTCTCCGAGGATCTTGAAGTCAGCCTCCCCTTTGGCTGGGATACTCTACCGAATCAAGAACTAGTGGAATGTAGCGATACAATCGTTGCTCTTGGTGGGGACGGCACGATGCTGCGTGCTGCCCGGATTCTCTGCTCTAGCGGTGTTCCTCTTTTGGGAATTAATCTCGGATCGCTGGGATATTTGACCGATGTACCTCTCAAGGATTTGGACTCTGCCGTCCGGCGTTTGTTGGCAGGTGAATACCACCTGGAAACTCGCTCACGGGTGTGTTGCTCGGTTTTGCGGGAAGGCCAACGGGTTGCCCGTCATCACGCCCTGAACGACTTGGTGGTCAATATGGGTCCCTTGCCCCGCGCCCTGGATATGGAGTTGTTACTGGATGATTTTCCCGTAGGCAAGTTTCTCGGCGACGGGTTGATTGTCAGTACCCCCACCGGGAGCACCGCCTACAACCTTTCGGCTGGGGGTCCAATTTGTCATGGGACTATTCCCGGTCTTCTGGTTACTCCAATCTGTCCCCATAGTTTGGCCATGCGCCCCGTTATCGTGTCCAGTTCTACCAAGATAGAGCTGATTCTTCATGAAACAGGCGAAGGCGCCGCTCTGGCTGCTGACGGCCAGATATTTGATGTTCTTGAAAACGGTGACCGATTGGAGTTTGGCCAATCCGAACTTGATATCAACCTGGTAAAATTTCCCCATAGCAATTTCTACAAGGTGATGCGCCACAAGCTGAACTGGGGAGGGCGCCACCGTAGCTCCCTCAAGGAGACTTGATGCTGCGGGCCTTGAGAGTCGGTAACCTGGCCTTGGTGGATGAGCTTGAAATCCAGGTCGGGACCGGCTTGACCATGGTCACCGGTGAAACCGGCGCCGGCAAGTCTCTTATTGCTGGCGCGTTATCACTATTGGCTGGAGGCAAAGCAACCAAGGGGATGGTCCGCCACGGAACGGATTTGGCCTTCGTTGAGGGAGTATTCGACCTTGGCGATCGCCCAGCCGACCGTGAGGATCTGGCAGCCTTGGGCATCCGAATCGGGTCTGATGGAGTTTTGGTTCTGCGGCGGGAACTCAAGATTGAAGGGAGGGGGCGCACCCTGATTAATGGGCTGTTTTCCTCCCAGGCTCTTTTGGAACAAATCGGCAAGAGACTGCTTTCGGTTCAAAGCCAGGACCAGCAACGCCACCTCTCACGTAGCGGATTCGCAGGAGAATTCCTGGATCGTGCCCTGGGACTGGAGGTCGAGTTGGCGGAGATGGAAAATGTTCTGGCGGCCTACTTGTCTCTCGCTGAAGATCTGGCCAATCGCCGGCGAGAGGATGAACTGGCAAGGGAGCAACTGGATATCTGGGAATACCAGCTCCGTGAATTGTCCGAAGCTGGATTGGACACGGAGGAGCCTGCGTTACTGACCGAGCAACTGGCGCTGGGCCGAAATGCCAGAGCTTTGCTGGAAGGCGCTGCATCATGTCGACAGGATCTTACCGAGGGTGAGGGTAACGCCCAGGGCAAATTGGGATCGGCCGAGGTTGCCTTGGCTTCTTTGGCTGACGGGAGTCCCGGATTGAGCGCGATTCTTGCCATGATCCGCGATGCTTTGGCCAACACGTCGGAGGCCGCAGCGGATCTGGAACGATTCCTGGACAATCTGGATTTGGATCCGGCCCGTCTAGACGAAATGGAGGAACGGAAAGCTCTTTACGATGAGTTGTGCCGAAAATATCGGCGAGACGTTCCCGAACTCATAAACCTGCGTGATGATTTGGCCCAGCGTCTCAAACGTCAGGGCAGGGCCGCTTCTGACCTGGAGGAATTGGCGACCGCTGTTGAACAGGCTCGGGGGAAGGTTGCGAACCAGGCCGAGCATTTGTACAAACTCCGCCGGGATGGCGCCCCCGAAGTCGTCAGTCAGGCAACTGCCATAATTCGCCGTCTCGCCCTCCCTGATCTGGAATTGGAATTTTCGGTTGAATTAGACCAGGATCCGAGCGGCTGGCTGGACCTGGGCGGTCACGCATGCAGGGCGGGAAAACGCGGAGCCGACCGGGTGGAATTACTGGCCAGGACCAACCGGGGTGAGGCTCCCGGCAGGGTATCCCAGATTGCCTCGGGCGGTGAACGTTCTCGGATTTTCTTGGGATTATCGGTGATCGGCGAGCAACCGCACCGGCGCCCTCTGCTGCTTTTTGACGAGATAGACGCCGGATTGGGGATGGACAACGCCGTTCCGGTCGCCGAACTGCTTGAGAGGCTGGCGGCAGACGGGCAGGTTTTTTGTATCACGCATCTGCCTACTGTAGCCTGCCGCGGGCATTCCCATTGGAAAGTCTACAAGAAGGCGGAGGGTGACAGAACCGTTTTAAGGGTTGAGGAACTGGATCCTTCCGGAAGGGTTAGAGAAACCGCCCGCCTGTTGGGTGGGGAAGCTGTTGAAGCGGATGTGTCCGAGAGCCAATTGAATTACGCTCGACAGTTGCTTTCGGAGGGAAGGCGGCATGCCGTCGAAGGCGGGCAGGATTGAATACCACTTTTTCCAGCCCACACCAGGCTTTGGTCATGACCGGAGTCCAAGAATATTTGACGGAGCACGCTTAATGTTCCATACTTCCGCAACCCAATGTGCGCCCGTAGCTCAGCTGGATAGAGCGTCTGCCTCCGGAGCAGAAGGTCGTGGGTTCGAATCCCGCCGGGCGTACCATTTCCCAATGGGGTTGTATTTGTGATCGTTTTACGCTTGTTAATATTCTTCCTGGCCGGACTGGTGTTGCGCCGGCTCATCATCCATCTGTTTTCCTCGCTAAACCAGGTGAGACGTTCCTCATCTCGTCCAACTTCCCCGACGGGGAAGGGGACGGATGGAAACCCCAATCTGGATAAGCTGACCCAGCAGGATGTCAGTGATGCTGATTTCGAAGAGATCCCGTAGGAAGTCCATTCTTTTTCAATCCCGATTCCAGCAAGGTTCCGGGGTGGAGTTTCCTTTGCGGCAGTATCTTCGTTGCCGAGAGGAGCTGGTCAGCGAGGGAGTCCAAGGCGGATTGTGGGTGGTCTTTGGAGTCACGTTGATTTTCTTTGGCCGGACTTTGAACGACATGTTCTTGAACCATGGGGATCACTTGAGTCCTATGTACCGCTGGGCTGCCTTGGGAACTCTTTTTGTATTTATACTTTCGGTTTTGCGTCGACTCTATTACAAAGTGGTTGATATGAAAGAAATCCGCCGAGAGATGGAACGATTGAAAATGGAATTTCGTGGTCCTGAAAAGTGAGGGTGACTGTGGAAAATTTAATTTCTAAATTACAGAATAAGCAAGCGCAATTGGGAGTAATTGGGCTTGGCTACGTCGGGTTGCCCCTGGCCGTTTCCTATGCAAAGGCCGGTTTCCAGGTTATTGGTTTCGAGCTGGACGAAAACAAGGTCGCTGCCTTGATGCGGGGTGAAAGCTACATCATTGATGTTGCGCAGGAGGATCTCCAGGAAGTGCTGGCCGCCGGTCGCTTCCGGGCCACAACCGACATGGGCCTGATGCAGGAAGTTGACTCGGTCAATATCTGCGTTCCCACCCCTTTGGGCAAAACCCGGGATCCGGACATTTCCTATATTCAAGCCGCCGTGAATGCTATCGCACCTCGTCTGCACCGAGGGATGATGGTGATCCTGGAGAGCACAACCTACCCCGGCACTACCGAAGAGGTGATTCTGCCCCTGCTTTCGGCTGAGGGGATGGAAGTCGGCAAGGATTTCTTTTTGGCCTTTTCGCCCGAAAGGGTCGATCCCGGGAACCCGCAATTCAACACGATCAACATCCCAAAAGTGGTGGGTGGAGTAACTCCTGAGTGCACGAAGGTTGCCAGTGCTCTCTATGGCCAAGTAATGGAAACGATCGTGCCGGTTTCTTCGGTGCGGGTGGCCGAAACCGTCAAGTTGCTGGAAAACACTTTTCGTTCGGTGAATATTGCCCTGGTCAACGAGATTGCCTTGATGTGCAACGCCTTGGACATCGACGTCTGGGAAGTTATCGAAGGTGCGGCTACAAAACCGTTCGGTTTCATGCCTTTCTATCCTGGACCAGGTTTGGGCGGTCACTGTATTCCCATTGACCCCTTCTACCTTTCCTGGAAAGCGAAATTGGCCGGCTCCGAAGCCCGGTTCATCGACTTGGCGGGTCAAGTCAACGGGTACATGCCGAAACACGTTTTGCAATTGGTCACCCAGGGTTTGAACGACCAGTCAAAATCCGTACGAGGCAGCAAGGTGTTGGTCGTGGGAGTCGCCTATAAGGGCGGCATTGATGATGTGCGAGAATCCCCGGCCCTGGACATCATGAATATGCTGGCGGACCTGGGTGCGGAAGTTTCCTGGTATGATCCGCATGTTCCGGGGTTGGAGACAAGTCGACCGGCCCGGAAATTGGAGAAATGGGACCAGGACAGCATAGGTGCTTTTGATGCCGCAGTTATCGTTACACCCCACGCGGAGGTCGATCACTCATTGCTCTTGGAGGTCGGCCCTGTGATCATCGACACTAGGAACGCTTTGAAGGGAATCAATTCCGATAAGCTCATTAAGCTGTAGACTGGGAGAACGGGATGACCAAGTATCTGGTAACTGGAGGGGCCGGCTTCATCGGATCCCACCTTGCGCGTGAACTCGTTGAAAACGGCCATGAGGTAGTGGTCCTGGACAACTTGTCCACCGGACGAATTTCCAATTTGGAGGGTTACTTGGAACGGCTCCGTTTCGTGGAGGGGTCGATTACCGAACTGGATACGGTTTTGGACTGTTGTCAGGGAGTGGATTGCGTATTCCACCAAGCTGCACTACCCAGTGTCCCCCGTAGCGTCCAGGATCCTTTGGCCAGCGATGAAAACAACGTGGGGGGCACCTTGCGGGTGTTTTGGGGGGCCCACCAGTCGGGAGTTCGGAGGGTTGTGTACGCAGCCAGTAGTTCCATCTACGGTGATACCGAGGAATTGCCCAAGCATGAGGGGATGCAACCACGACCCATGTCTCCCTACGCGGTCAACAAGCGGGTATCGGAGCTGTACGGAGCCGTCTTCAACGATCTTTATGGTTTGAGTACAATTGGTCTGCGGTATTTCAATGTTTTCGGACCTCGACAGGATCCTACCAGCCAGTATTCGGCGGTCATCCCCAAGTTCATTACTGCTTTTCTGAATGGAGAGGCACCGGTCATTCACGGAGATGGTGGGCAATCCCGGGACTTCACCTACATCGCAAACGTGGTGGGCGCCAACCTTGCCGCTGCTGCGGCGCCCATCGAGGCAGGGGGGCGATCTTACAACATTGCTCTCGGGGGAAGGGTCAGCGTTAAGGACCTGTGTTTCAGGATCAGAAAATTCCTGGGAACGGAGTTGGAACCCGTGTATGACGAATCCCGGCCAGGTGACGTAAGACATTCCCAGGCTTCGGTTGAACTGGCCCGGAAATTCTTGTCTTACGAAGGGGCCGTTGATTTGGATGAAGGTTTGCTACGAACCGTTCGCTGGTATCAGGAAAATCACAGACCAGAGAAGGGAAAAAAATAATGAAACCGCTCCTTTGCCCAGCGGGATTTTTTAACCCACGTCGGATGCAATCTTCTATTCTTTTGTTGGCTGCTCTGTTTATGCCCTTGCAGGCTGTTGGGCAAGGAGTCGGTCAGGTAGAGAACCCGCCACTGGATATTGGTGACACGGTCCAACTTTCGGTACATGGCAGACCCGATTGGGATTTGGTTTTGATTATAGATGGCGAGGGGCGGGTCGCCATTCCACAGGTTGGGCAAATCGCCCTGGCTGGATTGAGTCTTCAGGACGCACACAGGATTCTCCAGCAACGATTAAGGATATTCGATCCGGAGTTGGCTACGATTCAACTGGAGCTTGGCAATATTGATTCCATAACCATCCAGATTCAAGGGGCCGTCAACATGCCGGGGACGTTCACCTTCGAGAGTCCGCCTTCGGTGTGGGATCTTGCTAGAAGAGGAGGGGGTGTTCTGGAAAATGCCGACTTGGGCCTGGCGCGGGTAATTCGCGAAGAATCCGGAGCAGCCAGAATTTATCCCCTGGACCTGTCAGCTCTTGTCGTAGGAGGGAGAATTCCGGAATTCACTTTCCAATCCGGAGATGTTTTGCTGATCCCCGAGGGGGAATTCGAGTCTGTCGTGCCCCATTTGGGGACTGGGACCCAGGTTTTCGGTGCCGTTTTGAATCCTGCTATAGTTCAACTCAATTCTCCCCGCCCCCTGCTGGAAGTTCTCATGCTGGCAGGGTCCCCACTCGAGAGGGCCAAACTCAGTGAAATCTGGCTCGTTCATACTGAGGCAGGTCGGTTCAGGGCTAAAAAGGTGGACTTGACTCGGTTTCTGAAAAAAGGGAATCTAGTCGGAAACCCAACGGTCTACCCGGGCGACACTGTAAATGTACCCTACCAGGAAGATGGTTGGTATCGCCGCAACGGGCCCTTGTTTCTGGGGGCGATGACTGCCGCTGCCACTATATTTTTGGCGTATGACAGAATTTCAGAATAGCGGACCAAGCGCACCAAAAAGCAAAAACAGCCTTTTATCCCACCAAACAACAGGGGTTTGAGTATCGTAAAAATTATGTCAAAAAAGTGATAAATTATGGAAAATGCAGCAAAACATCGGAATATATGAGGGGTCTCGTCAAAAACCTGAAGAGCTTTTCAATAACATGAAAAAGAAAGTTAAATTTTTAACTTGTCATTCGCACCTATTTGAGCTACAATAATTGTCTTAATTGATAACCAAGGATTCAAAAGTAGGAGGAGGGTAAACTGGCCATTGGGCCAATCATGGTTTTAGCTTATATATTTTTTTATTTGTCTGTGGGGGACTGGGGAGAACTGGCCGATTAATTATCGGTAAACTTTTATTTTTGGAGGGAAAACATGTCAGATTCCAGGGCCAGAGTAATACAGGATGAGGGTAATTTAACCCTACTTGCTGGGGGGTTCCACTCCAGTCAGGCTGGAACTGCCGAAAAAATTGTTCACGATGAACCTGAGCGGATGGAATTTCCTCTCTTGCTTCCCGGGAAAATCTATCTGGGCATAAAACGGGTTTTGGATTTTGTGATAGCCCTTGGTGCCTTGGCCGTGTTCGGGCTTCTTTTACCTGTCATCAGCCTGATCATCAAGCTGGATTCACCTGGCCCGGTATTCTATTCCCAAGATCGAGTTGGTTTAAATCGTCGTTCAACTCCGCGGGGAGGTAAGGGTGTCGATCGCCGGAAGATCTTCCAGCCCGGCCGTCCCTTCCAGGTGCACAAGCTTCGTACAATGAGTGTGAACGCAGAGGCCAACGGGCCTCAGTTGGCTGCAGCCCATGATTGTCGAATCACACGGGTGGGTCGTTTTCTGCGCCAAACGCGCATTGATGAGATCCCGCAGTTCTGGAATATTTTGAAGGGTGAGATGAGCCTGATCGGCCCTCGTCCCGAACGGCTGGTCTTTGTTCGGCAACTGGAAAAGGAAATTCCAAATTACAAGGATCGTCTTTTCGTGCTACCTGGTATTACCGGGCTGGCTCAAGTGTTGAACGGCTACGACGAGAATCTTGAATCCGTAAAACGGAAAGTCAGGCTTGACCGGGAATACATTCGGAAGTCGGGTTTCCGCCAAGACGGGAAGATCCTGTGTTCAACCGTTGGGGTTGTAATCAAGGGCGAAGGGGCTCGTTGAGCTAGTTTTCTATTCTTCTGCCGGAACGTCCAATCCTCCCTTGCCTAGCAGGACTGGTGGTAGCATAATTCACTTATGAAACCAGTCATACTAGTTATTGATGATGAAGAAGCCATTCGGCTCTTTCTTGAAGCCACCCTCAAAGACGAAGGCTACGATGTTTTGCTTGCCGCCAACGGGCAAAGCGCCATCGAGCTTCTGGGCCGATCCGTTCCGGATCTGGTCCTGTTGGATTTGATGCTGCCTGATATGAGTGGTATCGAAGTCCTGAAAAAGATTCGGGAGATGGTACCGCATCTCTGTGTTGTGATGATTACCGCCTACAGTGAGACCGACTCCGCCGTTCAGGCCATGAAGTTGGACGCCTATGACTACGTGAACAAACCAATCCAACTAGGCAAGCTTTTTAAGGTTATTTCTCGCGGGCTTAATGAATCGGTGGAGGCCCGGGAGCGTTTCAGACTGTTGGACCATGGGGACTTGTTCGTGGGATTGGATGAGGTCGTTCCCAGCGTGTCGCCCGCCATGCTGGAGGTTTACGATTTAATTCGGAAGATTGCCGGAGGTGGATCAACCACAGTTTTGATCGAGGGGGAGTCCGGCGTTGGTAAAGATGTAATTGCCAATCAAATTCATCGAAACTCTAGCAGAGCCGACTATCCGTTCCTGGAAATTAATTGTGCATCCCTGCCGGACAAGCTACTTGAGAGTGAACTTTTCGGACATGAAAAAGGTGCCTTTACCGACGCCCAGACCCAGAAGATGGGGCTTCTCGAACTGGCGCATTCCGGCTCCATCTTTCTGGATGAGATTGGAGAAATGGCCCCTCCGGTGCAAGTCAAATTGTTACGTGTCCTGGAAAAAATGAAATTCCGGCGGGTAGGTGGGATTGAGGATATCCTGGTTGATGTGCGGATCATAGCGGCCACGAATTTGAATTTGGCCAGTGAAGTTAAGGCTGGGAAGTTCCGGGAAGATCTTTTTTATCGCCTTAAAGTTGTTGAAATCTACGTGCCGGCCCTGCGATCCAGGCTAGAGGATATTACTCCGCTGGCTGATTTTTTCCTGCAACATTTCAACACCAAATTCGGCAGGGAATTTCGAGATATTTCATCAGACGCTAAGGAATTCCTGCTCAATTACCCTTGGCCCGGCAATATCCGGGAGCTGAAGAATATTATGGAGCGGGTGGTTTTGTTGGGCGAGGGAAATACTATTCGCAGAAAAGACCTTTCTTTCCTCAGCTCGGATCCCAGCGGTGAAGATTTTCCTGTTCGTCTTCAGGAAGCCCTGCGGGATCCAATCCCCGATGGAGGTCTGGATCTGGAAGGGCTTGTCCGGGAATTCGAAACTATCCTGGTCAAGAAAGCCTTCCTTGCCGCAGAAGGCAATCAAACCAAGGGTGCGGGGTTGTTGGGTTTGAACCGGGATAAGTTCCGATACAGATTGAAGCAGTATGGGATCAAGGAGGACGAAGTTTGACGTCAAGGAGTGCCCTTCAGAATCTGATGGTCGTGTTTATTCTGATAGGAGTGATGGGTTTTGTAGGCACTGCTGGGTGCGGGGTTTATTCGGCCAGTAGCGGCCGGGTTGAGGAGGCCATCCAGCGGGTATCGGTAAAAGTTCTGGAAAACAGAACGCCTGAACCCAACCTCGGAGTCGAATTAAGCGATGCCATTATACTTGCCTTGCAGACTGACAACACTCTTAAGGTAGTGGATGAAGATTCAGCTGACTGTCTTATTTTCGGTGATGTAATGCGCTATAACCTACGTGAAGTTGCCACCCGTTCGGATTTGACGGTCAATGAATATCAGGTTCAAATTGCTGTTGTCCTTACTTTTGAGGTTTTGGTCAGTGGTGAGAAGGTTTTTGAAAAGAAGCGCTTTCGAGGGACCGGGACCTATTTTTTGGACGACACTTCGGATACGGATGAGACCTCAGCCAGGGAACAAGCGGCTGGCGAAATTGTGAAGGATATTCTTGCCCAGGTTGTTGAAGACTGGTAGGTCTGACTCGGGCTCGGGGCAGGCGAGGGGATTTGATGGTATATTCAGGTAATAAGCGAGGATCGAAAGTTCCCAGTTTCGATGATCTTGTTCGCCAGGATTTGAAGACTGGGAAGTTTCGTCCGGTTTACCTTCTTTCCGGCGAGGACGTACTCCGGAAAGAAGGGGTGGTTGAGCATTTAAAGAAGAAAGTTCTCGGAGAGGGAGGATGTGCCTTTAACTACCATGTGATGAATGGAGTCGGGGGAGGGCTCGGCAAGATTCTTCAACAAGCGGTAAGTTACCCCATGTTGGGCAGCCATCAGATTATTTGGGTTCGTAGCATCGAGGCGTGTCTTCAAGATCAGCAGAGCCAAGAGAGATTGCAGGAGTATTTTCAAAAACCAGTTTTAAAGACAATTTTGATAATTGGAATTGAAAAAGCTGATCGCAGGAAAAAATGGGTCAAAAACGCATTGGAGTTAGGGTATTTCTTCGATTTTTCCCCGCCGACTGGCGAAGCATTAATTAACTGGGTTTTGAAGGCGGCCCAAAAGGAAAGGCTGGAATTACCCATAGAAGCAGCCCGAATCCTGTGTGAATTGGTGGGCAATGACCTTTTGAGCCTAAAAGGGGAAATCGACAAGCTTGCTCTTCTGCAGGAAGATCGTGGTGTTCCACTGGAGGCCGCTGAAATTGGTCGGATTATTATGGATCAAGCGGCCCTTGAGGGGTATGAAATTACGGCAAACTTGGAACCCGGCAAGTGCAAGGAAGTACTGAACACTTGGTTCAGGTTGACCCAATGGGGAAAATCCGCTTACGAAATATCGCCGTTGCTGCTGTCCAGGATTCGCAAGGGTGCCTTGGTGGCTTCTTGCCAGGAAAAGGGTTTTTCCAACGAAGAGATCGGACTTCGAACCGCAAGCAATGTTTGGAGTCTGCGCTATTTGCAACCCATGATAAAGGGAATGGGTTCAAAAGGTATTGCGGAAGCACTCAGGGCGGCTAAAGTTTGCGATCAACAAATGAAGGGATCGCCTTTGCCGCCAGATTTGGTTTTAGAGCAGACGATTTTTAAATGCTGTTTAAAAAGAAAATGACAATTTAATCAGAATTTTCCCCTACTTAACATAATATACATTATGCGCAATTCGTGAACTGACCAATACAAGGTGTTGCCGCCCAGGAAGTTCGGTTTCTTTGTGATTTTCAATCAATTGGGATTCTAGCAGCCAGATCGTCGACGAAAGGAATCCGCCATTCCTGGCCAAAGATGGCTTTCATGAACCCAAGGACAGATAGAATGAAGGCCGACAGGAAAAGTACCAGCTTCAAAAGGATCAAAAGCATAAACCCGAGAAAGGCGATCCGACCCAAAGTAGCGTCGATGATCAGGAGGAAAACGACTCCTGCTATTTCGATAAAAAACAAGGCGAAGCCCTGACGGGTATGTTGTGCCAGGAAGGGAGATTTGGGTTTGGAAACAAGGGGAATAACGACCAAAACCGAAAGATAAGCTATCGCCGCAAGCCATCGATCCCTATTATTTTGACTGGTGAGCAAACTGGTCTCCCCCATCTTGGATGATATATTCAATGTAACCATGCTACTAGCTTTCGGGCGGCTTGGCTTTACCTTTTTCGCATAGAAAGGGACAACCTTGATTCTTTTCGGAAAATTCGGCTCCAAGAAGCTTCGGGACCTGGATTTCAGCTCTCTTATTCCAGCAGTGGAGGTAGCTCACGATCATGGCGGGAATGCCGGGGACGTTGTGCTGTTGGTTCCGAGGTTCCGGGATCCGATTTTTGGACGGTTAATTCAGCCCCGTTTGCCCGCTCACAAACAGTATATCAAGATCCCATTGGATTGTCGGGGCTCCTTCATCTGGGCATTGATCGACGGGAAACGATCAATTTTGGATTTAAGCAGGGATTTTTCCGAAGAATTTCCGGAAGATTCGGAACAGGCCAGCAAAAGAATCAGTGCCTATTTGCACCGCATGTATGAAAATCGATTCATCCGTTTCGTGAACCTGGATTGAACCTTTTCCAGGTCAAGCAGACCTCGCTAAGTTGCAATTCAGTTGACATTTCCCCAATTCGTGCAATAATCATCCGTCGTTCACTAACAAATATTCTTGTAGATGCTTTATTCAGGGAAATAATATGGTTCGTTGGCTATTGGATGTCTTTCTTTTCCTGTCCCAGAATATGGTTCTGACCTTCATTGCGGGCTGTTTTTTGGCTCTCTTGTTGAATGTGTTTTTTCGGAATCGGGAACCCCTTTATATTTTCATACAAAAGCACGGTCGCTTGATCGGGGTTTCCTGGGGCCTTGGGTGTTTTGCTGTCTTTTTGGGTGTTGGAGTGTGGTATTTGCTCCTCCCCGGATTTGCCGGAGAGGTGGAACCAATGGTTTCCGCCGTTTCCTGGTTGGTTCAGCAAGGTCAACCTCTTTACCACGATTTGGATGCTGCGGATAGATACAGCGTTCTATACGGACCTTCAGTCTATCTTACCAACGGTTTGTTTTTGGAAATTCTTGGGCCTTCTCTTTTCTCAGCCAAGCTTGCCTCTTTTCTGGGTGCCGTTTTCAGCCTCGTCTTTTTTTATGCGGCGCTGGCCAGGAGGAAAGTGGATACCACCGCTCTGTGGGTAACGGGTTTTGTCACCTTATACTACTGGATGCAGGGCTTTGCGGTCTATCTGGTGCGTCCGGATTCCCTGACCCTGTTTTCAATATCCTTTGGACTGTTTGCAGTCGTAAAAACGAGGCGAACAATTGGTTGCCTGGCTTTGGCGGTGGTTATCGGCTTTGTGGTAAATTTAAAGATCCACGCTGGCCTTTACTGTTTGCCAATTTTGGGAATTCTGATTGATCGATGGGGTTGGCGCGCGGGCCTTTTGACTCTGGGTGGCGCCTTTTTGGTGGTTTTAGCTCCCTTTGCGCTCTATCCCCAGGTTTCCCTGGCTACTTACCTGCTCTGGCTTTCCAGTGCGCTGAAACACGGTCTCTCCACCAGCACTTTGCTTCTGACTGGACGTTATGTGGTTTTCCTCCTCTTGCCTCTGGCCGTCTTCCAGGTCGCCGGTCTTTGGCCTCGAAATCTGCTCGTTCAGCACCGAAATTTTGTTTTGTTTTTGGTAATTGCAGTTCCCTTGTCCATCCTGTTTTCTTCAAAACCTGGGGCGGGTCTTGTCCATGTCCTCCCCCTGGTGCCCGCGGTCATGTACTTGGTGGGTTTAATTCTGCGGAAAATGGGGCCGGAGCTGAAACGAGTACCTCTTAACCGCAAAGGGGCGGGACTGGTTTTTGCCTGGCTTCTGGCCTTGATTCTAGTGGGATCGATAAAGGAATACCAATCAATCCGCTCTGTGCAGGTCAATACCAGGGAATCAGAGGAAGTAGTTGTCGATCTCCAGGAAATCATGGTTCGCTACGATTATTTGAAAATTGCCATGGCTTGCGGAGGTGAAGCGGCCAATTTTCGCAAAACCTGGCTGAGACCTCTGTTGGTGTTCCAGGATAATCCACTTTTTCTGGATCCCATATCCGTAATGGACTCTTGTAAGTCGGGACGGGAACTCTCTGACAAGACCGTTGACGCCATGGTGGAAGGCCGGGTTGACCTCTGGCTGGTTCCACGCCTGCACGCCCCCTTCGAAAAAAAGAGTTGGTATCCTCCTCACCGACCCATCTTTCCAGAGGAATTCATCCGCCAGTTCCATGAAAACTTCACCCTGGCCGGCCATTCCCGGTATTTCGACTTCTGGTTTTGGGATGGGTTGGAAGAATCGCAACGGCAAGGAAAACCGTCAGTCGGGATAGAGGAACTCGTTAGTGCCACTCTTGAAGAAGACTTCAGTTCAGAACTTTGAATAGTAAGCTGTAAAGAGGTGGTGCCCCCGACAGGACTCGAACCTGTGGCCCCCAGATTAGGAATCTGATGCTCTATCCACCTGAGCTACGGGGGCACCGTATTGGTCAGCCGCCGGAAACAGCGACCGGGCGAAAAATAGGCCCGTCAGGAATAGCTGACAAGTGAAAAAACCGGGCCCGCCTCTTGAATAACTTTTCTACCCTCCAGAAAATCCAGTTCTACCAGGAAAAGAAATCCGGCCACTTCTGCCCCCGACTTCTGGACCAACTGGGCCGTGGCGGCGGCCGTTCCACCGGTTGCCAGCAGGTCATCTACGATGATCACTCTGTCACCAGGTCCAAAGCTGCCTCGATGGACCTCCAAGGTGGCTTCGCCATACTCGAGGGCGTAGGTAACGGCCATGGTCTCGGCGGGGAGTTTGCCTGCTTTTCGAAGCAGAACCATGCCCCGGTCCATTTCCAGGCAAAGCGGTCCTCCGAACAGGAAACCGCGGCTCTCAATGGCAGCAAATTTATTGAATTTTCCAGGATCCAGGAGAGATTTCATGCCGTCCAGGGCAAAACGGTAGGCCGTCGGGTTTTCCATCACTGGGGTGATGTCCTGAAACAGGATGCCGGGTTTTGGAAAATCAGGAACAGCGCGAATGATTTTCTTCAGATCCATAATTAATCCTTCGGAGTGGCAAACCCGGTCATTTCAAAAGCGGGCCGGGTTTGATCGCCTTGTCGTTTCGTCGTAATTCCACATGGAGGTAGGGCCTCTTGCCCTCATCGGGTCCGGCAGTTTTTCCCAAGTGGTCGCCACGGCGCATGGCATCCCCCACCTTGGCGGTGATGCTTACAGGGTCAAGGGGTGCCAGGACGGTTGCGTATTTTCCTGAATGTTCAATGATGATAAGCGTGCCGAACCCCTGCAGGGGACCTAGATGGCGAATGATTCCATCGGCAGGAAGGCGAATGGCCGTGCCGGTCGGGCAGGAAATCTCGACTCCGGTTTGGGGCATCAGGATCCCCTTGGTCTTATATTGGCCAAACGGTTTCAAAACCTTGCCGGGACGGACACACGGGGAAATCCAGGAAATTCGCCGGGAATTTCGCTGCGAAAAAGGTTTTCTGAGCTTCAACATCTGTCCGATGTGAATCACATCCGATTTCAAATTATTGGCCGAACGCAGTTGACCCACCGTCACGCCGAATCTATTGGCGATGAGAGTAAGATTATCGCCAGAGCGGACGGCGTAGCGGGCCTCGGGTGTCGCTTGAACCGGATTGGAGACAACCAGGGAGAAAAACAGGATTCCCAGCAGAAGAATCGAATATTTCCGGAGACGGGTCTGCGTCTCAAGCTTGGATTGAAGGCAATTATTAAGTAAAGAAAACAGGTTGCCCTGCGGGGCTAACCTGTTGGTAAACTTAGAAAATGTGGTCGGGGCGGGGAGATTCGAACTCCCGACCTCCTGCTCCCGAAGCAGGCGCGCTAACCGGGCTGCGCTACGCCCCGACAAAAACGAAGTCGCCGAAAATTTAAGTCCGCTCAGTGCCACAGTGAGATAACCCCCTGGGAAACAAGCGAAACCACAACCCCGGCGATCAGGATGCCAAGAATGATACATGGAATAGCCATGCGCAAGGGAAGTTTGAAGAGGTAGGCGGCGATGCTGCCGGTCCAGGCCCCGGTCATTGGGGCAGGGATGGCAACAAAGAGAATCAGACCCAGACTTTCGTATTTTTTGATAAGGTGACTCCGACTGACCGTACGCCTGAAAAGCCAATCAAAGAAACGATCCAGCCACTTAAATCGCCTGAGTTGGCGTTCGGCCGGCCCCAGGAGCAACAAGATCGGCAATACCGGAGAAAAATTTCCTATCACAGCCAGCAGGTAAATCTGCACGGTATTGGTCATGCCGAGGGCGTAGCCTAGGGGGATCGCCCCTCTCAGTTCAAAAATAGGCAGCATGGCCACCAGGAACACGGCCACCGGCGCAGGTAACTGGCCTATGGACTCCAAAATCTGTTCACGCAAATTGTTCTCCATCGGTCGGAACTGAAGCCACGGGGCCCTCCAGTTGATCAGGAGTTGCTCCCGTCTCGACACCCCCCAGCAGGGGTACGAAGCGGCAGGAAACTGATTGTTCGATGACGACTTCCTCTTTTTGTCGCCGGTAACGATACAGTATCTGTTCACGGCCCTTGTCTACTGGAATCAGGAGGTATCCCCCGTCTTTCAGCTGCGAAACCAGGTGTGGTGGCAATTGCGGTGCGCAGGCCGTGACGATAATCGAGTCGAAGGGAGCATGGTCGGCCACGCCGCAGATGCCGTCGTGGGCCAGGACCGTAATGTTGTCATACCCCAGCTCAGCCAGAGTGTTCTTGGCCCGCATGGCAAGGGGTTGGACCCGTTCCACGGAAAGAACCGTTCCAGCCAGGCGGGAAAGCACTGCTCCCTGATATCCCGATCCCGTACCCACTTCCAGAACATGCTCGTGACCTTTGAGTTCCAAAAGGGTGGTCATAAGGCCCACTGTGAAAGGTTTACTGATGGTTTGTCCAAACCCTATCGGCAGGGCGCTGGGTTGATGGGCGCGATGATGCAACTGGCGGGGCACAAAACGGTGTCGAGGCACTTCTTCCATGGCCGAAAGAACCCGCTGGTCGGTCAACCCTGCTCCGGCCAACTGTTCTGCAACCATACGGCGGCGGGCAACGGCGAAATCCTTCACAAAATGCCATCGCTTTCCAGAACCTTGAGGCCGGGTCTCAACTCGTGGTCCGTTAGATCAATCATCAAGGGTGTAATGCTGACGAAGCCTTGCTCGACGGCGCAGTAGTCGGTCCCGTTCTCCTGTTCCCAGGTCGGGCCCTTGCCCCCTATCCAAAAGTATGGCTTGCCATGCGGATCTACCTGGTCGGTGATCACGTTCTGGTAGACCCGGTTGCCCAAACGGGTAACCCGCACCCCTTGAATATCCTCAACCGGCCGTGAGGGGATATTTATGTTCAGCAGGGTTCCGTGGGGCAGGGGAAAGGCCAGGATGTCCGGCAGGCACCGACGCAGGAACCCGACAGCTCCGCTGAAGTCCTTGGGCCCCCACTCGGCCAAGGAGAAGGCATAACTGGGCAAGCCAATCATGGTCCCCTCCATGGCAGCGGCCACGGTGCCGGAGTAGATCACATCTTCACCCATGTTGGGCCCATGGTTGATGCCACTTACCACGATGTCGGGTGGATCAGAGCGGAGGATTTTTTCCATGGCAACCAGGACACTGTCCGTTGGTGTGCCCGTGACGGCATAGCGGCCCTCGCCCTGGTCCAGGATGCGCAACGGAGAAGTCAGCGTCAGGCTGTGACTGCTGGCGCTCTGCTGGTCGTGAGGCGCTACTACCGTGACGCGGTAGCCCTCCATCGAGCGGATGGTTTCCTCGAGCGCCTTGATGCCGGGCGCCTCTATTCCGTCGTCGTTGGAGATTAACACATGAAGTTGCTTGTCCATTTCAGCTTTCTGGTTGTGATCCTATGTTCAAAATCGGTTGCTGCCGGGGAGAGAAATCAATCCCTTGAGAATAATAGCATCAGGACCAGCCGAATGAAACGGCCGGTATCTACAAGGGGATTGATGGAGCTTTCCTCTTCACCGTAAACAGTGGTCACGGGGGCGGATCCAATGAGGAAATTCTTTCGAGCCAGTCGAACCAGGATCTCCGATTCGGAATCGTAGCGGCTGGTCTTGAGGGTAAGACCACGCAGGCACTCGACCCGGTACAGACGATATCCGTTTTGGGAATCGGGGATTCGGCAACCTGCCAAACGACTGACGGTCCAACTGGTGACCTGGTTGGTCTTCTTTCGTAGCCAGGGCATACCCTCAGTGGCGTCCATCCGGGTGCCGACCACTACGTCAAGTTTCTGGGCGGTCGCGGCATCGATGAATCCCTGCATCTCCTCGGGTAAATGTTGCCCGTCGGAATCCATGGTGAAGACCCACTCCAGTTTTTGCTCCAGCGCCCACTGGTATCCGGTCTTGAGCGCCTCCCCCTTGCCCAGGTTGACGCGGTGCGTGATGGAGTCTGCTCCCGCCCGGCGAGCAGTTTCCGCCGTGCCGTCACTGCTTCCGTCGTCCACGACCATGATCCGCAGGTCAGGCTGTCGGGCCTTGATATCTGCAATGACTTCAGGCAAAAAACGAGCTGCGTTCAAAGCCGGAAGGATGGCGCCGATAGTCATTTCAAATTCTCCCACATCGCCCATGCTGATGGAACTTTGGACTTCCCACGCTCTGGTGGACACCTAGAAACCGTTGTTTGAGGCACGTTCGAACGCCTCGGGGTTGACGTCGCCGATATGGCTGTGGCGACGCTTTGGATTGTAGAACATTTTGATGTAATCGAACAAGTCTGCTCTTGAAAATCTTCCATGTTCACTCCCGAGTGTCTTCCATTATGGAGAACTTGTCATGTCCCAGAATTTGCCCCTTTTGTTACCCCGAACAAGCATGCGAACCCTTAAAATCTCGACCATTATTAAAGTGCAAACCATAGATCCAAGCCATCTTTACCAACAAAAAGGCCGCCCATCCAAGGCGGCCAACTCTTTGTATTCATTTGTTTTATTTGGTCGGGGCGAAAGGATTTGAACCTTCGACCCCTTGCCCCCCATGCAAGTGCGCTACCGGACTGCGCCACGCCCCGACCTTACGGCTGAGATTCCCCCGGGGGAATCTTTCCGAGCGGACAATGTAGTACCGGACTCACCCCTGGACAAGAAGCAATCAAACTCTACCTTCCATCTTTTTCAGGGGTTTTCCGGCTGTCTTCTGGCCCTCGCCAGTCCCCTTGTCTTCAACTCCGGATACTTGCATGTCCCTCACCATCTGAAGGAGATTTCCCAATTCCTTGCCCATGAATGCCATCTGTTCCGAGTGTTTCATAGCGCTGAAGCCCATGGTCAACTGCTTGGAAGGGGCCGACTCTGTTTTCTGGTTTGCCAAGCGCGCTTGACGTCGGATTTTCTTGGCCCCGGCAATCTTGAAGCCTTCCTGGTAAAGCAGCTTCTTGATGGCCTGGATCTCTTCGATGTCGACTTTGCGGTAGCGGCGGCTTCCAGTTCTGGACTTCTTGACCTTTAAAGTGGAGAACTCGCTCTCCCAGTAGCGCAAGACATGGGCCTTGACCTCAGTAATCTGCGCGACCTCGCTGATGGAGTAGTATAGTTTGCTGGGAATGCTGTTCTTTGCGCCATTCTTCATGATTTTAATCCAGTTCGGTTCGCAGCTGCCGCTCCATCAATTCCCGCATGGCAAGGCGAGGGGGTTTCCCAGAGAATAACACATCATGAACCTGTTTGGTAACAGGAAGTTCGACACCAAGCTTCTGACCCAACTTCAAGGCGGCCTGAGTCATGAACACCCCTTCGACGACTTGGATGGATTCAGCCAAAATCTCCTGGGGATTTTTTTCGCTGGTAGTCACTGCTTCTCCGAAGTTGCGGTTCCGGGAATGTCGGCTGATACAGGTAGTGATCATGTCGCCGATGCCGGCCAGTCCGAAGAAGGTCTCCTGGCGTCCACCCAGGGCGCAACCGATACGGGCCAACTCCACCATTCCCCGAGTCATCAGGGTTCCCCGCGTGTTGTCTCCGGTACCCAGACCGTCGGTCATACCGACGGCCAAGGCGATGATGTTCTTGAAGCCGGAGGCAATCTCCACACCCGGCAGGTCTTCGTTGATGTAAACCCGGAAGAACGGGCCGGAGATATTGTTCTGCAGAGGTTCCCAGTTGAAATCCGGCCGGCCGGACAAAACTACCGCCGTGGGTTGTTCCAGGGCTACTTCCTCCGCGTGGCTGGGTCCAAGCAAAACACCCACGGGGTGATCGGCCAGTCGACCGGCTTGCTCCAGCTCGTCGGTGATGACTTCACTAATGCGTTGCAGAGTCGAGACTTCAAATCCCTTGGCCAGGTTAACTACTGGAATTCCGGGTGGGAAGGTAGTGCTCTTGACCACTTCGGCCATAACACCTCGCACGGCCTGGCTGGGAACGACCACGAATAACGCCAGGGCGTTCTCCAGACAGTCGTTCAGATCAAGGGTAGCCCTCAGGTTCGGCGGTAAGGGTATGTCCCCCAGGAAATCCGGATTGGTCCCTGTTTGGTTGATGGCATCTACCTGCGAAGGCTCAATGCCCCACATGACGACCTGATCCCACTTGTGGGCCAGATGCCGCCCAAAGGCGGTTCCCCAACTGCCGGTGCCCAGAATCGCTGCTTTCATATCAGACTCCCTCTTCAGGGGGCGGAAGATGATCGTCCGGAGGCCCGTCCAACCTGTTTTCGGTTCCCTGCCGCAGGCGCTGGATGTTTGAGCGGTGCTTGAAAAGGACCCAGAGGCAAATCAAGGTGGCGAAAAGGATGATGGTCTTGGATGGGTCGTTGGAGTTGAGTTCGAAGAAGAGCACGGCCAGGGGCATCACCGAAGCGGCGGTGATGCTACCGATCGAGACGATCCGGGTCGTGGCAAATACGGCCAGAAAAGCTACAACGGATACCAACACGGCATAGGGAGCCAGGACGGCGAATCCCCCCGCAGTCGTTGCCACACCCTTGCCACCCTTGAAACCCACGAAAGGACTGAATGTGTGGCCTAGAGCGGCCAACACTCCAGCCAGAACACGCCAAAAATCGGACTGATCCAGAAAAGTGCTGCCGAATTCAGGGGCCCACCAGCGAACGGCCAAGCTCATCACTCCGACCGCAGCGGCTCCTTTGCCCATATCCAGGACTAGGCATAGCACACCCCACATTGGGCCCAACAATCGGAACACGTTGGTTGATCCCAGATTCCCGCTACCGTGCTGCCGCAGGTCGATCCCTTTGATTTTTCGACCGAAGATGTAACTGAAAGGGATAGAGCCCAGCAGGAAAGCGATGATGAGGAAAAGGATGAGCAACATTTTCTACCTCTGTTGGGGATTCGGCTCCACCCATTCGTAAAACAGATGGCCGATCAATGTTTCTTCATTCTCATGAAGATACGATTACCCTTGAATCCGTATTCCTTGCGCAACTGGTTGTTCAGGAAACGCAAATAATTACGAGGGAAGAATTTCGGTTCGTTCACGGATAGCATGAAAGTCGGGGGCTCCTTCTCGACCTGGGCCATGAAGTAGATCCTGCCCAAGCCACCTCCATGAGCGCGCGGTGCCTGGTATGCCACGGTTTTTTCCAGCCAGTCGTTCAACTCGCTGGTTGGAACCCTCTTTTGTCTTTCTTCATGCACTTCCCAGACCGTTTCCAGTATTCGGCCGGTTCGCTGGCCAGACAAGGCACTGATGGTGAACCACGGAGCGTAGGTCAGGAATGGCACGTCTCGGCAGAACTCCTCCCAGTGATCCAGATGGGTGTTGGTCTCCTTGGAGATGAGGTCCCATTTGTTGAAGGCCACAATGGC
>JAHOYV010000009.1 GCA_019038745.1 Gemmatimonadales bacterium
TCCAGGAAGTATCCGAGGACAATATTTCCGATCCTCCCAGAATCGGGGGAACCGTAGATTCGGATTTCATACTCGGAATGGGCAAAGCCGATGACAACACCATTATCCTGCTGAATCTGGAAAAGATTCTGATCGGCGGGGAAATGCAGGCTTTGCAGGACGTCATGGGAGAAATTTCCCAGCCCGTGTAGGCCGTCAGGAGAGGATTAAGGTCTTTTCCCGGTTCAGGGCCGCCAAGTGCGGCCCTGAGTTGTTAATTTGCTCCCACCCATAACATATGCAATCCAATAGAAGACTTGGTTTACGTCTTCGTTTTATTGAATCCGATGATCTCTTTGACAGACTCACCGAGGCTTGGGGTGTCGGCAGCGCGCTGCCAGCGGGGCTTCTGCTCTCCACCCATTATCCACTGCACCACGGTCTGGCCACTGGTGGTGGTGTGAAAGACCGTTGCGCTCTCCGCCTCGGGGCAATGTAGGAAGCGAATCTGCGAAAGCAATATTCCGGCCTCTACAAGTTTTTCCACGGCTCCAGTAACGCTTTCCAGATGAGGCGCCACCAGTACAACCTCCAGCGACCGTAACTGATAGGGATAGATCTCGAACCGACGGATGCGGCGCAGCATATAGTCAAGTAGATCCAGATCGCCGGCACCGTAAATACGGTCCTGGACGCTGGCGTGAGCGAGGTATGCTTTCTCCTGTTTCAGGGAGACAACAATGGCGGTGCAAGTGCTTACGCCGAAGGTGATGAGGGGCGTGTCGTTGGAGCGGCGAAATTCGTCCATGTCCACGATGTTCGCCTTGGTCGGCAGTTTGCATGGCGGGCAATCGGGTTGAGGAATTTTGCCTAGCGATTGGGTTAGAGAGGGTTGTAGCCTAGATAAATTTTCCAGATAGTGACGGGTAATTACTTCGTCTTCGTCAATCTTGGAGACAAGGAGCCATTCGCTGCCCATAACAGGGCACACGGCAAATGATGTCAGGGCCACACGATCTCGGTAATCAATAACCCGCTTATGGCCCTGCTTTTCCGCAAATTTGCCTTCAATGTTTTCCTCGGAGAGATAGCGGTTGAGAGTTCCCGCACCTAGATCCAGGCGACTTTCAGTCAGCATTTGATGCTTCCGGTTGACCAGGAAGATTTCCCCGGTCTGGCCCAATTCTTCGCCACGGGTGAATATGGTATTGATCCGGTTGATAGCGCACTGCAGGACGAACCACCCCAGCTGTTGGCCGTCCTCGATCACCGGCTCTACGAAGAAGGCCGAAGGCTCATCTGAAACATTATAAAATTCATAATCCACGAAGGAGGCGCTTGGTTCTTCCATCAAGTGGCGGGCCAAGGCGGTTTTTGCCCGTTCTCCTTCGAAGAGGTGCTTGTGGTAGTCGGCCTGGTGGCGGATAGCCGAAAGCACGTAGCCGCTGCTGTCGACAAAAAGAATATCGTAGAATGCCAAATAGTTGTTCAGGTAGTGATTGAGAAGAGTCTCCTTGAGACTTTCGATGGCGCTCAGGGCCTCGGGCGGGGCGGGCTGTTCCTGCTGCAATTGCCAGTATCGTTGTTTGATGCTGAAGTAACGGCGCATCACCGGATCCTCGCGTACGGTGGCCGCGAGTGCGCACATGCGATCCAGGTAAGCCGTCAGTTGCCTGTGTTTGTCTTTGGTTACCTGGTCGAGAGAAGCAAAGGTGCCCTTCTCCAAATTATCGCCCCCTTCTGCGTTAACAGCAGGGAGCTGTAATGCCAGTAGGGTTATCAGGCAAAGAAACCAGCTTAGACCAGGACGCAACATCGGTGCACTCCTTCGGGGAAAACCATTCGGAGGTATGTAGCTGTTCCGTGAATTCCAGATGTTAGGAAAAATGCATGTTCCGTGCCAATTTTCCAGTCTGGATAACGAAATTCAGCATAGCCTGCAATTCACTGTCACCTGACTGGTATGGTCACAATCAGTCATCAACAATAATTGATTTTTACTTCATCTTATGAAGAAAGACTGATAAGGGAAACCATGGCCCGTGTTATGATATTTGCTTAATTTCATGAAGTAAAAATGTAAATTGATTCGGTTAGCATTTGATTGGGGTTCGAAGGCCAATATCACATAATTGTTCCTCCGGTGCTTTGTTGTTTATCAGGTTTACAAAAAGATTATTCGACTTCATTTCTTGAAGTTTCTTTCTTTTGCTTGACAGGACCTTGTTCGGGTGGTTTAACTTCACCTCACGAAGTTGTTTTCGGTGGGTTTGAGCTGGTCCCCGGGCTGCTCATGGCTAATTTATTGAAAGCGGTCTCCAAACATGAAGGCAAGGGAAATCGACATCCTGCTGGGTACTCCTGCCCGCCTTGCTATCACGGCCTCTTTGGCGGACCGAGGACCGTTGACCTTTACCCAATTGCGGAAAGAGACCGGGTTGGCTGACGGAAATCTTCATGTTCAGACCAAACGTTTGCTTGAGGCAGGTTATCTGGATGCAGGAAAGATGCAGTCGGGAAACCGGATTCTGACCAGCTTCCAATTGACGAAATTGGGCCAGGAAAGATATCAGGCCCATGTCCGAATGCTATACAAAGTCGTGAGCGGGACATTGGGTTTATCCCGGTTACCTGGTCGACCTTTGGAAATCGGCTCGGGAGCGGGCTCCTCCGATAAAGATGAATCCCAGGTTTGGTGACATACCTGGAACGAGGTGCAAAGTTATGAAGGCAATATCATGAAGATCGCCATTGGAGCCGATCACGGTGGTTACGAGCTGAAAATCACTATGGCCACCTATATGAAGAAACAAGGCCACCAGGTGCTGGATTTGGGAACCGACTCCACCGAGGCGGTCGACTACCCAAAATATGCCAAACTGGTGGCTGAGGCGGTGGCTTCCGGTAAGGCGGACCGCGGTGTGATGATCGACGGAGCAGGCATCGGTTCCTCAATGGTGGCCAACAAGGTGCCCGGAGTGCGGGCGGCCATGGCCTATGATTTGTCCAGCGCCCGTAATGGACGCGAGCACAACGACGCCAACCTTTTGACCTTGGGTGCGGGTCAGCTCGGCGCCAATCTGGCCGCTCAGATTGTGGATGTCTTTTTGACCACCGAGTGTACCGAGCCTCGGCATCAGCGTAGGGTAGCGATGATTTCCGATCTCCCCGGTGATGGCGCCGAGGCGACGATTTCTCCAGTGGCAACATTGGATTACGGCCTGGTCGATCTCTCCGAAGAGGATCTGCAGCGCATCGTGAACCGGCTGGAAGGCCTGGTCGGCGGTTCTGCGGGGACGGTGTTCCACGCCGGTCCTTGCGTGGGGTCATGCCCCGACACAGCCCGGCAGTTTATCGAACTGGGTGCGCGGAGGCTGACCTCCGGGCCCGATTCCCCCGGTAGTATTCCCAAGGATGTAGCCCGCTACATCGACCATACGATTCTGAAACCCGACGCTACGTTGGAAATGGTAGCCAAAGTGGTGGCCGAAGCTCGTGAACACGGCTTCCGCTCGGTGTGCGTGAATCCCTGCTGGGTGAAATATGTGGCCGATGGACTGCGGGGCACCAAGGTCCTGACCTGTTCGGTAGTGGGTTTTCCCCTGGGTGCGGCCACCTCGGACATCAAGGGGATGGAAACCCGCAAGGCAATTCGTGATGGCGCCAAGGAGATAGACATGGTCATCAACGTCGGACGTCTCAAGGGGGGCGATGACGACTATGTGCTGCGCGATATCCTGGCCGTGACCGAGGCCTGTCGCGATGGTAGCGCCGTGAGCAAGGTGATCATCGAAACGGCCCTGTTGACCGACGAGGAGAAGTTGCGGGTGTGTGGATTGGCCAAACGGGCCAGGGCCAACTTCGTCAAGACCTCAACCGGATTCGCTTCGGGCGGCGCAACGGCGGAGGACATCGAGTTGATGGCTTCGGTAGTGCGCGGAGCGGGTATGGAAGTGAAGGCTTCGGGCGGCATCCGGTCCTTTACCGACGCCAAGCGGATGATCGAGGCCGGGGCCACGCGAATCGGCGCCAGTGCCAGTATCGCGATCGTGCAGGAAGCCCAGAAGACTACGATCAGCAGCTGATCAATCGAGCAAGCGTTGCCGGATTTCCGGTCAAGGAGAAACAATGGTCGACCTGAGAGCCTATTGCGTGATCGACAGCCTGCAGCCGCAGTTCGCCTCGTTCCAGGCCACGGTTGCCCAAGGGTTTTTGCCCAAGGTGGGACAAGCCAGTCTGTTTGTGGAGATCGCGCCGGGAATTGAAATCAACCGCGTGATGGACATAGCGCTCAAGAGCACCAATGTGACTCCGGGGATGCAGATCGTCGAGCGGCACTTCGGTATGCTGGAAGTGCATTCGGACAGCCAGGCGGATGTGCGGCAGGCCGGCGCGGCAATCCTCGAGGCCCTGGAGTTGAGCGAGAACCAGCGACTGAAGCCGCGCATCGTTTCGGACCAGGTGGTGCGTAACCTGGATGACCACCAGTGCATGCTCATCAACCGGATGCGCCACGGCAACCTGATCCTGGCCGGAGAAACACTCTTCGTGTTGGAGTGCGAGCCGGCTGCCTATGCCGCGGTGGCGGCCAACGAGGCGGAGAAAGCGGCGAACATCAATATCCTCGAGGTTCGCGCGTTCGGTAGTTTCGGGCGTTTGTACATCGGGGGCCAGGAGAGGGATATCGAGGCAGCCCGGCCGGCGGCGGTCGCGGCTTTGGAAGCCCTGGATGGACGGGAAATACAAAAGTAAAGAGATTGGGTCCGTGGCCTGAAGGAAGTGCGAAATGGAGTAGGCAGGAGGGAGCGAATTGGCCAGACGGATTGCCGGATGGACCCGGCCGGACCCCATAGTTCTTTGACACGAGTGCGAAAAAGGCCCCTAAAACAACCCGGACGGGCCGGGTCAACCAAACGGAGGAAAAGAAATGTCAGACGCGCTGGGAATGATCGAGTGCAGGAGCTTTACCGCGACGGTAGAGGCGGCCGACGCCATGGTCAAAGCGGCGAGGGTGGACCTGGTCGGCTACGAAAAGACCGGGGGAGGATATACGACGGCCATCGTGCGGGGTGACGTGGCTGCCGTGAAGGCTGCCTGTGACGCGGGCCAAACCGCTGCCACCCGGGTTGGCGAAGTGACTTCGGTCCATGTGATTGCCCGCCCACATTCGAATGTCGACGCGGTGCTGCCGCTGGGTCGCCAAGGCGAAGAGTAGGCCGGCGATGAATCTCGCAAAAGTGTTGGGAAGCGTCGTCTCGACCCAAAAAGAGCCGAGCATTCAGGGTCTGAAACTGTTGATGCTCGGTGCGGCGGGACCTGAAGGAGAGTTGACCGGCGGCGTCGTTGTCGCGGTGGACGCGGTTGGGGCGGGACCGGGCGAGTATGTATTGTACGCGTCTGGATCCTCTGCCCGGCAGACCGTAGTGACCGACGGCAAACCCGTTGATTCGGTGGTCATGGCCATTGTCGACAGCTGGGATATCGAGGGTCAGGAGCGTTACAAGAAGGGGCGTGACTGATGCGGCGGTTGACCGACGCACAGGTGGATTTGATAGCCCGAAAACTGGCTGACAAGCTGGGGGCCGATGCCGCGCCAGCAATTGTTTCGGGAATCCCGTCTGGGATTCCACTTGGCACCCCACTCGGCACCCCACCGACGGGACTTCCTGCCGGCGGCTACGTCTCCGCTCCGATCAGGGTGCGCCCGGCGACGCAAGCATCCCCGGTTTCCGGTGACGGCATATTTCCCACCGTTGACGAGTGCGTGCAGGCCGCGACCCTCGCCTTCCACTACCTTAGCGAGGCCACCTTGGCCCATCGCAGGGAGATCGTTTCCGCAATTCGCGCAGCCATGTTGCGCGAGGGGGATCGGCTGGCGAAAATGGCCCTGGATGAGACCGGCCTGGGTCGCTATGAACACAAGGTCATCAAGAATAAACTCGTGGCCGAGAAGACACCCGGACCCGAATCACTGCTGCCGGTGACCACAACCGGCGACGACGGATTGACGCTGATGGAGTGGGCTCCCTTCGGCGTGATCGGCGCTATCACACCCACAACGAATCCCACCAGCACCATCATCTGCAATACTCTCGGCATGGTTTCGGCGGGCAACAGCGTGGTGTTCAACGTCCATCCGGGCGCGGTCGAGTGCTCGATGGAAACAGTGCGGATCATAAACCAGGCGATCACCGGCGTGGGCGGACCGCAGAACCTGGTCACCGCAGTGGGCCAACCCACCATCGAATCGGCTGGCGAACTGATGCACCACCCGGGGGTCAACCTGCTGGTCGTAACCGGCGGACCGGGAGTTGTGGCGGCGGCGATGAAGAGCGGCAAGCGGTCGGTCAGCGCGGGACCGGGCAATCCGCCGGTTGTGGTGGATGAAACAGCCGACATCGCCAAGGCGGGGCGCGATATCGTGTTCGGCGCAGGCTTCGACAACAACATCATTTGTGTGGATGAGAAGGAAGTCTTTGTCGTTGAGAGCGTAGCCGACGAGTTGATTCAGGTCATGCGCCGTGAAGGCGCCTACCTGGTGGACCAAGCCCAGATGCGGCGTTTGGAAAAGGAAATCTTCGCCGAGAACCGTGGTCCACGTGCTCATGCGGTGATAAACAAGGATCTGGTGGGCAAGAACGCAGAGGAGATTTTGGCCCGGATCGGGGTCAAGGGTGTAGGCGAAGTGAAGCTGATCATCGCCGAAGTGCCCGAGGATCATCCCCTGGTGTGGACCGAACAACTGATGCCTGTTCTGCCGATCGTTCGTGTTCCGGAGGTGAACCGGGGCATAGCCCTGGCGCGTGAGGCCGAGCACGGTTTCGGTCATTCGGCGTCAATGCATTCTCGGAATATCGAAGCCCTTAGCCGTATGGCGCGGGTCATGAACACCAGCATCTTCGTCAAGAACGGCCCCATCGTCGCCGGGCTTGGTGCCGGAGGTGAGGGACATACGAGTTTCACCATCGCCAGCCCGACGGGTGAGGGCCTGACCTATCCGGTCAGTTTCTCACGTCGTCGCCGCTGTGTGATGGTTGATCATTTTCGGATAGTTTAAACGGGGTAGCTAAGCGGATTACCGGGGAGGCCTGATGAGCAAGTCGCTCGCATTGATGGAATTCCAAAGCGTGGCCGTCGGAGTGTTGGCCGTCGATCGCATGTTGAAGAAATCGCCGGTGGCGTTGTTGCGTTGCGGCACGGTTCACCCCGGCCGCTATCTGGCCTTGGTCGGCGGGTCGGTAGCCGCCACGGAGGAAGCCTATACCGAGGGCGTGGCCGTAGGTCGCGAGAGCTCGGTGTTGGTGGACGAAGTATACCTGGCAGACCCGCATCCATCCTTGGCCATCCTGCAGGAAACCATGGTAAGTAGCCCGGTCGAGCCTGACGGTGACACGGTGGGTGTGCTGGAGGTTTCCACTTCGGCGACCCTGTTGCGGATCCTTGATGCCGTGTTGAAGGCGGTGCCGATCACCTTGACGGAGATCCGCCTGGGTGATGATCTGGGCGGCAAGGCTTTGGCGGTGATTACGGGCCTGCTGTCGGATGTCCAGGAGGCAGTGCGGTTGGCCGGAGATGGAGCCGGGATCAGTGACGGAGTCGGCGGCGAGGTATTGGGCGCTTCCATTATGTCCAACGTGGACCAGACTCTGCGGCAGGTCCTGGGTGAAGGCACCCACTTCGCCAGGTGCCGAAACTGGATGCCCGGCGGGGCCGAAATTCTGGAGGACTGAGCGTGTTTTTGGGCAAAGTGATCGGCAGGTTGGTGCCCGCGGTGGTTTACCCCGGAATGGAGGGCGTGCCCCTGCTATGGGTGCAGCCGCTGGACAAGAATCAGTCCGCAGAGGGCCGGCCTTTCGTCTGCGCCGACGGGACCCGTATGGCCGGGCCGGGCGAACTTATCTACTGGGAAGCCAGTCGCGAGGCCGCCTTGACCCTGGAGCCCAGCTACGTACCCGTTGATCACGCGGTGGTCGGGCTGGTGGATGACGTCATGATTGATCCTCAGAACGGTCTGTCGAACGCCACGCCGAACGATTCTCCGGACAACTCCGGAGGCGATTCATGATTCTCGCGCGTGTCGCCGGCCGCATCACTTCGACGATCCACCATCCGGATATGAAAGGTCGAAAACTCCTTTTGCTGGACAAGCTCGACGCGATGGGCCAGGCCACCGGTGCCCACGTCATCGCCGTCGATGCCATAGGTGCCGGGGCGGGAGAAACAGTCATCATGCTGGACGAAGGCAACGGCGCGCGGCAGATTCTGGGGGTTTCGGACATGCCCGTTCGGTCGGTGATCGTAGGTATAGTTGACGATCTTGGTTAAGACCATCCTTGAGATCAGGCTGAAACCTCGGCCAATTGGAGATAACCCATGACCCACCCCATAGAAAAATTTTCGCCCTTCGCCGAACGGATGACGCGGGAGAATTTACCGGATATCGTCATCCGTACTTTTGAGCATTACTACCGGCAATTGGCGAGCGGCAAAACAGGCCTGATCCCCGAGAGTGAAATCCAGCCGGTCGAGTCGTTGCCGGCCAGCGAGGATTTTTCGCCCGAGATGGCAGCGGCCGGTCGTGCCGTTCTGCCGCATGCCATCCTGCTGAAGCTCAACGGTGGCCTGGGTACGGGAATGGGTCTGGCAAAGGCCAAGTCCCTATTGCCGGTCAAGGAGGGCCTGACTTTCCTGGACATCATTGCCCGTCAGACGACGATGGGCGGTGTTCCCCTGGTGTTGATGAACAGTTTCAACACGCGGGATGATTCTTTGGCCGCCCTTGCCCGCTACGATGATCTGCCCGGCGAAATCCCGTTGGATTTCCTGCAACACAAGGTGCCGAAGATTATCCAGACAGATCTGAGCCTGGCGGATTGGTCCAGGGACCCCGCCCTGCAATGGTGTCCGCCCGGTCACGGAGACATCTACACCGCTCTGGTGACCAGCGGCATGTTGGACAAGTTGCTGGCAGGCGGGTATCGCTACGCGTTCGTTTCGAACGCCGACAATCTGGGCGCGGTCATGGATGAGGCGTTGCTTGGCTATTTTGCGAGTAACGAACTGCCTTTCATGATGGAGGTTTCTCCGCGTACGGAGGCCGACAAGAAAGGCGGCCATCTGGCACAATCGCCCACCGGCAATTTTCTGCTGCGCGAGTCGGCGCAATGTCCACCCGAGGATGAGGCAACGTTTCAAGACATCAATCGGCACCGATATTTCAACACAAACAACCTGTGGATCAACCTGCCGGCGTTGCAATCCATGCTGGACGAACGGGACGGCATTCTGGGTCTGGCCATGATACGCAACGCCAAGACCCTCGACCCGCGCGATCGCCAATCGCCGCCGGTTTACCAGCTCGAAACGGCGCTGGGGTCGGCGATCGAGGTCTTCCCCGGGGCAGGAGCGGTACTCATTCCGAAATCCCGGTTCGCGCCCATCAAAAAAACCAACGACCTGCTGGATGTGCGCTCGGACAATTATATCCTGACTGATGATTTCCAGGTTACGGCCAACACCGCCCGCAAGCTTGAGCGGGCCTTTATCGACCTGGACCCGGTATTCTATCAGTTCATCGATGATTTCGACGCGCGGTTTCCCCAAGGCGCTCCTTCGATGTTGGAATGCAGCCGACTAGTTGTGCGGGGGGATATCCATTTCGGGAAGGACGTGGTGTTGCGGGGCGATGTGGAATTGATCAACGGAACCAACGGTCCCGTCGAAGTTCCCGATGGAGCGGTTCTAACCGGTAGGGTGATATTTTAGTGAAATCCTGTGAAGCCTAGAAACCCAAAACACCAACGCATCCTGTTCGGTGCCGCTGCTGGTTTGGTAGGCGGCTATCTGGTCGGTACCCATACGGCCTGGCTGATTCTGGCCATGCCGTTGGGCATTGTATTGCTTCAACACCAAATGGTACGCCAGACGGAATCGGTAGTGGCCATGGGGCGACTCGGGTTCTACTGGCAGATCGTGGCGTCCTTGGCAGTTTTGGCGGCCATTGGTTTCCTGGCGTTGCGTGATGTCGGGGTGTCCCTGGTCGATCTTGGCCTGATAGGTGAAAACCTGGCCACTGCCCTCGGGTTCGGGGTGATGGCTGGGCTGAGCGCAGCCTTGGTTATGGAGGCAATCGATCGTCTGTTGCGACGGGAGGAAACTCCGCTGGTGAAATTTGTTTTTCCGCGCACTCCCGGTGAAAAAGCAATGTTTGTACTGGTCTCCCTCATGGCCGGATTCGCCGAGGAGCTGGTTTTCCGCGGCTTCATGATCCAGTTCATAACCGGTTGGTTTGGTTCGGTGACGTTCGCGGTTCTGCTTTCGAGCCTGCTGTTCGGATTGGTCCACAGCTACCAGCGTTTTTACGGTGTGATGGTCACCGGTCTGTTCGGGCTGGGGATGGCCGGGCTTTATCTCTGGCAGGACAGTCTGCTGTTGGTGATGGTTGCCCACGCAACTTATGATATCTTTGCCGGTCTGTTTCTGGGACCGAAGGATTCGAAGGGTATTGCCGCATCAGGGTGATGGCAACATCAGGTGGAGGTTGTCAGCGGCCTCCCGCCAAATCGTCGAAGAACTCCACGACTCCCGTTTCAAGTGAATATTCCGCCCCCAGGATCATCAGTCCGCGGTCATGAATCAGCCTAGCCAGGGTCGGCGATTCCTGTCTCAGCTGGTTCACCGAAGCGTGGATATTGGCCTTAACGGTGTGTTGGGCCAGGGCCTTTTGATTCATCTGTGGGTCTGATTCCAGCAGTGCCTCGGCAGACGGCCGGATGCGGTCAATGATGGAGCGCAGATTGGGAGACAAGTTTTCCTCAGGATTTTCGAGCTCGGCCAAAGTGGCCTGAACGGCTCCACAACCGGAGTGGCCCAAAACCACGACCAGCAGAGTGCCGAACTCTTCGGCCGCCAATTCGATGCTGCCTACCTGAGTGGGAGCCACGATGTTTCCGGCGACCCGGACAATGAACAGATCCCCAAGACCTTGGTCGAAGATGATCTCGGCCGGCACTCGCGAATCCGAACAGCCGACTATGATGGCGAAAGGTTCTTGTCCCGTTACCAATTCGGCGCGGTGGGCTTGGAGGCTGTGCGCGTTCGGGGATGCCGAATGATCGGACAAAAAGCGACGATTTCCTTCCCGCAGGAGTTCCAGTGCTTCAACTGCCGAAATCATTACCACATCCTCCTGCTCAAATACTTCAACCCGGGCGTGTTCTTACGATCGCGAGGTCCACCAACGGATTGTCTCCGACGACCGGCGCCTAGTCAACCAAGCGAAGAATTGGGAAGGATTTCTGGTCTGGAGTTTGTCAGATTCCAGTTCTCAAGGTTTTAAGATAAAGGTTTTAAGACATGTCGCATAAACGGGAATAATATGGAATGATGCCCCGTGCCCAACAGGCGTTTTTGCACTCCTCAGGTTTCGTTCACCGGGAGACAAGACAATGTTCCATCGGCTGCGCCGAATCCTGCTGATCATCATCGCTTCGCTGCTGGGCCTGGCCCTGTTGGTGTTTCTGGCTGGTACGTTTGCGATGCGGGGTAGTCGTCCCCGGCTCGAGGGCACAGTTCAATTGGCCGATCTGGACCAACCCGTGGTTGTGACCCGCGATGCTCTGGGGGTTCCCGACATCCAGGCGCAGAGTCGCCCCGACGCAGCCCATGCCCTGGGCTATATCCACGCCCAGGATCGGTTTTTCCAAATGGATTTGCAGCGCCGCAACGCGGCCGGAGAGCTGGCTGCTTTGCTGGGACCGGCCCTGGTGGAAACCGACCGTGACACGCGGCGGCACCGGTTCAGGGCTCGTGCGGAAATCGTTGTGGCCGGTGTGATCGGTGAAGACCGGAAAATCCTGGACGCCTACGCCGCGGGTGTGAACGCCGGCCTGGATGATTTGCAAACGCGGCCCTTCGAGTATCTGGCCCTGCGTCAAAAACCAGATCCCTGGCGTCCGGCCGATACGGTTCTGACCCTGTACGCCATGTTTCTTGATTTGACTCTTTCGACGGTCAATGACGAGAAAACGTGGGCAACGGCGCGGGACAATCTACCGCCCGCCTTGGCCGAGTTCCTGCTGCCGCGCGGCAATCGCTGGGAGGCGCCGTTGCAGGACTACGAGCTGTCCGAACCGGTATCGGGAGTCGTGTTGCCGGACTCATCCGCTGTTGACGTGCGAACTTGGCAATACGGTGACCAAACCTATGGCGAATACCACGACCGTCTCCGCGCCGAATCTCGTCAACCCCCTAGGCAGGATACCTCCGGTAGCAACAACTGGGCCGTGGCCGGCTCGATGACCGGACACGGAGGGGCGTTGCTGGCCAATGATATGCATCTGAGTCATAGCCTGCCCAACATCTGGTACCGTGCACGCATGAGCTGGCCGGAGAACGAGAGTACCGGAGAGGGTAAGCGTTCGGTGGTCGGTGTCACTTTACCGGGGACCCCTGCCATGGTGGCCGGCAGCAACGGCCAGGTCGCCTGGGGATTCACCAACAGCCAAGGCGATTGGGTGGACCTGGTCATTCTTGAGACCGACCCGAAGGACCCTGGACGGTATCGTACTCCCGACGGATGGCGTCCCATCAACCGCGCGGCGGAGATCATCACGGTGGCCGGCGCAGAACCTGATACGTTGTGGATCGAGGAAACCATCTGGGGTCCGGTTTGGACCACCGATTCCAAGGGCCGTCGCCTGGCCTTGCGCTGGACAGCCCACGACACTGAAGCGGTGAACCTCAACCTGATGCGGATGGAGACGGTGGACAGCATCGATGCGGTAGTGGCTCTGGCCGGGACCGTGGGCATTCCCCAACAGAATCTGGTCTGCGCCGACGACCAGGGACACATAGCCTGGACGATTGTCGGACCCATTCCCCGGCGGGTGGGGTGGGATGGCCGCTTACCCGTGTCCTGGGCCGACGGCACTTGCCGTTGGGACGGCTATCACGATCCGGCAGTCCAGCCGCGGGTGATCGATCCGGCCGAGGGCCTCCTGTGGACAGCCAATAGCCGGGTAACCGCAGGAGCGGATCTGCAGATGATCGGTGACGGAGGTTATGGGTTGGGCCCCCGCGCCCGACAGGTTCGCGATGGTTTGCGTGCGCTGGTGCGCCCAGTGGAGAAAGACATGCTGGCTTTGCAGCTTGATGATCGGGCGGTGTTCCTGGAGCAATGGCGAGATTTGGCTCTTGAGACCCTGGAGCAGGCGCAGCCTGAAGGTGATTCGCCTCGGGCTGATTTTCTTCGGGTGGTGGGGAACCAATGGTCCGGCCGCGCCGAGGTGGAATCGGTGGCCTATCGTTTGGTGCGGAGCTTCGTCTACGAATGCATCGACCTTGTTTACAAAATCCTGGTGAAGGATGTTTTTGCCACCGATCCAGAATTCCGCCCTGCCTGGCTGCCCTATCGCCATGCCGTGACCTGGGAGGTTCTGGAGGGGCGTCCGGACAATTTGTTGCCTCCCATGTTCGATGACTGGGACGACCTGGTGCTTGAGGCGGTTGATGGCGCCATGAAATTTGCCACGGATAATGAGCGGGATCTGGCGGACTATACTTGGGGTGCCCGAAATGTGGTGGTTGTGGCGCATCCATTCACGAGATTCGCCCCATGGTTGTCGCGCTGGCTGGCTGCACCTCCTCAGGCCCTTCCCGGGGACTCATTCATGCCTCGTGTCCAGCATCGTCGCTACGGAGCCAGCCAACGGCTGGTGGTCAGCCCGGGACGAGAGGAGCAGGGCATCCTTCATATGCCCGGTGGCCAGAGCGGCCATCCGTTATCACCGTTTTTTCTGGTCGGACATCAGGACTGGGCCGAGGGAAAAGCCACGTCGCTGCTTCCCGGCTCCGTCCAATACCAACTGGAATTGGTGCCTCGGAAGTGACAATGGATACTTGCGATGTAACCACACAGGGTTCAATCGATTGTTATCGACACCATTGTTATCGACACCAGGGTCGATAAAGAATTTCCCGGCGCACCATCTCCATGATTATCGCATTGCTGTCTGGTGTGGAGGTTCCAATAGTTTGCAGAGCGCTCACCAGATCCCGGCCAAGGGTGCTGCCCTGTCGATCTTTCAGCACCAGGAGGGCAGAAGCGAAAGGTCCCGAGGCAAGGCTCTCCGGATCGAGCCCACGGAGGGTGAAGTCCAGCTTCTCTACGCGCTGCCCGGCTTGGGTCTGACGCACGCCGGTACTGATCACTATTTCGGGGTTCAGCTCGAAAATCGTCGAGTCGATATCCTCCGGTTTCAAATCTGTCCTTAACTCATTGTCGGCTTTGCATACCAGCAACTCCAGCGTGGTCGGCCGGTAGATCAACTCGATGAAACGAAACTGGTCGAATTCGGAAAGATTTTCCACCCACTGCCGCAAGTGGCCCTCGGGCAAGAGGTTGGCTGGTGCCCAGTCTTTGGGCTCACCCCAGCGAAGGAAACGTAACCCCGCGGCTTCCAGCACCTCCCACAGCTTGGGGATGTCATAGCTGGTCTCGTTGACGTTCAGGAGCCTGTCCACGAATTCCACGTCGTTTACTTCAAAGGTTTTCTCGAACATCGTGCCGGCCAGCACGTGGTGTTTGGCCAAGGCGGCCACAGCCCGTGCGGGCATGACCTTGTCCTTGAGCGGCATGTCTTGCGGCAATAGCAGGTCGATTGCGTCGGCTGTTTGTATCAAGGGAGTGCGGCCGTGCTTGGCGTAAACCATCAAGTTGATGACGCCGTGTGGAGCCAGCACCTCACTCAGCTTGGTCAGGCCGACTTCGGGGGCGGAAAGGTGATGAATGACGCCCGAGGAGTGGATGATGTCGAATCCATCCGGCGGAGCATTGATGCCGTCGAGTTGCATCAAGTCGGATTCGAGGAAGCGGACATTCCCAAGTCCTCGCTGCCGAGCCGCATTTTCAGCCTCGGCAATGGCTACCCGGTTGATATCAACGCCAAGGAAGTGGACCTCGGGCTGCAGGGTGGCCGATCCGAGGATACCGATACCTCGGCCACAACCAGCGTCTAACACTTGCCGCGCCGTCGTGCTTTCAGGGCGTCGATTCTGATAGCTGAGGGCCAGCTCCACATCGTTGCCTATCCGGTTTGCGGGGCGACCCGCTGGGTAGGGAAACTGCTCATACATGTCCCGGATCCGGCTCGTGATATTATCCATTGAATGACTCTCCGTTCAATAGGGTACCGGAGCTGAGGATACAACGGTTGGGGTGGGGTAGCTTGGAATTTCTGGCCAATGCCGCAGGTTTTACGGGAAATATTCGGAAATTATTCAATTATGCCGTCCAATAATGGATGCCCAGGTGGAAAGATTGACGGCTGATCCAGGAAAAAGGTCACTAGGAGGTTCATTCATGAAATTGATAAAATTGATTGTATTGGCAGCTATGGTTGCCACCGTGTACGGCAGTCCGGCCAGCGCTGAAGGCTTCGACCTTTTTGACACGGTTGTCCTTGAAGACGGAACCTTGCTGATCCAACATCTCAACTCTTACCACAACTGCTGCATCTACATTACCCACGAAGTGGAAATCGTGGACTTCACAATCTTCATCAAGGAGGTTGAACCGATTTTGTACGGCTGTTGGTGTTATTGTTACTTTGATGTGGATTTGGAGATTTCCGACCTTCCACCCGGAGCCTACAGCATCGAATACACTTATGATGTTAATGAAAACATCTACGATGAGGTGTGGGTGACGGAAACTCTGAGTGCCGTAGTTCCCGATTTGGGCCATGCTCTCGAAGATCCCGGTTTCCTTACCAGCCTTTCGGATTGTCACGATGGGGTATCGGTTGGGGTTCAAGAGGTGAAATTCGACCAATTAAAAGCATACTACCGCTGAACAATCGGGTAGAGACCGAATGGTATTGTTTTATGGGAAGGAGAGAATCCCGGATTAATCCGGAGTTCCTTCAATTCTCCTCCAGCAATCCCATTTCCTTGCTGATGTCCAGCGCGGGCATTGGTCCGTCCCAGGGATTATCGCCCGTCAGGTAATGATCGAACCAGGCCATGGTTCGGTGCACGAAATCCTCTCGTCCAAAGCGCTTGCGGTTGCCGTGACCCTCGCCCGGGTAGAATATGAGGCGCACTGAAGGATGGCCCGCCATTTTCAGGGCGCGAAACATCTCCTGGCTTTGACTCGGGTGTACGCGCGGGTCACCCTCACCGTGCAGAATCAACAAGGGGGTGCGGCTCTTTTCAGCGTATCGGATCGGGCTGCGCTCACGCATCAAGTCCCAGGTTTCGCGCACGGGACCGCCCATGTGAACATATTGGTCCTCGAAGGGGATATCGGTCAGGAAGCGCTTGCTCACCAGGTTGCTGATTCCTACGAAACTGATTCCGGCGGCCAAACGGTCCGAGTAGTAGGTAGCCAGCCAGTTGGCGGCGTAGCCTCCGTATGAGCCGCCCATCACGCCCACGCGATTCTCATCGGCGATGCCTTCGGCGATGAGGTAATCCACACCGTCAATGATGTCGTCGAATTCGGCGCCGGCCGGTTGGCGAAAAGCGGAGGCGGCAAACTCCACCCCACGTCCGGTGCTGCCGCGGTAGTTGGGAAAGAAAACAGCATAGCCCTTGGCGCACATCGCTTGACCGGGGCTTGCATAGCGGCTGAGCCAGCCGTTTCGCTCGTGGGCCTCGGGTCCGCCGTGCACGTTGACGATCAATGGGGCAGGCCCCTTCATGCCCACGGGCAGCATCAGAATGCCTTCCAGTTCCAGGCCGTCACGCGCGGCCCATCGGACGATTTTCTGCTCCCCCAGTTCGACGTCCGCCAGCCACTCGTTGTGTCGGGTCAGCCGTTTGGGAGAACCCTTTCCACGCCAAGCGTATAATTCGCGGGGGGTGGTCCCGTTGTGTCCTACTGTTACCATCGTTTTGAGGCCGGATCGGCTGGCCGGCAGGCCGATGACCAGGTCGTGGTCGGCGCCGTCGAAGATAAGAACTCGATCTTCCGGTTTTTTCCGGATCGATTGCAGGCTCAAGGTAGTGTGGACTCCCTCGTCCGCGTGGAACAAGAGCGTTTGTTTGTCCTGCCAAGAGAAGTGGCGGATGTGACCCTCGAAGTTCTCACCGGTAAGGTTTTTGGGTTCGGCGCCGTCAATACCCGCCACGTACAAACTGCTGACGGCATGGTCACTGCGGGAGGCCGCAGCCGTCCAGGCCAGGTGTTTTCCGTCGGGACTGATTCGATAGTTGCCCAGTTTGCCGGGCACATCCACAACCAGGTGGTGTTGGCCGGTCTCCATATCCAGCAGGTAGATGTCCTGGAACATGTAACGTTGATCGACAAGGTTCCGTTCACTGGCGCCGAAGGCTACGAATCGGCCGCGGGGTCCGACGTCCAGGCCCCACACGGCAATTCCCTCGACCAGAATCTCGTCCGTTGCCTGGTCTGTGGATTCAGGGGACTCGGTTCCGAAAGTGAATGGGGTTCGGCACAGAATTCGGTCCTTGAGATTCTCCTCGTAGTATCTGGGTAGCCAGCCTTTTTTCTTCAGTTTCTCTTCCTCGGCTGGGATTTCCCCGCCCTCCACAAAAAAGATGGATGTCGCGTCGTGGCCCCAGGACCAGGTCCCAACCCCGGTTTTGCTCTGTGTCGCCGCCTGCGCTTCCCCACCGTCCACGGGGATGACCCACACCTGGGTCTTGGCATCATCACCCCGGCGCATGGTGAATCCGATGTACCGACCATCGGGTGAGAACTTCGGGGATCCCACCGAAACTTTTCCGGTCAGAAAGGGGCGGGGTTTGCCGCCGCCGGTGGCGATGACCCACAATCGACTCCAACCACTTCCTGCTTCGTCGTCCAGGGAGCGGTTTTCTCTCACTGTGTAGGCTGCCCATTTCCCATCCGGGGAGATGTCGGTGTTGCCGACCTGTTGGATGTCCAGTAATTGGGTGGTTGTAATGCCGGCCGCCAAGAGGGAGGAGGGCAGTAAGAAGAGGAAAAGGCAGAACAAAAATTTGGCGGTGCGGCGCATGATAAATCCTTGGTTAGAGCGGTTTCTTCAGCGAAGCGCCTGCGCAATATAGCATATTGCGGTCAGGATTCCCCGCGAAGGATGTTGGCTGAAGTATTTCCGTCCCCTTCTGATCAGACCTGATCAGATAGTTGCTTCCAGTGGATATCATGGTATATTGACCGGGTGGTCAGTGACCAGGTGGTCAATTCACTGGGAGAAGGCTGTGAGCGATCAAAACAGTGGCACAGAAGCTTGGCGCGCGTTGCGACCGGAAAAACGCGACAAGATATTCTCTGTTGCCGTGGACGAGTTTTCCAAGGGGTATAACTCTGCCTCAATGAATAGTTTGGCAAAATCGGCCGGCATCAGCAAGGGCAGCATCTTTAATTATTTCCGTTCCAAGGGGGATTTGTTCGAGGGAGTGGTTTCGGTAACCTTGACCCAGGTGAAAAAATATCTGCGCGGGGTACAGGAACAGACCTCGGAGCTGTCCTTCGAGGACAGGTTATGTGAGCTGTTGCGAAGTGGGTTCCGATTTATCGATCGCCATCCTCGATTGGCCAGTATCTACTTCAATCTCCTGCAGTCCGGTGATGTGCCGTTCCGATCCCGACAGATTGCGGCCATTACGCGGAGCAGTACCAACTACTTGAACAAATTGATTGAAGAGGGCCAGGCGGCGGGGGAATTGAACCGGGAAATCAATTCCCGGAGATTGGCTTTTCTGCTCAACGCCATGCTGGAGCGAATCCTGTCGTCCTACTATACGGAGCACCTTGCTCGGGACATCGATCTCTATCGAGCGGATCGTTCGACTCAGGAAGAATGGATCGAATTGTTCGGCGATCTGGTGCGGGGACGCATAAGTGGTGGCCGGGAAAAGCAAAACAAGGATGGAGTCGGTGATGGTCAATAGCGAAAAATCCGGTTTGCCGATGGTTGACGAACAATCCGAAGGCCGATTTCTGGTAGTGGAGGTGAGCGGCCCGAATTACACCGGGTTGAAACGGTCCGCGCTAGAGAATGATCTGGATTTTCTCTGGCGGGATACGGGCTATGCGACCTTCGGTTTGACGACCAGTGATCATATCAACGCCATGGCCTGGGCGGCGGCTCAATCGGGTGTTTTGCGGGTTTGGCGGCAGGAATCGGAGGCGGTTCTAAGCGGAAGAACGTGGCGCCCGTCCGATACGATCATCCAGGTCGGCGATGCTGCAATAGGGGGCAATGGTGTTGCCGTCATAGCCGGGCCCTGTTCGGTGGAAGACAAATCCCAGATGATGGAAGTGGCCGCCTGTCTCAGGGAAACCGGCGCATCCTGGTTGCGGGGGGGGGCCTTCAAGCCACGGACTAGCCCTTATCGGTTCCAGGGTCTCGGCAGGAAGGGACTGGAATATCTCAAGCTGGCCTCCGAGGAATACGGCTTGCCGGTCGTGACCGAGGTGATGTCCATCGAGGAAATCGAAGTGGTTTGCGAGCACAGCGATGTCCTGCAGGTGGGGTCGCGCAACGCTCAGAATTTCCCTCTCCTCAAGGCTCTTGGTTCCAGCGGAAAACCGGTCTTGTTGAAGCGGGGATTCGGCTGTTTCATCGATGAGCTCCTGCATGCTGCGGAGTATCTCATGAGTTACGGAAATCCCCAGGTGCTGGTGTGTGAGCGTGGGATCCGCAGCCATGAACCGTCCAGCCGTTTCACTTTCGACATCAATGCGATTCCCGTTCTGAAGAGTGCCACACACTTGCCGGTGGTCGCCGATACGGCGCATGGAACCGGGAACGTCGACCTTGTTGGGCCCATCGCCAAAGCAGCGATAGCGGCGGGTGCCGACGCGCTCATGTTCGAGATCCATCCCCATCCGGCCCTATCCTACAGTGATGCGGATCAGACACTTTCGCTGGAGCAATTCGCCGCCTTGATGCCCGAGATGGCCGCGGTTGCCGGCGCGGTCGGACGCCGTCTGGATGGGACGGATCGTGCTTGAACGAGTACAGGCCGGAAATCTTACAGAAGTCGTTGCCGTTGGTCGGGAATGGTTGTCTGGCCGGAAAACGTCAAGATTTAGCCGTCTGGAAATCGATCTCCCCGTGGGCCTGGGTTGTGAAATCCCGCTTTTTCCCAAGGTGTCGTGGCGCTCTCGTGGTGGTGGCTTGACCGTAAATGCCTGGGGCGCCGCTCTGCAGTTGGATCTGAAGGATTGGGTGGGCGAATCTACCGTTTTTGAAGAGCTCGGGGTTTTTCCCGGCAGCGATCTGGCAAATTCCCTGCGCTGGTTCATCTGGGGTCGGTTCGATTCCCTTTTTGAAACGCCAGCGGCCGGAGCAGACACAGATGGAAAATCCATCGATGAGGCGAATCGCTGGCATGATTTCGGCACGCGGCGATTGCTTTTGCCGGCTGTGGAACTACGCCGGGAAAACGGTCGAGAATTCCTGGGATTGAACAGTGTTCTCGAAGGGGTCCCGAAACTGCAAAAGGCCTGGGAGGGGGTTTCTCTTCCTGTTGCGACAGGTTGGCAGGAGGGCGGCGAGGGACCGTCGGTATCCCGGGAGGATTGGGCTCGGCAGATGAGCCAGGTCCAGTCGGCAATGAGTGAGAGATCAAGTTTGAAGAAGGTGGTTCTGGCCCGCTGGAGCCGGTTCGGGGTGCCGGAATTTCCCCCGGTGGAGTTTCTGCGGACCGTGGGAGAGCTTCAGCCGAACAGTTATCTTTTCCGGATCGAGCCGGTCCCGGGGTCGGCTTTTTTCGGTGCCAGCCCGGAACAATTATTTCACCGCCAGGAACGAAAAATCCTGAGTGAGGCGTTGGCCGGGACAAGGCCCCGTGGCCACTCGGTAGCCGGTGATCAGTCCCTGGGCCAGGAGTTGCTTAGATCCAAAAAGGATCTGGAAGAGCAGCGGTTGGTACTGAACCAGATTGTCGAGAAGCTTGGCCCCCTCGTTGGTGATTTGGAAGTGGACACGGAACCCCGGATCCGCAGATTGCGGGAAGTACAACACCTTTGCAGTACCGTAGGCGGTGAACTGGTTCCCAGGCTGCATGATGGCCATCTCTTGGCTGCATTGCATCCCACTCCGGCGGTAGCAGGCTATCCCGGTACAAAGGCCATGAAGGTAATTTCCGAGGTCGAGGAATTCGACCGCGGACTGTACGCGGGGCCTTTCGGTTGCTGCTCCGCGCGGGAAACGGAAGTTGCCGTGGCGATCCGTTCGGCCCTTTGGCAAGACGGCGTGCTGGACGTTTTTGCCGGAGCTGGAATATTGCCCGAATCCTCGGCCGATTCGGAATGGGACGAAACCGAAGCAAAAATGCAACTGATGCGGCAGCTGATCACCGGAGCCCACAATGAAGTTTGATCAGAGGAATTTCCCGAATATCAACGCTCTTTGGAGCGGTCTGATCATGGAAGAACTGCGTCGCTTGGGCGTGAAGGATTTGGTTGTGTCTCCGGGCTCCCGCAACACGCCGCTGATCGCTGCCGCAATGGCGGCGGAGGGTTTGCGAATCACCCCGGTGGTGGATGAACGGGCCGCCGCCTACTTCGCGCTGGGTTGTGGCAAGCAACTGAGGCCCGCAGCGGTGGTGACCACCTCGGGAACTGCGGTGATGAATCTGCTGCCGGCGCTTACGGAGGCGCGGCAGGCCGGGGTTCCCCTGATCGTGCTGTCGGCGGACAGGCCACCGGAATTACGGGATTGCGGGGCTAACCAGGCCATCGACCAGCTCGGTCCCCTGCAGCCGATTGTTAAGTGGCAAAACGATTTACCAGCGCCGGATGACAGGCTCCCGGCCCGGTTGGTTTTGACGGCCGTCGACCAGGCTGTACGAGTGGCGACCTCCGGTTGTCCCGGTCCGGTACAGCTGAACTGCGCCTTTGGCGATCCGTTGGCGCCGTCGGAATCGCCTTGGAGTGCATTCTGTTTACAGGGTACTGAAAAGTGGCGGGAAAATGGTCTTCCCTTTGTAGAAGAGGTCAAAGCCGCTCAGGTTTTTGACCCGGCGCTGATATGCGATTTTATTGAAAAGTCGGAGCGCGGTCTGATCGTGGTCGGTAATACCAGATACGGGGAGGCGGTGGGCCGTCTCGCAGAAAAATTGAATTGGCCCCTGATCGCCGATCCCGCTTCCTCGATCCGTATAGGTAATTGTCCCCGGACGCTGATCCGTCACCCGGATTTGCTGGGCGATCGGCCGCGACCGGATCTGTTGCTGCAATTCGGAACGCGGCTGATCTCCAGGAAGCAGCAGGAGTGGATTGACGGGCTGGATTGTAATCGGGTCCTGGTCGATTCCTCGGGCGACCGGATGAATCCTGGTCACAGATCATTTCTTCAGCTCACCGCGCCGGTCGAAATTGCAGCCCGGACCATAAGGGAAGCCATTCCCGCCCAAGGACCAACCCCGTGGCTGACCGAGTGGCAGGAAATGGACGGTAAGGTCACCAAAATCCTGGGGACGGCAATCGACGACAACCCTGAATTGACGGAAGCTTTCGTTACCCGGCAGGTGGCAGAATCGAAATTCCCCGTGTTCGCCGGCAACAGCCTTCCGATCCGGCATCTGGGCCAATTTGCGACCGGTCACTCCTTGAGTGGGGACGTGGAAGCAAATCGCGGGGCGAGCGGGATCGACGGTGTGTTGGCAACCGCCTGCGGTGTCGCCAATGCCAGGCAGGAACCCATCGTATTACTGATCGGCGACTTGTCCTTGTTGCACGATCTCAACAGCCTCGGTCTAGCCAAAAAATCACGTCGCAAGGTCATCATTGTGCTGCTCAACAACGGGGGCGGAGGAATTTTCAACTCTCTGCCCATAGCTGATTTTCCCCAAGTAATGACCCCCTTGTGTGATGGAGATCATGATCTGGAATTCGGGTCCTTTGCGGCTGGATTCGGACTCGAGTCGTGGCGTTGCGCGACCAGGCAAGAATTCACCGAGGGCTGGCGCTTGGCCCAACAATCCCGGGAATCATGCCTTGTCGAAGTTATATGCGATCGCGAAGACCATGGGGGATTGATGGAGCGAATTATCCGGGAACGTGACAGGAGCCAAAGTGATTAGGAAGCCCGGCAACCTGATCCTGCTACACGGCTTCCTGGGCGACATGGAGGACTTCGACCCCTTGCGTGAATTCCTCCCGGAGTTCCTCACGATTTCCCTGCCGGGGCACGGCGGCCTATTCCTCGATGCTTCGGTCACCACCGAAGTAGTTTTGGCGCATTTGGCCGCGGAGATCAACCATCTGGCCGGCGGAGAACCGTTCACACTCGGTGGATACAGCATGGGCGGTCGCTTGGCCGTATGGCTGACAAGCCTTGGTTTGGTGGAGCCGCGTGGCCTTGTGTTGATGGGGGCTTCATTGGGGATTCCGGACAAGGAACAGCGGAAGGTTCGTCTTTTCCGCGACAGGGAAATCGCAAAAAAGTTGCCCGCCGGAGATTTCGAAAAATTCCTGGATGAATGGTATCGCCAACCACTGTTCGGCGAACTGCGAAACAGCAGGGAATATCCCGGGATCCTCGAACGTCGCCTGCGGGGTGATCCCGCTCAGCTGGCGCGGGCACTGGGGCTTTTCAGCGTAGGCAGACAACCGGATCTGACCCGGTTTCGGTTTCGTCAGGAAATAATGTACATAGCCGGGGGCGAAGATCGGAAATATGCCGAAATCGCGGCTGGTTTGCGGGAAACAAAGACGGCGATCATCGCGGGCGCCGGCCACGCGGTTCACCTGGAGAGGCCCAGCGAAGTAGGGCGAATAATACAAGGAATGGAGAGAAAATAATGACTCGGGAAGTTTGGCAAAGGGCGGGAGAGTTCACCGAGATAACCTACCATAAAGGCACCGGGGGCGGTCCGGCCGAGGGAGTCGCCAAGATAACCATCAACCGGCCGGAGCGTCGCAACGCCTTCACTCCACAAACGGTAATGGAAATGCGGACGGCCCTGGACGAGGCTCGCGAAGACCAGAAAACAGGGGTCATCATTCTTACCGGTGAAGGGGAGTTGGCTTTTTGCTCGGGCGGAGATCAGAAAATCCGGGGGGATGCGGGTTATGTGGATGACAATGGGGTGCATCGGTTGAATGTTTTGGATTTCCAGCGGGAAATCCGTACTTGTCCCAAGCCGATCATCGCCATGGTGGCCGGCTACGCGGTGGGGGGCGGTCACGTATTGCACATGATGTGTGATCTGACGATTGCCGCCGACAACGCCCGGTTCGGTCAGACCGGCCCCAAGGTCGGGAGTTTCGACGGGGGCTGGGGCGCAAGTTACATGGCACGGATAGTGGGTCAGAAGAAAGCGCGGGAGATCTGGTTCCTTTGTCGTCAGTACGACGCGGGACAGGCCCTCGACATGGGGCTGATCAACACCGTTGTTCCGCTGGCCGACCTGGAAAACGAAACATTGGTCTGGTGCCGGGAAATGTTGGCCAATTCCCCGATGGCCATTCGCTGTCTCAAGGCCGCCCTGAACGCCGATTGCGACGGGCAGGCCGGATTGCAGGAGCTCGCGGGCAACGCCACCCTCTTGTATTACATGTCAGAAGAAGGCCAGGAGGGACGCAACGCTTTCGTGGAAAAAAGAAAACCCGACTTCGGCAGATTTCCCCGCAGGCCGTGATGCCACCAACGCTGGGAATCTGGATTTCGGCCCTGCGGCCGAAGACTCTTTGGGCTGCCGTTGCTCCCATCGTAATGGCTTCGGCCATGTGCCACGAGGCCGGCTTGTTTCACGCCCCGTCTTTTGTGGTGATCCTGTTGGCCGCCCTGTTGATTCAGATCGGGACGAATCTGGCCAACGATTATTTCGACTTCCGCAAGGGATCCGACACCGAGGATCGCATCGGTCCGACGAGGGTCTCACAGGCCGGATTAGTGCGGCCCGAATTCGTGAGGTCGGCGTTCATTCTGGTTTTTTTGCTGGCGATTATTCTGGGCAGCTACCTTCTGGTCCGCGGGGGGTGGCCCATCCTGGTCATTGGGCTTTCTTCGGTTTTGTTGGGCGTGTTGTACACCGGAGGTCCGCGGCCTTTGGCGTATGTGGGACTGGGCGATGTCTTTGCGTTCCTGTATTTCGGGCCGGTAGCGGTAGCGGGCACTTGGTATGTGCAGGCGGTGAGCTGGAATCCGGCTACTCTACTGGTCGGCGCGGCGGCGGGATTCTTCTCGGCGGCTCTTTTAACGGTCAACAATTTTCGGGACATCGAAGCCGACAGACAGGCCGGCAAGAAAACCCTGGCGGTCCGTTTAGGCCCCGGGTTCGCCCGAGCTGAATTCCTCTTCTGCTTGGGTGCGGCGGCGATCATCCCCTTCCTGCTGGTGGGATTATTTGCTGCGCCCTGGTGGGTCTTGATGGCTTCTCTGCCCGTGGTTTTCCGTTTCCCGGGTTTTCACAAGTTGATGCGACAGGAGCCTGGAGCCAGTCGCGAGTTCGGCAATAGTATGAATATCCTGCTTGGCGAAGTTGGGAAGCTGGAGATGCAATACGCCTTGTTGTTTTCGGTTGGCTGGCTCGTTCATTGGCCAGGAGGATGATTATTTCCGGAATAATTTCATACAGCCTTTATCGATTGCCGCTGAAACAGCCGGTGACGACCGGTGGTGGCCGGGAACGATCAGGGCTGTTGATCCGTCTGGATGGTGCGGTCGGGGAAGCGGCTCCCCTGCCGGGTTTGCACGAGGAGGGCCTGGCCGAGCTGCCGATCTGGTTGAATCAGTTCGAACTTCCCTCCGGCCTGGACGATGCGGATTGTCGGACCCTGCTTCATCAGATCAGTGCGTACCCTGCTTTTTCTGTTCTTCCCCCCAGTCTTCGCTTCGGAATCGAAAGTGCCCTCGTGGTCCGGGCGGCCGCGAATCGGTATTTATCCCTGGAAGAATATCTTTGGCCGGGCAAAAACCAGACCACCCGTTCGGCGGCCCTGTTTTCCGGATCCCCAGCCGAGGCGCGCGAATTGTTGGCAAGTGGCATGCTGGAAGATTATGACGGGGTGAAGATCAAAGTGGGGCGCCGTTCCCAGGAGGACGATATCCGGACGGTCAGGTTGTTTCGGGATTACTGGCCTCAGGGGGAGATCCGTCTTGACGCCAATCGAAATATGGATATTGAAGGTGTTCTCGCCCTGAGCCGGCAAGTGGAAAACCTGGCCGTTAGTTTTATCGAGGAACCGTTCGCCGAGGCCGAGGAGATGGAGAAATATTTGACCCTGAGCGGGGGTCTGCCGGTCGCTCTGGATGAAAGCCTGATTGAAGCGGTGGCGGCGGGCGGGTGCCCAGCGCGCGGCCCGAAAATCAAGGCGTGGGTGATCAAACCGTCTTGCCTGGGGATGCTCCCCGCTATCGAGTTGATCGAGGCTGCCGGCTCGGTCGAGGCCATTGTCAGTTCTTCATTCGAAAGCGACATCGGTCTGAAGATGTTGACGGCCTTGGCAGCGGGCAGCCGGGCCTTACCGGGCCTGGGAACGGATCGTTGGTTTCCGCAAAAACTGGATGCAGAACATTTGTCGGCCTGGGTAACCCTACCGGTGGACTCTGATGGGTAAAACCATACGGGACTGGTTGTCCGAAGAGCCCGGCCGGTCTTTCCTGATGGATCGGGATGGTAAATTCACCCGGGAAGATTGCGCAAACCTGATTACCGAGCGCGTACATGGATTGCGCTCCAATGGATTGTCGCCCGGGGACCTGGTCGCCGCGGCGTTCGCACCCTCCGTCGATGCGGTGATTTGGATTCTGTCCGTCATGGAAGCCGGGCTGATCGTTCTGCCGGTGAACATTCGACAGCCTGCTTCAATAATCGGGAAACAGCTGAAAACTCTTGGCGTGGGATTGTTTCTGGATCCCGAATCATCGCTTCAACCGGGGAAGGAGAATTACCCCCCATCACCTGAAGTGGGCTCCTTGTTGATCAGCACTTCCGGAACCACGGCCGAAGGAAAGTGGGTCCGGCTGGATTGGCCGTCCTTGCTGCATGGCTCTGGTTGCGCTGCGGACCAACTGCAATTCGGATCGTGTGACCGCTGGCTAATGAATCTGCCCCTGTATCACGTGGGCGGGCTAGCACCCATCTGGCGATCCCTGGTCAGCGGCGGGGCGATGGTAATGCCGGGTTCCGGGATCGATTTTTCCCATATTTCAATGGTGGGCACGCAACTCCGACGGGTGGTGGCCGGCCGAGATGAAATTTCCTGTGGTGACTGCCGCATCATTCTGCTGGGTGGTGGACCGGTTCCCGACTCCCTACTTCAGGATGCGGTCAACCAGGGGCTCCCGATCGTGACCAGCTACGGTATGACCGAGACAGGGTCATTGATTACAGTGGACGGTTTCACCACAGGAAGCTGTGAAGTCCGGATTTCCGGCGAAGATGAAATTCAGGTGCGCGGCCCCGGTCTGTTCACAGGCTATTTCGATCCCATAACCGGCAAGACAACATTGCCTCTTACAGCCGATGGCTGGTTCCGAACAGGCGATCTGGGATGTTTTGTCGACAGCAGTAGATTGAGGATCACCGGCCGCCGGGACAATCAGTTCATTTCCGGGGGCGAGAACATTCAACCCGAGGAAATCGAGTCGGCGCTGCTTTCTTTGGGAAACATTCGACAAGCCGTCGTGGTCGGGGTTCCGGATGAGGAATTCGGTATGCGCCCCGTGGCGTTTGTCGATGCCGACGATGCCGATATCGCGGTCCGGTTGGAACAGTTACTGCCCAGGTACAAGATACCGATTAAATTTTTCGATCTGCCGGAAGATTATTCTGGACGCCTGAAACCCAGCCGCAAAGAGTTGTCAAAACTTGCTTTGCAGCTTCGATAATGCGGTTTTCAGCTCCTGGTTCAATTCCGTTACCAGGCCGGTGTGAGGGTCGATTGCAGCGTGGTCTACTCGGGTGATGGCCCTGATCTCCCCTCGGGAATCCAGGAAATTACAGGTGAACCCGAGGGAGTGATCCCCCAGCTTGTGCAGCAAGACCTCCACGGACAACTTGTCACCCAAACGGCACGGCAGATTGTAATCAGCTTCGGCATGAACGATCGGCAGATGATGGAGTTTGCCTGAAATCATATCGCTGAGCGGGAAGCCGATCAGAGCCAACAATTTCTCCACCGCTTGGTGCGCGATCTCATGAAGCCGGGGAAAGAACAGGACGCCTGCCGCATCGGTGTGGCGCAGCATGATCTGGGTTTCCAGCTTGAAAACGGTCTGGTTGCTCATGAGTCCTCTTTGTCGAGTGTTAAGTGATCCGCACAATCGGAAACCTAAAGCCTCGCCACTCCAATCCAGGCCGCGTGCATCGCTGCGACCATGACCAGGAACACCGTACGGGCCCGGGTGGGGCTCAGGCCGGGAATCCGGTACTCCAGGCTGCTGGTGGGGCATTGACTGATGCAATCGCCGCATAGGGTGCAGGCCTCACCGGGAATCCGCTTGAGCACGTCGGTGGGATACAGGGCGTCGAAACGGCAAGAGGGGGTGCAGGATCCGCAATCGGTGCAGGTGTCGGCGATGCGCAGGCGCCAGGGGGAGAGTCTGCCCAGGCGGGTTGCCAGCCAGCCCATCGGGCAGTAGGCGGTGCAGTGGGTAAGGTGGCCGGTCCGGCGGGACCAGAAAACCATCAACCCAACACCCACGAGACCGAAGCTTGCGGCCAGCCAGCCGGCCGTTACCAGGCTCACACCCAGGCGACCCAGGACGAAGGCAGTTCCCAACACCAGGACCAGGATGATGATGCGCATCAATGGCCTCTGTTTCGGCAGAGTACCGGGTAGCTTCCGGCCCATGGCGGCGTAATTGTCCCAGGCTCCGATGTAGCACAGCCAACTGCACCAGCCGGGACCGACCAGCAACACCGAAGCAGAAAAGAGGATGGCCATGAACAGGCCGCCGCCACGGAACAAGGGGCCGGCGGCGATCAGGGTGGGCACCGGCAAGTGGAGTTGGCCGGTCATCAAAAACTTTTCAAAGCCGGAAATGCCCAATATGAACTGGGTGAAGAAGATTACCGAGAAAAGCAGCCATACGCGGGGACGCAGGCGACCGATCATCTTGGGGTCGCGCAGCTTGTCGGCCAACCAACCGGCGTACAGGGCCAGGATGAATCCCTCCCACCAACCTCCGGCGGTCAGGAAGCGTTCAGCCAGGATTCCCTTGGGTTCGACGAACAACTGGACGGGAATGAGCATCGCGGCCACGAAGAGGAACGCACCGAGGCCGGGTCCGACCGGGTCATCGTCCGGCAACCGTTTTCTGCGTCCCCTGGTTTCCAGCAACAGGCCCGAAGCAGCAGTCAACAGCACCACCGCACCCAGAATGAGCACCATACGCAGGTAGGGTAGGCCGACCATCAGACGCACTTCGATGATGGACTGAACGGTCAGCGCCCACTCGAAGGCGCCGGCGACCATCATCAATTGCAGGGCCCGATCAACCCAGCGGCGACGGAAGAACAGCGCCAAGGGCAGGGTAAGCCACAAGCCCATCAAGCCTGGTTCGCCACCTCGGCTGTGGTGGGCTACCAGGACGAGGCTGAAGAAGATCATCGGGACGTATCTCATGGCGCCTTCCGGGGGTGGAGTTTAATCAGGATAAAGTAATCCATTTTTAAGAGGATATCAAAAGGAGGTGGGAGGCGACAGTCGGGTCCGAACTCGGCCTGATATCCTCTGGTTTGCAACACTCGGAATCCTCATGGTTCTTAGTTGCTGAACGACCAGGGGAAGTTGTGGATATGGAAAGAGTCATGTAAGTTCCTCTATCTATGAAACTGGCCGTAGAAAGGGAAATAAACAACATGGAATATGAAGAGGAATACGGACAAATTGTAGCCCATTTGCAAGGCTTAGCGAATCCGGAAATAGCTGCCCACTCTCAGCGATTTTTCAAAACGGGAGAGGGCGAATACGGCTATGGTGACAAGTTTCTTGGCATTCGGGTTCCGCTCACACGTCAAGCGGTCAGGAAGTTCCAAGCGGTTCCCGTGAGTATTGCCGCGAAGCTTATTAAGTCAGAGTATCATGAGGTACGATTGTTTGCGCTACTCCTGCTGGGTTTTCATTTTCCCCGGTCGGATGCGAAAAAACAAAAGGCCATCTATCACCTTTACATGAGTAACATCCGCTACGTAAACAACTGGGACCTGGTTGACAGTTCGGCCCCACACATTGCCGGAGCTTATCTGGAAGACAAGTGTCGGTCCGTGTTGTATGAACTGGCCCAATCGGATTCACTGTGGGAGCGCAGAATTGCAGTAATTTCCACTTTTCACTTCATCAGGAACCACCAATTTGAAGACACTCTGGGTATTTCCGATCAATTACTCAACGACCCGGAAGACCTGATCCAAAAGGCAGTGGGTTGGATGCTAAGGGAAGTCGGGAACAGGGATTTGACGGCTGAAGTCGCGTTTTTGAAAAACCGCTACAGAAAGATGCCGCGAGTTATGCTGAGATATGCAATCGAGAAATTCAGCAAAGAGGAACGGCAAGAATATTTGCAGGGCTTGGTTTGACAAGATTCGGCAATCCAGTCAGCAGTAAGTTCCTGGTTCAGAAATCCCTGGTTCAGAAATCCCAGGTCCAGAAATCTCTGGGCGCGGTTGTCCCCAATTCCCTCAAGTGTTATCATCCCTGCTCCCAACATTTGCCCTGGCCAGTACCCGCAGTCACTGGCAACGCTCCATAATGATGCCCGAAAGGTTTGATCATGGCCGATCATAAGATATCCACGTTGCTGAAGGGGGACATTCCCCTGGGCGAGACGGTAACCGTAAAAGGCTGGATACGGACCAGGCGCGATTCCAAGGCCGGCCTGAGTTTCATCCAGATTCACGATGGGACCTGTTTTGACCCCATCCAGGCCGTTGCCCAGTCCGATCTGCCCAATTTTGCAGAGGTGGTTCAAAAGCTGAGCGCGGGCTGTTGCGTGATCTGCACGGGTGAGTTGGTCGAATCACAAGGAAAGGGGCAGAGTCGGGAAATCCAGGTGGCCTCGATCGAGGTCCCGGGATGGGTACAGGATCCGGAGACCTATCCCATGCAGCCCAAGCGGCACAGCATGGAATTCCTGCGGGAGATGGCACACTTGAGGCCGCGGACCAACATCATCGGCGCGGCCACCCGCGTTCGAAACTGTCTGGCCCAGGCCACGCACCGTTTCTTTCATGAGAACAAGTTTTACTGGATCCATACGCCGATCATTACCACGAGCGATGCCGAGGGAGCGGGAGAAGCGTTCCGCATCTCTACCCTGGATCTGGCCAATCCGCCTCGGGACGACAAGGGGGGGATCGATTTCAGCCAGGATTTCTTCGGGCGCGAAACCTTCCTGACCGTCAGCGGCCAGTTGAATGTCGAGGCGTACTGCTGCGCCATGACACGCGTGTACACTTTCGGCCCCACTTTCCGGGCCGAGAACTCGAATACCAGCAGGCATTTGTCGGAGTTCTGGATGATCGAGCCCGAGTTGGCCTTCGCCGACCTGAATGACGATGCCGACCTGGCCGAGCAGTATCTACATTACATCTTCAAGGCTGTTCTGGACGAGCATCCCGACGACATGGCCTTCTTCGCCAAGCACGTCGAGCCCACGGCCATCACGCGGCTTGAAAACTTCGTCGAGAAAAGCTTCGAGCGGATGGACTATTCCGAAGCTATCAAGGCGTTGGAAAAATCGGGCAGGAAGTTCGAGTTCCCCGTCACCTGGGGCATGGATCTGCAGAGTGAACACGAGCGCTATCTCTGTGAAGAATTATGCGAACGACCGGTCGTGGTGATGAATTATCCCAAGGAGATCAAGGCCTTCTATATGAGGCTCAACGACGATGAAAAAACCGTCGCGGCGATGGATGTGCTGGCGCCGGGCATCGGCGAGATCATAGGAGGCAGCCAGCGCGAGGAACGCCTGGAAGTGCTGGACGCCCGCATCAAGGAAATGGGACTGGAGCCTGACGTCTACTGGTGGTACCGTGATCTGAGAAAATACGGTACCGTGCCCCATGCCGGGTTCGGGCTGGGCTTCGACCGGGCCGTGAATTACGCCACGGGCATCAAGAACATTCGTGACGTCATCCCGTTTCCCAGGGCACCCAAATCAGCGGACTTTTAGACTGCGGCGAGGATCATTCCGCCGCCTGGAGAGACTCGAATGGAATGGATCAAGGGTTCGTACCGGATAAGCGACGCCAAGGTTGAGTTGGACATTTTCTACATCATTTCAGCTCTGCAGGAATCCTACTGGGCAGTGGGACGGGAGCAACCGGTGGTGGAGGAATCGATCAAGAATTCGGTCTGCCTGGGCCTTTATACCGAGGGCCGACAGATCGGGTTTGCGCGCGCAGTGACGGATAAATGCACCTTCGCGTGGATATGCGACGTGATGGTTCATGAGGATTATCGGGGGGCCGGGCTTGGCAAGTGGTTGACCCAATGCCTCTCCGAGCACCCGGAGGTCAAGGCCTGTCGCCAACATCTTCTGCGAACGCGCGATGCGCACGGCCTATACGAACAGTTCGGCTACTCTGTCTGCGAGGCGATGGTCAGGAAGCAGGCCAGCGGTTGAGCAATTCCTGGTTGGGCTAGCATTGTCCGCCGGCCGACTTCTGAATTATCTTTCATTCCCCGTAACTGTCCACCGCTTCCTTGGTGTCGGGAAATACCTGGAAAATATTTTCCAGCTGCGAAATATAAAAAATGCTCAACACACGTTCCTTCACGCGGCAGATCTTCATACTGCCTTCGGCATTTTTCAGCGAGTGGAAACCGGAAATCAGGATGCCCAGCCCCGTCGAGTTGATCCAGGGTACACCGTCCATATCCAGGATAATATCCTTGTAGCCGCCCTCCAGCAGGGAGTTGATCTCATCCTTGAATCGGTCGTGGTCGGGCCCGCCCATGATCTTGCCGGAAATTTCCAGGATCATCAAAGGGTCCATGGGGCTTCGCTTGATCTTCATGTGTACTCCTTGTTTCGAAAACATTCCGGCTAAATTCAGGAAATTGCCTTGTATAGCCTGCGCTTGATTTTCTTGGTCGGCGTCTTTTCAAATTCCTCGTATAGGACCTTCAGCCGCATGATTTGGCTAAAGCCGGGAAGACGCGTGTTCATTGCCTGGCGATTCTCCTCCATCAATGTTTCTACCTGCTTACCCTTCAGGCAAGCCCGATCCACCGATTCGAGGTCGGGATAAACCAAAGCCGTCAACTGGCCTTCGTGGTCGAGGATCAGCGATTCCTCCACGCAGGGCAGATTATTGAGCTGCGATTCGATCTCTTCGGGATAGATGTTCTGTCCCGATGAGGAGAGAATCATGTTCTTGGAGCGTCCCGTCAAGAACAGGAATCCGTCAGCGTCAAGATGCCCCAGGTCGCCGGTGTGCAGCCAGCCGTCCTCGTCGATGGTCTCGGCAGTGGCCACATCATCCTTGTAGTAGCCCAGCATGCGGTTCTCGCCGCGCACCTGCACTTCGCCGACCCCCGTTTCGGGATGAGGTTCGGCGATCCGACACTCGAGGTAAGGAATGATTTTGCCCACGCTGCCTACGGGTGGCTTATGACTGGAACGGGAGTAGCTGATCAAGGGTCCGCACTCGGTCATACCGTAGCCGCAGGTCAGGTTCACCCCTATCTGACGGAAGAACTGCTCGATTTCCTTGTTCAGGGCCGCTCCGCCGATGACCATCTCCTTGTAGTAGCCACCGAAAACATTGTAGATCTGGTCCCGGATCTTCCGGTGGACCAATGTCTTGAGGCCCGGGACCTTCAACATGAATTGGATCCGGGGCGTTTCCAGCACGGGCTTGATTTTATTACGGTAGATCTTCTCGATGATCAGCGGTACGGACATTACGACGGCGGGCTTGAGCTCCTCGAAGGCCTTGACCAGTACTTTCGGGGTGGGGACCTTGGTGATGAAGGTCACATGGCATCCCTGCAAAAGCGGAGACAGAAAATCGAAAGCGCAGCCGAAGGCGTGGGCCAGCGGGAGGAAGGAGACGATCTTGTCGCCGGGACTCAATTCTACGCAGTCATTGAAGAAGCGCACGTTGGCCATCAAGGAGTTATGGGCAAGCATTACGCCCTTGGAAAAACCGGTAGTACCGGAAGTGTAGACGATGGCCGCCAATTCGCTGTTCGGAATCTCGGGGAATGACAGATCAGTGCGGTTCAACCTGGCCCCGTATTGTTCGTGATAGGCGGTGTCGGCGTTGTCCACCGCTTGACGAATCGAGTCGTAGTCATTCCAAAGCAGCGAGAAATCAGTCAGGCTGAAGATGCCCCTTGCCGAGGGGATCTTTTCCTCGTTCAGCCCATCAAAAATCGCCTCGGAAACAAACAACAGCGACGAATCCGAATGTCGAACGATATGTTCGATTTCCTGGCTGCTGAAATCAGGCAGGACCGGCACGATGACAGCGCCGTAGGTGATGGTGGCCAGGTAGGTAACGCCCCAGTTGGTGGAGTTGCGTCCGCTGACGGCTATCCGATCGCCGCGCTTGATTCCGCACTGTTCGAAGATGTGGTGCAGTTTGAAAATCCGGTGTGCGAGCTCCCCGTAGCTGATGGCCGACCGGCCCAGGTCGCTGAAACAAGGCACGTCCCAGTAGTCACGAATCGACGTGCCGATGGTCTGGACAAAGTTTTCCTTTAGCATCTTGTTCCGATCGCCTGAGGAAGGTGGATAACCCGGATCGCTATCGTTTCGGCACTATACAGTAGAAACAAGGGGGGGACAACCGGTGACATGGGCGCCGACCAAACATGAAACAAGGAAGTTGATGGTCGAAAAACCGCCGCCGGTCTTTTTATAAGAACGGAAAGAATCGCGGCACTTTCTTCCGATATTCCTGATATTGATCCCCGATATCCACGAGTAGTTTACGCTCCTCCAGCTCGGTGCCGACGATCGTGTATAAGAAAAACACAACTCGCCAGACTAGATTCACGTCGGTCGCAGGCAGGCAGGCAGGCAGGCAGGCAGAAGATCAGAAACAAGAATGTTCCAGTGTACCATGGATGCCGGATCAAACCCAGGATGCCGATTGTGCGGAAGGGCGGTTCCCGGGATTCGCGATCAGCAAGAAAATCCCCTCACTGCCGCAAACCCAAAAAGGCTTTCCCATCGTAGGCGCGTGTGCCCAGCCAGAATAACAAAAAAGTGACAACCAGTCCGGTCCAGCGCACGGCCGACCGAAATCAGGGTTGTCATGTTGTCATTATAGCTTCCAACTTCGAATATGTATCACTACCAGTTTACTCTAGTGCTTTTGCGCCTCGGCGATCCGATCCAGCATTTTGCTGGCACCCTTATTGGCTGGATTCAGATCCAGAGTCTTCTCGTAGTACTCCCTGGATTTATCGTACCGCTTTTGTTTAAAAAGGCACTCGGCCAGGCTGTCCCACACATTGCTGTTGTCGGGATAGAGCCGTGTGTTCAACAGGAAGACCTTTTCGGACAACTCCAGTCGCCCATCCGACATCAACGCATATCCCTTCTCGTTGATCGAAACCCCCACACTTCCCCGGGGGCCGTAATACCACTCGAGGTCGGCCTCCCGTAACTGCTCAAAATAGGTTTGCGCCGCTTCGGTGCTTTCGCCGACTGCGACCTGTTCGATGGATCGCAACTTGCCCACCAGCTTCGCCTGTTTTTCGGCCAGGGCCTGCATCCGGTCATGATCAATCGGAAGGATCAGGCGATCGGCCAGGAGTTGGGCCAAACTGGTCTTCGCCCGGGATAGATAATCCTCAGGCGTGGCATAACGCTCGGCGATGGAGAGTCGCCCATCCCCACCGGCTTCGCGAGTCGCGGTGTCGATCGCCAGGGGTAAGACCCGACCGTTATTGCGGCTCAAGGAATTCGAGAACCCGGGCCTCCGCAGTTTCCACCCACAGAAAGTGGCCAGCGGCACTTCGATTTCCGGCAGACGAACGCCGGCGATTTCGTTGCCGTCGGCATCTACCTGGGGCACAAGGCAGACGTAGCGGGGGCCCGTCAACGGCGGCACATGGTCCGCGATCCCCTCCGTCTTCCAGCGCCGCCCGGGATCCAGACGATAGGGATGGTAGTAGGAGTCCGGGAGCCGGAGGCCGGGAACCGTCGGAAACCGCTCGCGCACCGATTCCAGATTCACAAGCGTGCCGTTGTCGATCCGTGGGACCCTCGACACGGGCGGTGCAATTCCTTGGCTGACCCACTCGTCCAGCGCCACCAACAGAGCCCTGCCGACGACGGCCAACCTTCCCTCCGTATGGGCAATCCCCGCTACGGAGTAGATCCGAACCGACAAGTCGATGTCCGCGTCCCGCATGCCCTCAACGTCGGTGTGCAGGAGCGAAGCGGCGCGAGTCCAGTAGTCGGTGGCGGAGTTGATGATCATCATCTTTGGCACATTGCCCTGCTCACGGGCCAGTTCCAACGCATCTCCGGTTTCACCGGTTACCGGGTCGGTCTGTTCCTCGAAGGCGAACGGAAAAAAATCCACCGGATAGAGGTTGTCCTCCAGGTGGCTCCCATGGCGTGTAGTCTGCGCGAAACGGGAATTGAACTGTCCCTTGCCGGCACCCGGACAGTTGGGCATGACCCCGTCGAAGACCTTCCGTCCCGCCTCGTCGCTGTTGAATCCCTGCCAGACGAAATGATTCAGCAAACGGCCCGACTGCGAATGCCCCCAGGAGTACGCGTACTCCACGTGACCGGCCAGTGGATTGGGTTGTGTGGCTTCGTCTGTAACCTCGTACCTAAAAAAGGACACGACGTCACGGATAGCCGCCATTCCCAGACCGGTCAGCGGCGGATTCTGGGACGTGTAGACCAGCTCGTAAAGCCAGCCGGGCTGAATGCCGTCATAGACGTGGATGTGGCCCGAATCCGGAATGATCTCGCCGTTTTCGACCTGTGCGAAGGACCATGCATCGTTGGGGATTGTTTCCCGCTCGTCGTCTGAATAGCGATGCCGTGTCAGCACAGCACCGGTATTGTCCAGTGAAACCGCCGGGCGGGCAATCGAGCCGCCCCAGGTCAGCGGCAGGCTGGGAACATCGCTGTTGCTGTAACTGATCATTTCGGCATAGACCCGGCCGACGATCGGCTGGCCGTCCCGTGTGGCCGCCGGTACCCGGATGTTGAGCTTCCGGTTGCTTTCGATCACGTCACAGGCCCATCCACACCATAGATAGGAAAAGCCCTGATCCCACAGCCAATTGTATTCCAACTCTGCGGAGAAAAACCCCGCTCCGTGCCGGTTGCCGCGATTGTTGACGAAGTAGAACAGACGTCCATTGCCCCGGCCCGGATTTATCGGCTGATAGAGTTCGAATTCAGTCGTAAATTCCACGCGACCCCGGGCGTTGAGCGGAGCCAGTTGCAGGTCGGTGATGCGGGCGTTGACGGAGTCGTCAGGATCGACTTCCAGATAAAACAGACCGGTAATCTTTTCATAGGAGCCGACTGCGGGGTTGAAAACCTGACCCTGGATCTCCTCTCGGGAGTCGATTTGCAGCCGAACCACCTCGGCCGAGGCAATACCGCCGGCGAACAGGAGGATCGCGAAGAAAGAAATGATACCGAAGAACAACAGGAGGGATTTTGAAAGATGTTTCATCCAGGTTTCGGTCAACATGTTGCGGCCTCCGTCATGACGCGGCAAAAGAAAACCGGCTATTATCTACCCAAAGGACGTTTGAGATAACCCGATGCCCGATGTTTCAATCTGTTTTACTTGGCGACAAACTTCTGAACGTGCCCCTCCACCCACTGACCGTTTTCCTGTCGCATGAACGTATCCGTGAGAGTTCCGTTTGCGTCGATCATCAGCGTGGTCTTTACTTCCACAGTCCTATCCGACCAATAACTCTTCCCGTGAAGAACAATGCCGCCACTGTCGGATTCCACAAAACCCTCTTCAACGATTCCCCGGTTGTTCAGGTTGATGTAGCAGACTTCGCTTCTTTGCGGATTCCAAAAAAAATGAGTCACACCCGAGAAATTCGCAGCTTCGACCTCTCGACTATACAGAACAACTTTCCCTCCCAGGATCGGTTCAAAGCGAAGCACGAACTCCAACTCCAAGGCGTCTGCAGATGCCTTTTCTCCCGCGTAGCCACCCACCCATTCGGCCCCCATAAGTGGTTTCAGATCGCGAAGATGTTCGTCCAATTCTGTGGCAAAGACAGAAGATGAGAATGACACCAGAAGCGCCAGAATGGCGATGATCGACCTCTTGGAAATCTCTTTCATGATCCTTCTCCTTAACTTTCTGATCTAACAGCGTTCGTCCGCCGTTTTGGACTGCCGACTATTTTCGAGACAGCCTTTCTGAACGATGGTTCCCCCGTCAGCCGACGTGAGGGAAAATTGTCACAGGACCAGGAGAACACTCGAAGCAGCCGAGACGCACTCATTTGTGGCATTATTTGGATTGGCCTTTCCTGGATAGCTAAAAAGAACTCAAAACAACTTGCCGGTTTGGTAGTATACAGGTAGACTACCAGCAAGTCAATGGAGGTGGAATTTGTCATCGAATCAGGCGACGGACGCGTTAGTGGATCTCGGGCTTACGCAGGTGGAGGCAGAGGTCTACGTTTTTCTCTGTAATCATCCACCGGCGACCGGGTATGCAATCGCGGCGGCGATCAATCGTACCAAAGGAGCCATATACTCTGTCCTTGAATCTTTGACGGAGAAGGGTGCGGTGGAAGCCGAAGAGGGGCGATCAAAACTTTTCCGGGCCACTCCCCCTTCCGAGTTCATGGGTCAATTGTCAGTCCAGTTCAGCAATGCCCGGAAGCAGGCCCTGAATTCGATCCGGTCTTTGGGACCGGCACCTCCCGACACGAGGATCTACAATTTGACGACACCGCTTCAAGTATTCGAGCGCTGTCGGACGATGCTGTCCCAGTGCGAAACCCTGGCGGTAGTCGACGCGTTTCCCGTCCCTCTGGCCCGATTGAAACCCGACCTCGAAGCCGCTTCGGTACGCGGGATGAGTATCTGGGCCCAGACCTATGAACCGGGCGTGGATATCCCGGGAGCAAAAATTGCCGTATCACCAATCAGGCAGGAACTTCTTGAACAACTTTCCCACCAATGGATAACCCTGTGTGTTGATGGGCGGGAGCATTTGATCGCGGTCATGGATCAGTCGGGAGAACACGTCCATTACGCGTGCTGGTCGTCCAACCTGCTGCTCTCGTGGGTGCTGTTCTCCTACCTCAAACCCCACATCCTCGGCACGCGGGTGCAGGCCATGATCGAAGCGGGGTGCCCCACGAAAGATCTACGCCGCGAGCAGGAGACGTGGCTGGAACACATGCCTGAATTCACTTCGCCGGGTCTTGGCGACGTCCAGGATTTATTCGAAAATTGGGATCCCTCGGGATCTACCGACTCCTGAGGGGCCTCGCTTAGCCCTTCTCCCCGCGGATCCGAGCACCCAACAGTTCGATCCTCTCGTAGCCACGATCGATGTGGTGCACGCGGTTCACGACCGTCTGTTCCGCAGCCGCGAGACCGGCCGGATATGGATCAGACGGCTGACTCGAGTGTCGATACCTGGGATCAATCCGAAGAATACCACTGGACAGACTAACCCGAGGGCGGGGATTTATGAGGTCGCTTTGAGAGCGGTGGTTGCATTGGTTTGTCTGGATGTTGGTGGAATCAGGAAAATTGAAGGAAATTTTTTCATCCCTCGGCTGGAATGGTGACAAGTTGTTTTATTGGGGCTGTCGAAGGTATGTTAGAATGTGGATTCGGATTGTGGGATCGACGTAAACGGGTGGTTCTTTTGCCTATCCTCTGGCTCGGGTTCAGGACAGGCCGCAGTGCTGGCGATCACTTGCGGTGGCAATCAACTACACATAGTCGTCCAGCGTTGTGCTAAAATTTATTTCCCGATGCACCGATTCCTCATTCCAGCGCACCGGAAGGCCACATGGATTCAACGAACCAGTACTCCGGCCCTGCAACACCCCTTTTGCCCAAGGGCAAAACCCTGATCCTCCTGCTGATTGCCGGCCTGCTCTTTGTTCTGCACACAACTTATTATTGGTCGTGGGTGGAGGACGATTCCTACATCAGTTTCCAGTACGCTGAAAATCTTGTCCAGGGCCACGGGCTGGTTTTCAATAGCGGGGAAAGGGTGGAAGGCTATTCCAATTTCGCCTGGGTTTTACTGGCAAGCCTGGCCTTGAAGCTGGGTTTTTTGCCCCTGCTCGTAGCCAAGGTCGTGGGCGTTATCGGTGGTTTGGTGGCCTTGTTCTTTTCTTGGCTACTGGCATTAAAACTTAAACCTCGGTCCGGACTGTCAGCTACTTTGGCTCCATTCTTTCTGGCTGCAACACCGTTATTGCCCCGCCATGCAGTAACCGGCCTTGAGACAGCGCTTTTTGCGGCCTTGTTGGCTGTCGGCTTGGTCTTTGCCTCCGGGGAGATAGAGCGGCGCTTTAATCCGGCGGTACCGGTGCTGTTGTTCGTCTTGGCCCTTCTGAGGCCTGAGGGTGTGGCTTTTGCCTTGCTGGTTCTTTTCTGGCGGGTTTGGGGGTATTCCTTTCTCCGCGTTTTGCCGGAATCCTTGACCCCGATAGATGGCTATTATTCCAGCCTTCCCTCCAGCAAAAAAACCGTCTTCGAGTTGATGCTTTTTCTCATCCTGTTTATTTCCTATTTCCTCTGGCGATGGCATTACTTTGGCGCCCTGTTACCCAATACCTTCCATGCAAAAATGACGGGCGAGGGGCGGGCTCTTTTTGAGGGCCTGAACTATACTCTGGATTTTCTCCGGGAAAACGGTGGTGTGGCACTGGTGGGACTATTCCTGTCCATATTCCTGGGCAGGGGCCTCCCCGCTCTATTCTGGCCTCTGGCGGGCGCCATCGCCGTCCATACAGTATTTGTGATCCTGGCCGGTGGTGACTGGATGCATTTCTATCGATTTTTTGTTCCCGTGATGCCCTTGCTGGCTGCGGGCATGGCGGCGGGAATGGGAACTCTATTTGATTCTGACAAAGCAAAAGCGGAGGTCCCGTGCCGTGGCCAAACTGTCACCCTCCGTGTTATTATGGCAGTTATTCTTTTGACCTCTTTTATGGGTATCTACAAATCCGAACGGGCTGCCTCCCGTTTGGTCATGCCCGCCGTCCGTAGCGGTAGCTACCTTACCGACGGATACCGGCAAGCTGCCTTCTGGGTCAGGGAAAATACACCCGTAGATTCATCGATAGCCGTATGCGACATCGGAATTTTGGGTTACCTGAGCCAGCGCCGAATCATTGACATGTTCGGCCTTATCGATCCTCACATTGCCCGCACACCGGGTCGCCCCCACTTCAAGAGCGATGCCGACCATGTACTGGCCCAGGATCCGGACACCGTCATCCTCGTCTCTGAAGGACCCGGACAGTACCTCCGGGTTCCCGATGCAAGCCTCTTTGGGGAAGCGGAATTTCACTCCAGGTTCACAATGGCACACTCAATCGGAATTGGTTTCCGAAACGAGGTAATCCAGATTTTTCAGCGGATTGATTAGGTTGTTTGATGTTTGGGCACAACGAGTTGCCCGGAAATCATATCCGTGGGGAAATCACTGGTGTTGATGCAAGTGTTTACCTCCTTACCCAGTAGGAACAAGGGCTGGGACATTATACCCCTCATGCTCCACTCGCCGCATGGTGGAGACGGCCTCCCATTTTCCACCTCGCCGTTGACCTGTCCCTTACGGGCAGTTCCAAGGCATAGCCGACACAGTAAGTAGTAAAGGCCACCCAGATAGATGACGATTATAAACTTGTCGGTTAAAGCTGATATATGGGTTTGGCTTGGTTAAACGAAGCTTGGTTAAACGAAATTTGCGAAAATGGGGACTCCCGTGAAAAAGGGACGCACAAAATTCCTGTTCGTACTGATGATGGCCTTTGCCCTGCTGGGCATTCTAGGCACTCTGCTGGGCGGATGTGAGAAAGCCGAAACAAAAGAACTGCTTATATATTGCGGCAATACTATGATTCAACCAGTTTCCGACATCGCTCGCATAATTGAAAAACAGGAAAACTGCAAGATCATCATCATCAAGGATGGATCCGGCAATCTCCTCAGGTCGATCAAGGTTAACCAGTTGGGAGATCTGTATCTACCCGGCTCCGACTCCTACATAAAAACCTGCCAGGCGGATGACCTGATATCTGAAACTGTCCTGGTTGGCTACAATAAAGCGGCGCTTCTGGTGCAGAAGGGCAATCCCAAACACATCTCGGCTGACTTGGCCAATCTCGCCCGGACCGAACTTTTTGTCGTAATCGGAAATCCGGACAGTGGGGCCATTGGCAAGGAAACCAAAAAAATTCTGCAAAAGAAGGGCATTTTTCCCGCCGTACTTAGAAATTCAAGAGAATTGACGACCGATACCAAGGACCTGGTAAAGGCTATAAAAAACAAACAGGCCGACCTGGTGGTCAGTTGGTATGCAAGTTCTCAATGGGTGGAGAATGAGCCATACATTGATGTGCTGGGAATTGACGAAAATTTTGCCACGAAAAAGAAACTGGTCCTGGGTCTGTTGAAGACAACCCGGTATCCGGATATCGCCCGTGCGTTCATGACTTATGCAACTTCCGACCTGGGCCGCGATACCTTCGACAAATATGGTTTTTACAATGTCAAGTAAGAGCCTGAAAACGGGGGATGTTGTCGGAGGCCACAGTTCACCTGTGCAACGAAAAATTCTGCTGTTGATGCTTGTTTTCTTTGTCGCCTTTTTGCTCATCGTAGGAGCAGAGGGCATTTTGCGTTCCCAGACGAAGAAACATCATGACACCCTCATCAACCAGCACGCCCGTGCCGATCTTGGCAAAGTAGTTCAACAAAAACTACTCATGGTTGAGATCAAATCCAACGTCTTCTTGACCGCAGACGGCCAAAGAGATTTTGACCTGGATTACAGGCTCATCAAGGAAGCACTCCAGGAAATGGACCTTGTGTTGACTGTTTTGCACTCAGGCGGCAGCTATGAGGATATTTTGCCCACCAATTTCGGCGACAAGGATATTATCTCGAATTTATTGACTTATCACCGCAAGCCAGGAAGCGGTTATGTTATTGAAATCCTCGATTTGAGACCACGACTTCTGGGCATCAATGAGCTTGTGGATGACTTATATGCAGCGCATGAGGGGAAGCTCCGGAATGTGGGGGCTCTTGAGCAACAGGAAAAACAGCTGGAAATTAGTACTTTGTTCAAAAAACTCCACAGCGAGTTGCTACGCTCCAGGGAAAATGCCAACAAGATTGTTTACGACACAAATCAAGCCATCCGGGCAGCCGAGTCGGAACACCATAGATATGAACACGTCATTGTACCCGTTTTCTATGGTTTCCTGATTAGTGTGTGTTTTGTGGTGGCCCTTTTAACCGCCCGAATTTTCTCCCAGGTCGGGGTGATCAACCAAGAGCGAGAAACACTTCTCCAGAAGCTAAAAATGGAAATTAGTGAACGAGAAGCAGCCGACCTGCGGGTACAAAAAGCACTGGAAACCACTCAGATAATTTTGCAAAACACTCCGTTTGGCTTTTTTGTCGTGGGAAAAGACCGACGCATACGCCAAATCAATAAAACTGCCCTGGAAATATTGGGATTTGATTTGGAGGACGAAGTAGTAGGTCAGACTTGTCAAAGCGCTCTTTGTCCGGCCGGAATAAAAGAATGCCCCCTGCTTTGGGAAATGCCCAAGGCTTTAAATTCCGAGACAACCTTTGTCCGCCGCGACAAACGGAAGATCCCCGTTTTGAAAAGCTCCATCCCCATCGAGATCGACGGGGAAGAACTTTTGCTGGAAGGCTTCATTGACATTTCTGAACGGAAAGAGGCACAGGATATCACCCGGCGTTATCAAGAACGTTTGGAACAGGAAATTGCCAAGCGATCTCAAAAATTACGGGAGCAGAATTTCAAACTGAATGAGGAAATTGAGGAACACAAACGCACCGAAAATGAATTGGTGCAAACCCAGACTCAACTGCTGCAAGCCGAAAAAATGGCCTCAATCGGGCAACTTGCCGCTGGCGTGGCTCATGAAATAAATAATCCGGTGGGGTTCATCACCTCGAATCTGGCCACTCTCAAAGAGTATGGCGACGACATGATTGACCTCATCAAGAAATACCTTGAACTGGAAGTTCTTCTTGAAGCCAGCGGAGCTGATGTTGGTGAACAAGTTCGTGCCGAGCTCAAAATCATGAAAGAGGAAATGGATCTGGGTTATGTTTTGGAGGATATGGGGAAGGCCTTAAGCGAGTCCCAGGAAGGTACAGACCGGGTAAGTAAGATTGTTCTAAATCTAAAATCTTTTTCCCATGTTGATGAGACCTTCGCCCAGGCAGTAGATTTAAATGAAGGGCTGGACAGTACACTGAGCGTCGCCTGGAATGAGATAAAATACAAAGCGGAAGTGACCAAGGATTTTGGAGACATCCCCCCCGTGGTTTGTTACGGCCAGCAGATAAACCAAGTGTTCTTGAATATTCTTGTCAATGCAGCGCAGGCCATCAAGAAAAAGGGAGAAATTTCACTTCGGACCTCTTGTGACGATGAGATGGTGTATATTGCAATTTCCGACACGGGCCAAGGCATTGAACCGCATAATATACAGAAGTTGTTTGACCCATTCTTTACCACCAAGGACGTGGGCAAAGGGACCGGACTCGGGCTCTCCCTTTCCTATAATATCATCCAAATACATAATGGTAATATTGATGTCGAGAGTGAAGTAGGCAAAGGGACGACTTTTACCATTTCCCTGCCGATAGCCGGTAATTTGGCACCACTGGAAACAGTTTAAAGCGGACAAAACGCCGGATTGCCCAAAGTTCGTTACTCACTGAAAATTCAACCTTTTGCTCGTTATCCGGAAACAATACTGCGACCACGTGTATCCTCTTTGTGCCCACCGGGGGGGGTTGCCTGTAATCGCAGATTCGGTTATCATCTAGCCTGGTATTTGCTCACTAATTACCGGGATAACACCCCTTGATCCTCAACAGTCCGCGAAGTGGCCCATGCTCCCGATCCTGCTGCCAGTTGCCCTTCTGTTCCAAGGGCCCCTTCTGCCCGCCTACATAGGTCCGGGTGCTGGTTTTGCTTTGGGTGGATCCTTCCTGTTCGCGTTGGCGGGTTTGCTGCTGGCTTTTTTTGCCGTGCTGGCCTGGCCGTTGCGGGTGGCGATACGCACTGTTCGGGGTCGAGCCCGGCGAAAAGCCAACAGTGGGCATGGCGGCCACGAGATCAAACGCGTGGTTGTTCTCGGTCTGGACGGTTTCGATCCGAAAATCGCCCGCGAGATGTTGGGCCGGGGTGAGCTTCCCCACTTGGCAAAACTACGGGATCAAGGGACCTTCCGACCTCTGGCTACGACCTTTCCGTCCATGTCGCCGGTGGGTTGGTCCACTTTTGCAACCGGGGTCGATGCCTCAAGGCACAATATTTTTGATTTCCTGACACGGGACAAGCGGACCCATCTGCCAGTGCTGAGTTCCACACGTCTGCACCCAGGTCGTGAGCGAAGATTGGGGCCGATCAAGCTACCGGGCGGTGGGTCGCACTTTGAACTGCTGCGCCGCAGTAAACCTTTTTGGAAGACCTGCGCCGAGCAGGGGTTGCCCAGTACCATCCTGCGCGTGCCGATCACTTTTCCGCCCGACAAGTTCGGTGGCAAGCTTCTTTCGGCGATGTGTGTGCCCGATCTGCACGGCACCCAGGGCACGTTTTCCCACTACACGGAACCGGGGATGGAGCCGGCCTCCGGTAACCGCACCACGGGCGGGGTGCGCCTGATCCTGAAACACCAAGGTCCCGGCGCCTGGGAATCCCACCTGACCGGCCCCGATTTGCCTGGCTCCACGGAAAACCCCGGTGCGATGACCCTGCCTGTCCGTGTGGTAGTCGACGGGAAAAACAAGTGCGCCGAATTCCGTGTCGGCCAGGAGAAATTCAAGCTTGGTGAGGATGAGTACTCGGAGTGGATCCCGGTGGAGTTTCGGTCGGGTATGATCAAGGCCCACGGTATCTGCAAAGTGCGGATCACTTCCTTCGATCCGGGCTTCTCGTTCTACATCACACCCGTGCATATCGATCCGCGGCGGCCGGCCATGCCGATCAGCAATCCGCCCCATCTGGCCATGGCCTACTCTCGATTGCATGGTCGTTTTGCCACCCTGGGTCTGGCAGAGGACACCTGGGCGTTGAATGAACGGGTCATCGACGAACAGGCTTTTCTGGATCAGGTCTACGGTATTCACGCCGAACGTGAGAAACAATTTTTCCAGGCTTTGGACCGACAACCGGATGGTGTCGTGTCTGTGGTTTTCGACGCCACCGATCGTATCCAGCACATGTTCTTCCGTTATCTGGAACCGGATCATCCGGCCAACCGGGGCAAGGATACGGAGAAACACAAGAATGCAATCGGCGACCTATATCGCCGCGCGGACGATCTTGTCGGCCGAACCATGGAGAAGCTGGGCCCAAAGGACGGGTTGCTGGTCATCTCCGATCACGGTTTCAAGAGTTTCCAGCGCAGCGTGAATCTGAACTCCTGGTTCCGCGAGAACGGTTATCTCTTTTTGAAGAGTGACCCAGCCGAGGGCCCGTTGCCCGAGATCCCGTCCGGGGACCGCTTCGAAGTGACAGATATCGACTGGCCACGCACTCGCGCCTACACGAACGGTCTGGCCGGCTTCTACTTGAATATCCGGGGCCGTGAGACGGATGGCTGCGTCGCACCCGAGGAAGTGCCCGCCCTGCAGGAAGAACTGATCGGCAAGTTGCGCGGTTTGCAGGATGTTGAGCGTTCCTGTGAAGCGATCACCGAACTGTGGGCGGGGCATGAGATATACACCGGGCCTTATCGGAGCAATGGTCCTGACGTGATTGTCGGCTACAAGCCGGGTTACCGAGCCGACTGGGATGCCGCCGTCGGAGCAGTCAGCGACCTAGTGATTTCGGACAACACCCGCAGCTGGTCGGGCGACCACTGCATGGATCCGCGGCAAGTGCCGGGAGTAATCTTCAGCTCGCTGCCGTTCATTACGCCCAAGCCGGCCCTGGAGGACATGGCTGCCAGCGTTTTGGATCTGCTGGGCGTTGAGGCGCCGGATCATATGACCGGCCGTTCTATCTTTGGGGATCGTCAGAACTTTCAGGAAGCGGATGGATGATGAGAACTGGACGGCAAAGTTCAAATTTTAAGGGTCTGTTGGCTGTGCTTTGTCTGGTCCAGGCCATTGCCCTGACTGTTGTCCCGGCCGTTGCCGGACCGCCGTCGGCGAAGTCCAAGGTTTTGGTCATCGGTTTCGACGGTATGGACCCTGTCCTGTTGGAGGAATTTCGCAGTTCGGGCGCCATGCCCAATTTCGACAAATTCCTGGCCGAGGGCGGTCAGCTCAGCGAACTCGCCACCTCGGTTCCGCCCCAGTCTCCTGTTGCCTGGTCGAACTTCATTACCGGTCGCGACTCGGGCGGACATGGTATCTACGATTTCATCCACCGCGATCCCGAAACCCTTTTGCCCTACTCGTCAACCAGCGAGGCGAAGGGTTCGACGCGTTTCATCAAACTGGGATCCTGGAAAATTCCGCGTGGAGGAGGGCATATCCGCAACCTGCGCGAGGGGACGGCTTTCTGGGAGATTCTCTCCGAGGCGGGCATCGACGCCACGGTCTTCAAGGTGCCCTCAAACTTCCCGCCCATCGAGTGTGAGGCGCGCAGTCTTTCAGGAATGGGCACCCCCGACTTGTCGGGCAATTACGGTATTTCCACCCTGATCACCGACGATCCGCCGATGGATCGTGATTTGGGCGGCGGCCGCGTCGAATCGGTCTGGCTGGATGACGGTGTCTTCAGCGCCGTTCTGATCGGGCCGAGAAACACCTGGCGTGAGGGCGACCCGGAAGCAAAGACCACGGTGACCGGCCGCCTTGATCCGGAAACCCATAATGCGTGGATCGAAGTCGGAGATACCGAGATCGTGCTCGAGGAAGGCGAGTGGAGCGAATGGATCACGCTCGAATTTCCGATGGTGCCGTTGCTCAAAAACGTTTCGGGTATCTGTCGCTTTTTTCTGATTGAGGCCGGGCCGGCGCTACGTCTTTACGTCACCCCTATCCAGATCGACCCGATGAATCCGGAGATGCCGATCAGCACTCCTTCGGTCTACAGTCGTGAGATAGCCGAAGTTATCGGTCCGTATTACACCCAGGGCCTGCCCGAAGATACCAGCGCCCTGGAGAACGGGTTCCTGAACGACAGTCAATACGTGGAGTTGAGCAATCTCGTGCTGCGGGAACGGCTCACCCAGCTCGATTACGAACTGGATCGTTTCTCCGGTTTGGACGAGGGTTTCCTCTTCTTCTACTTCAATGCTCCGGACCAGACCTGCCATATGCACTGGCGCAACATGGACCCCGATTCGCCCACGCACGCGTCCGCGGATCCGCGACAGGCCGGCCGAATTGCCGAGATGTACGTCGCCCTGGACGCGGCCCTGGGTGACGCCATGGACAAAGTCGGCGACGATGCGGTGATCATGATCATGAGCGACCACGGTTTTGCTCCCTGGAATCGAGCCTTCCATGTGAACACCTGGCTGTTGGAAAACGGCTATCTTTTCCTGAAGGAAGGCATGGATCGAGAGAACGTGGAGATGCTGATCGGTGTGGATTGGTCGCGCACGCGAGCCTACGCCCTGGGCATCAACGGGCTGTATCTGAATCTTCAGGGACGGGAAAAGGACGGCATTGTGCAGCCCGGCGCCGAACAGGAGGCCCTTCTGGCCGAATTGAAATCCAAACTGGAAGCGACGGTTGATCCACTGTCTGAAGAGCCGGCGATCAAGTACGCCTACCGCTCCGACCATACCTATCACGGACCGTTGAAAAACGCAGGCCCGGACATTGTAATGGGGTATCATCGCGGGTGGCGAGGAAGCAATGAATCGGCCTTGGGGTCGATCCCGGCGGAAGTCTTTACCGACAACCTGCTGAAGTGGAGCGGCGACCACTGTATAGCGGCTGACGAGGTGCCGGGCATCCTGATGACCAATAAGCCGATCCTGCGCGCGGATCCCGGGTTGGTGGACATGGCGCCTACTATTTTGCGCCTGTTCGGGATTACCCCGCTGCCGGAGATGGTCGGTGGGTCGGTGTTCGAGCCCAGGTGATTACGAAACGAGGGAGAAAGTAATGTTCGGCGGTGGAGGAAAAATCAAGATCGACAAGGACCTGCTGGCCAAGGTGAAAAAATATTCCGGACTTGCCGGTTACGCCACGCCCGAGGAATTCGTTCAGCACGTTCTGGAGAGAGAGATCGCCAAATTCGAAGAGAACGGCGATACCGAAGAGGAGATTCGTAAGCGCATGCAGGGTTTGGGCTACATATCATGACCGGAGTTCTGAACGGACTGACGAGAATCGTCAGTGGATTCTTTGATCTGCTGGTCGCGCCTCTGGCCGGGCATCCAGCCTGGGCGATGCTCGTCGTGTCGGTGTTTTCCGCGGTATGGGCCCTGCTGTTGTTCAAAGCGGTGACGCCGCAAAAGAAATTGGCTGATGGTCGGGACCGCCTCTTCGGTCACATTTTCGAAATGGGTCTTTACCAGGACCACCTGAGTGTCCTGGGCAGTATCCAGCGTGATCTGGCCAAGGCCAATTTGCGCTATATGATGATGACGTTGCCCGCTCTGCTTGCCCTGACGCTGCCCATGGTTCTGACCCTGGCGCAACTGGATAGCCGGTTTTCCAGGCGGCCGCTGCATCCTGGTGAGACCGCCGTGTTTTCGGTTCGCCTGAATTCGGATGCCAACGGACGGCTCAAGGATTTTCGACTGGTTGTTCCCGATGGCGTCATCATAGAGGCGGGTCCGGTGCGTGATCAACGGGACGGAGCGATCGCCTGGCGCTTGCGGGGGGACAAGGACGGAGAGTACCTTTTACAGATAATGCTGGATGGGCGGGCCGTGGCAGACCGGATCCTTCCAGTGGGGGAAGGGTTGCCGCGCGTGAACGAACACAACAGGGTTGGCCCGTTTGCCGAAGTCATGGCCCCGGGTGCCCGGTCCCTGAAGAGTGACGATCCGATCGGGGGGATGACCCTGCACCTGCCGGAGCGTTCAACAAGCTATCTTGGGTTGGAAATGAATTGGTTGGTCGCCTTCATGCTGTTTTCCCTGCTGGGCGGCCTTGTGTTGAAGGATGTGTTGAAGGTTTCGCTTTGACTGATCACCGTCTCGGCTGAGCCCGATACCCCGAGGAGAATCGAGATGAAATCGGCAGTGGTGAGCGGGATTGTGATGGGAGCCTTGTTGGTTCTTTTGGCAGGATTCTTGGTCGGTTGCGGCGGCAAGGAACCGCCGCTGGATCCGGAAGCCCGCAAACTGGTGGTCATTGGCCTGGATTCCGCCGACTGGCGTCTGTTGAAACCCATGATTGAAGATGAAGGCCGGCTGCCGGTGCTGAAGAACTTCATGACGCAATCATCCTACGGCCGGATGAAGACCTTCTTTCCGCTGGAGAAATCGCCGGTGCTCTGGGCCAGCATATCCACTGGAGTTGAACCTGAAGTCCACGGTATCGCGAATTTCGTCAAGGGTTCGGACCAGAAGCCGGTCAGTGGCAGCGCCTGGTACGCTCCGGCGATCTGGGATATTCTGGGTGCGGCGAATCTGAGCAGCTCGGTCGTCGGCATGTGGACCACCTATCCCACTCGCCAGATCAACGGTGTTATGGTCAGTGACTATCTGCCCTACGGTCATGGCCGGGATAAACCAATGGAGGGCTTGGTCTACCCCGATTCCCTGACTGAAGCCGTAGTGGCTTTGCGGGTGGATCCTGCCTCATTGACCCGCGAAGATCTGACGCGGTTCATAGATACGGACAAGATTACCTTGGCCGAGAAAAAGTACCCGGTGCTGATGGGCAAGCTGCGCGATGTCCTGGCTGCCGACATGGGTTACGTGGCAGTCAATCGTATGCTCGCCGAGAAATTCGATTTCGACCTGTTCTATTTCTACCTGCGCGGCCCAGACATGATCAGCCACTATTTTTACCGTTTTCTTAAACCACAGGACAGCCGTCTGGTTGTTACTCCCGAGGAGATCGAGATCTTCAAGGATGTGGTGAAGCGCTACTACGACTGGTCAGACGAAGTCACCGGCGAAGTGTTGAGCTGGTTTCCTGCCGATCGCCAAACAGTGATCCTTTCCGACCATGGTTTCTACGGCCCGCGCAAGAGCGGCAAGAAGGGAGCCCACGAACACAGCGAATGGGGGATCTTCCTGGTCCGTAGTCCGATTTACGAGGCGAACCATCAATTCAGCCACCTGGAACTGCTGGATATCTGCCCCACTTTCCTGGCTTTGATGGGTCTGCCGCCGGCCCAGGATATGCCTGGCCGGGTTTTGATCGATGGTTTGACTTCCGCCGGGAAGAAGCGGATCGAACGAATCGAAAAAAATCGCGTGCCTACCTATTTGCCATTACGGCCGGCAGAGGGTCCCGCCGGTGAACTGGATGAGGGCGTAAACGAAGAGATTCGGAAGCAATTACGGTCGTTGGGATACATAAACTGAGAGGGCTCTCGCAATTTGCGGGTTGTGGCACTACGGTTGGGCGTATTCAAGCAATCTGGATTATTTTTGATCAATTATCTATCAAAAGTCTAATATATGATAAAAGTGTTTACAAAATGTGGATATCTAATACAATAGGGCCCGAAATGGGGGTAAGGTAAGCGAAGGTTGGTCGCTGTAATTTTTGACCTGTTGCTCCACGACTTAAACTTCGGGTGCAAAATTCCCTGCTCAAAGAGGGGATGACCCGAGAGGAGAATTGACTATGAAGAGGATTACTATTGTTCTGGCCATAATGTTGATGGCGGGCGTAGCCAACGCTGGCCCGATTTATGACATGGAAGTCGGCGGACTATACGCTGAGGGCGACTACGTCGAGGTAGTTTGTGCTACCGTGACAGCCGTGACCGAATACGGTTGCGCCATTGCTGAAGTGCCTTTCGGCATGGGAAACAGCACTTGGGTGTATCTGGGCTCCGGGCACACCACCCTCGTGGGAGACATCGTTACCGTTAATGCTCCCTACACCGAGTATTACGACCTGACCGAACTGGACGTAGGCCACAACACCGTCGATCCTGGAGTTGCCACTTTCGTAACGGTCGGGGTCTGCACGGAAATGCCCGCGCCGATCTTCATTACAGCCGCTGAAATCATGGCTGCTCCCGAGCACTATGAGAGCTGCATGGTTTGGATTACCGACGGTTTTCACGTCACCGAGCTGCTGACCTACGGCGAGTGGAGTGCCGATAGCCATGAGGACGGAACTCAAATCCGCTTCGACGACTACTGGTTCGATGAGACAGTTTTGGCCGTTGCCGATTGTGCCAACTGGGCTGTTGGCATGTGGACCTATGCTTACAGTAACTTCAAGCTGCATCCAACCGTGGACGGTTTCCCGGCGGTCCAATGCGCTGTGGCTTCCGATGAAACCAGTCTGGATGCTATCAAGGCTCTGTATCGGTAGGAACCTTAGGGTTTTTTCGATCAGTCCTGATTTGACGGGCCGCCCTTGGTGGGTGGCCCGTTTTTCCCCACCCCCCGACACCTCATGAAAATTCTTCTCAGCGCCGATGCGAGTTCACAACCTACGGAATATTCCTTGCAACATGAAGAACTCCTGGCCGGATCCTCGATTCGGTTATGGGCGACCCCGAGTATGAAATTGAAAAAAAACAAATTGATCGACTAATCTAGTTCGCTGAGGAGCGACATGCCTCTGGTTGCGAAAATTCCGAATAACCACCGTTCATGGCCCTGTTCGGCTATTTGGCTTGTCCTGCTGGGTTGCCTGCTGGCCATTTCGCCTCTTTCGTCCCTGGCGGCAGAGGTCAAAGCACTCTCCTTTATCCAGTTCTCCATTCAGGATGAAAGTGGCAATTTCTTCCCCCAGGGGGAGGTCGAATTCTGTACACCTTCCGGGCGATGCATCGATGCGGCCATCCAGCCGGGTTTCCCGGGAAATTTCTACGTGCCCAGCGAAGAGTTGCACGCAGATACCTTGTATACCGTGATGATTTACGACCAGCAGGTAAAAGTGCTCTGGGAATTGCGGGATTGGGTGTTCGAACCCGAAAAATACGATGTACGCTGGAACCGCTATTTGAACCTGGACAAGTTTCTCATTTTCCCGCGCTTTGTCGTGTACCCCGGTCGCCGAATGACCTTCGATATCGATACCACCCTGAATCCGGAGTGGGAACGAATGATGAACCGGGTCGACGGGTATGCGGGGCCTGATTCGTTGCCTGATTACCCAAGTTTTCTGGCCGCCGCCCAGGTTCCGGTCTCCCTTGGCCTCAAATTCGGCAGTGATCTTTCGGCGGCGGGTGGAGTTTCGGCGGCAAAGCCGGGCTGGGGCCTGGTCGGGGTAAAACGTTTCGGATATCCCCGGTGGGTGCTCAAGCGCGATCACTGGGCATTTTTCAGGGAAGTGTCCCTAGGATACTCGCAGAACCGCTACGAAACCCTGGAAGTGACCACACCGGGCCGCAGGAGTGATGTCCTGTTCCATCAGGCATGGCTGGCGGCTGGTTTTGGTATGATCAATCAGGAAATGACGGCTCAGTGGAGCGTGGCCGGGGCTGTGAGTTGGGGGGGCCTCTACGATGGAACAGAGGTGCTGAAATACCTGGACCGCACTTACCGGATGTACGGGGCGGGATTCCAGCTTCGTGCCGTACAAAGCCTGTGGGAAACGGAACGGGCGGACTTCGGACTGACCGGCCAAGCGCACTTGATATATTACTTCGCCGATACGGATGAGAGCGATTTTTGGCTCGAGTGGGCGCCGAGTATTTCGGTCGGACTGGTGGTGTACTAGTGAGGAAACTGAGAATTGGAAAGGGAAAACCAGGGATCAGTGGGAACCGGGGCACAATTCGGGAATTGGTTTCGGCAAGGTTTCCGGTCCTCGTTCCGACTTTCATTTCTGCCCTCTTCCTGGCCACCTTCTTGGCCGGGGGCGCAGGTTGTGATCGCCGGGATAACGACTGGAGCGCTTTTGATCCGAACGCCAAACTTGTAATAATCCAGACAGACACCCTATCGATCGTGGAGAGTGGTCAGGGGGACGGTTTTGTTGTCTCCCTCCGCATGGTGCCGTCCGATACGGTTACCTTGTTTTTGTCCGCCGATGCAGGACAGGTGCAAATCGATCCCGACACGTTGGTATTTCCACCCGTTGACGACGAATGGGCGGCAGAATGTGAGATCAATGTTCGGGCGATGGACGACAATGTGCAGGAAGGACCCCACGAGGATGCCTTGACCATTGTCGTGACCTCGAATGACAAGGCCTACGAGGGTCAAGGGGGCGTGGCGATCGTGCCGGTCCTGATCGGCGATAACGATTGTGCCGGGGTGACCGTTTCCGATACTTTGCTGACGCTGGTCGAGTCCATCGCCGCCGCGGTAACGCAAAGTTATAATGTTGTTTTGCAATCCCAGCCTACCGATACCGTGATGGTAGCCATGACGGTGGTTCCGCCCGAACCCTCGTTGCATGTGAATCCGGATACTCTGCGTTTCGGGCCCGGCGATTGGGATGTTCCACAACAGGTGACCCTTTGGATCGAGTTGGACGACCTGGACTTCGACAACCTGGGTCTGGTCATCGAACACGCCGCCGCCTCGGCCGACAGCAATTACGGCCATGATCTGGATATTCCCTCGTTGAGTTTGACTGTCTTTGACGGCACGGCAACCCCGATGGCCCGAGTCGCGTTGGCCGATCCCGGAGCGGACACGTTGCAGGAATGGCTACCCGACCAGACCGTTGACTTGGTGGTTACTATTGACCGGTCCAGCAGTGAAATGGTCATCCTGCACTTGGCTACTCTCGACGGAACAGCAACAGGTGGGGCCGATTTCATCGCTCTGGACGAGGATCTGGTATTCGCCCAGGGCGACAACCTGAGTCGGACCATTTCCGTGACAGGCCGGGACGACACGATACTGGAATTGCCGGAGGAATTCAGCCTCGCCATAACGGCGGTGCAGAATGTGGTGATCGGTGACGCCGATCGTTTGATCCTCAAGGTGCAGGACGACGACACCACGGAGTTGACGCTGAGCGTTGCGAATGTGAACGAGGATTCCGGTGCGGCCGAGTTCATCGTCAGTGTGCCCCAGGTGGAGACGGTTCCTCTCGAGTTCAAATTCGTGACGACCGACGGAACGGCTTTGGCAGGGGATGATTACGAGTCCGTAGACGAATTTTTCGCTATCGAACCGGGTCAGACGCAGCAGGTCATTCCGGTGGTTTTGCTATCCGACGCCGACGACGAACCGGACGAAATTTTTACCGCTCATTTGGAAAGCTTGTCCGGGCACGCAACCTGGAGCCAGGCGCCGGTAAGCTGCACAATCCTCAGCGATGATCCCCAGGCCATTGTCCTGGAAGGCGGCGAATTCGGTGAGGCGGATGGAAACGCGGTGTTCACGATCCGGTTGGATGCTCCCTATGGGGTTCCGGTAACCCTTATGCTGAACACTCTTCCCGGAGATGGGCTAGGGGATATCGGTGGCCAGGAAGATGCGGTTGCGGCGACGGATTTTGGAGGACTGACAGGGGTCACCCGAGTCATTCCCGCCGGGGCCACGATCACGGAATTCAGCGTTGCGATCACCAACGACAACGGGGCCGAGGCCCTGTATGAATACTTCCGCCTGGAAATCGCCTCCGCGGACCAGGCCGGATTCACGGGATTGATCGCCACCAGCACCATCGTGGACGACGATCAACCCTGTCTCCAGTCCGACGACTTGATTGTGGATGAGAGTGTTCCCATCGCCCTTTTCAGGGTGGACCTGCAAACGGCGGCCGGGTCGGCCACCACCAGTACGGCCGATGTGACCTTCCAGGTCGAAACGATGGATCAAACCGCCTCCCAGGGGGACGACTACACCGGACTTCTGCAGACTGTAACCATCCCGGCCGGCCAGGGCGGAGTGGATATCCCCGTGACCTTGAGCGATGACGGCCACGACGATGACAACGAGATGTTCGTGTTGGTCCTGACCGATCCGGTAAACGCGGCGGGCACATGTCGGGATGACGCTCCGTTCTGCCGCATCGTGGACGACGAGTTCCCTTCAATAAACTTGTTCTCGGTAGTAGCCGACCAGTACAACGAGGGATCCAGCTACGAGTTCGTGGTCCGTTTGACCACTCCGCGACAGGATGACACATCCTTCGATTTGAATTTGTCACCGGGCACTTCCAACGGGCAAGGCGTGGACTACACTTTCACCGAAAACGGCACCCGGACTATTCTTGCCTACCAGACCGAGATTACATTTTCCGTGCCCTTCCTGGACGACCAGTTGGCGGCGGAGTCGGACGAGGTCCTTCAAATCAGCATCAGCAACGCGAACGTGGCCCTCGGTGTAACGGATCTTTCGGCGACCATAATCGACGCGCCGGAACTGGAAATCACCGGAGCGGCGACCAGCGAAGGGACTCCAGCGGATTTCCTGGTGTCCCTGGATGAAACGAGTACGGCAATCGTCCAGTTCATGGTCCAGCTCGCCAGCGGTACGGCGACCGCCGGTGCGGATTTTCCGACCGGCGGAACCGGGCCCTACTCCATTGCGGCGGGCAGTCTGACGACGATCGTGCCGGTGCCGGCAACTGCCGGGGACGGGGGCGACGCGGCCGTGGAGGATTTCATAGTAACCCTCATTACCTCGACCAACGCGACGATGGGACCGTTCAACAGCGCGGTAGGGACCATCCTGGACATGGATCCACCCGAATTGTCCTGGGCCGGGTCGGCTTCGGCAGTGGAAGGGTCGGACATCCAGTTGATGGTGAGTCTGAGTTGGTCCAGCGAAGTGGACGTGCAGTTCGAGCTGACGTTCACCGACGGAACGGCGGCCCGCTCGGGCATCGACTACGACGACTCGGACACCGGACCATACACGGTACCTCCGGGAGCCGTGAATTATGTGATTCCGGTTCCTACTACCGCCGACGGCGCTCCGGAACTGACCGCGGAAGATTTCACCGTGACCCTGCATTCGCCGGTGGATGCGGTGATCGGATCACCGGATACCGCCACGGGAACCGTCTTGGACGGGGATCAACCCGAGCTGACCATCCCGGCCGGAGACACGGTGATCGAGGGCGGAGACCTGTTCTTCACCGTTCACCTGAGCCAACAGACCATCGTGCCGGTGTTCTTCAACCTGGAATACGACAACGGATCCACGCAGGGAGCAACGGACTTCGACGCCACCAATACGGGACAGTTCTCCATGGCGGCCGGGACGGTGGACACCACGATTACGGTGCACACCTTCGGCGACGTAGAACACGAAAACCAGGAAGCCTTCATCGTCCGGTTGGCGACCGATCCGGTCAACGCAGTGCTGGGCGATCCCTTAGAGGCCAATGGGGTGATTGACGACGACGATCCGTAGGCCGTCCATTGCCGAAACGGAAAAATCAATATTCAGGGAAAATCATGGTATTCTGGAAGCCGCCCGCGACAATTTTGCGAACTTCACGCCCTTCAATCCCCCTATCTGTATACTCATCCTCGAGATTTCCTCGGGTAAGCCACGGATAATAATGGTCTCCAGACAATTGTCGTGATCCAGGTGCACGTGGGTAGTGCATAGAATGTGGATGAACTGATTGTGCTGAATGGCGTGTAGGCGATCGGCCAAACCTCGCTGATGATGATCGTAGCCGATAGTCAGGACCCCGACAACTTCGCCACCGCCACTGGCCCAGGCCTCTTCAACGAGCTGGGCGCGAATCATGTCGCGAACCAGCTCGGACCGGGATGCATAGCCTTGGGCAGTGAAACGTTCGTCCAGTTCTGCCAGCAGGCCCGCGGGCAGGGAGACGCTGAAGCGGATGGTTTCTTCGCTTGATTTCATCGCTCAATCCCAATCGTGAGAGTGATAGTGCCGGTGGGTAACATCGCCTTTGCGGTGCTGATGATCGTGGATGTGAACGAGATTGGCCTGACGCAACAAGTCGAGGTCGTCCCTCAGGGCCAGCACGTCTCCATCGTACAGAAGGGTGTGGTCCTCACCCAGCAACAGGCAGCGTTCGCCCAGTTCGGTAGCCAGGCTGAGATTGTGGGTGCTGGTGATCACCGTGGTCGGTAGGTTTTGCAGAAAGTCAACGAGCCAGCCGGTGCTGCGGGGATCAAGGCTGGCGGTGGGCTCGTCCAGCAGGAGTAGATCCGGTTCGACGGCCAGGAGCAAGGCCAGGCAAACCCGCTGTTTTTCCCCGTTGCTCAAGGCGTGTGGAGAGCGGTCGAGCAAGTCGGTAATCTGTAGTTCACCGGACCAGTGGGCTACCCGGTCGTCCACGTTATCAAGGCCGAAATGCAGCGGTCCGAAGGCGATCTCTTCGCGCACGGTGGGGTTGAAAAGCATGGCTTCGGGATTCTGGAAGAGCAGGCCGGTTCGTGACCGCAACTCCCGACGGAACTCCTTGTCCTTTTCCGCTTCGGCCACGTCGCGACCCCAGAGCAGGACCCGTCCGACGCGGGGCTCGATCAGTCCGTTGATCGCCTTCAACAGGGTGGATTTCCCGCTCCCGTTGGCCCCGAGCAGGGTAACTTTCTGTCCGGGATCCAGGGCGAAGGAGATGTCTTTCAGCGCTGGAACGCCGTCATGATCGTGGCTCAGATTTTCTATCCGGATCAAGGAAGAACCCCCGTGAAATCATGCCTTGTGTCATTTGTTCCGCCGCGTATTCGGCTCGTCGCAAAATAGCCACGCCGGTGGCCGCTCCCATGCCCAAACTGTCCTTCAGGGCGGGCCGACGCCAGGTGCGGCTCTTGGCGGCCAGCCGTAAATTGCCCAGCAGGCGCCGAAAAACCCCTATCTGGGCCAGGATCAACACGATCAAGGTCCGAAATCGGGGCCAGAAAGCCGTTATCTGGAGTATGTCCAGCCGCGAGGCGACCAGGAAGGTCATGGTGGTCAAGGTGAACACCCGTAGATTCAGGCGGATCAGGCCCATCACGGGAACGGTTCCTTCCAGCAACGAGGTGGCCAGCCAGGCCAGGCTTACCAGGCCGGTGAAGAAGGCTGTTGCCAACAGGGCGCGTCGGGCCAGTCGCGTGATCTGCCTCCCGCAGGCGAGCAAAACCAGCGCGCAGAAAACGCCCAGCACGCTAACATCCTGATTCATTGAAACAGCCAGGACCGAGGCGAGATAGATCACTGCCAGCAGGCGATCACGCATCGATCGCTCCCTTTATGCTGCGCCGGGATCCTGCCTGGAAAAATCGCCAACCCATTACCGCCAACATTCCCTCGCCGATGCCCAAAATCATATGCGGCAGGATCAAGGCCGGCAAAGTGACCCGCAAGCCGAAGGGAAAGAACAGGGGAGTCCCCGACGCGTCGTGGGCCAAAGTCGGCTGCAGGCCCAGGATCAATGCGATCAGAAACGAAGGGATGACTACGGCCGTCCATCCGGCCAGAAACAGGGCTAGATTCAAGTGCAACCGGCGCAACAGGTGAAAAACCAGGGTCGCCACAATAACGCCGCTGCCGGCGATGGCCAGGATGTTCACCGGCAGGGTGGTGATTCCTCCATCACCCAGCAGGAATGCCTGCAGCACGAAAACCAAAGACAGAGCCATGAACGCCAGCCGCCAGCCGAACAGCACCGTCAGTAGGCCGACGAAGGTCAGATGCACCGAGGAGCCGCCCGGCAACGGGATGGTAACCAACGACAGCACGAAGGCCGCCGAGGTGGTGACCGCCAGCCGGGGGATCACCAAGGGGTCCAATAGCGAGCCAGTCCGCCGCAGGCATATCCACCAGGCCAGGACAGCGATGCCCCAGGCGGGCAGATAAACCTTCGGGGTGATGAAACCGTCCGGGATGTGCATCGGCAGCCTCCTAGAACAACGTGGACCAGGTCATTATGAAACGGCCGGTTTCCTTGCCTTCGGCGCCCTGTTGCAGGTCCTCTTCGTTCAGGTCGGTCCACACCGGCATTTTCCAGCCCAGCCCGAGGCTGGAGGACCCGAAGTAGGCGCGCATACCGGGCAGTACGTAGAGCATCTTGCCACCGGTGGCGTCTTCGTTCACGCTGTCGGCCCGGTCGCGGCCAAGGGATAGGAAGTTGCCTTCCAGATTGGCGTCAACGCGCACCTTACCCTGTTCGCGGGTGAACATGCGCATCGTCCAGGCGTTGTTGAGCCGCCATTCGTCGCCGAAACGCATCAAGCTTCCATCGGAGTATTCGTTCTCCTGGAAACCGATCCAGGAGGTATCCCAAACCATGGTCAGCTTCGGGCCGAGGGTCTTGGTGGCGGTCATTCCTCCCTGGTAGGAGGGCGTTCCGAACCCCAAGGACATACCCGGGTCGATGGTCCCTCCTGCGTCGGCCAGATCCGCTTCACCGGTGGGCAAGGTCAGCCCTCCGTAGAGAGTGAAATGCCAGTCTTCCAGGTCGTCCAGACTTTCGTTCGCCGGTACCAGCTTCAGTCCGCCGTCGGTCTTCAGACCCAGTACGCCCATCAATGAAATATCGGCGAAACCCGCGCTGTTGAAGCTGTTGTCCTCCACTTTTTTGACCGAGTAGGGGACGAAGGCGTACAGGGAGACGGCGGGAGTCACTCCGTAGCCCAACCCGTAAATCCAGAAGGCGTTGGAGTGGCCTTCGTCATCCCTTGCTGCGGTGAAGGTGTCGAAGAGAGCCAAGTCCAGTTTAAGGGTGGCCAGCCAGCTTCCGTCGGGCAAGGTAGCCGAGCTGGATGATTCCACGGGAGCGCCGGAACCTTCCAATCCGGCAACACCGAGGGAAGCAACACCGTGGTGGGCATAGGCGGGGACTACGGAAACCAAAGCCAACAAAACGGCCACGACGAACAGTTTCATGATTGTTTTCTCCTGGATTGGACAGTTAATAAGACGCCTACTAGGCAGATCAAAACCAGGCCGACACCCAGGCCGGTCAGGCGGTCCATCCGGCTCGGTGAGGTCGTTGTGCCGGCTTTTGATTCACTCCCGTCTGCGGTTTCCGAATCCCCGACAACGACCGTGGTTTGCAGGCCGTGCCCATCCTCGGACCAGACCTTGACCGACCATTCACCGCTCCTGTCCGGGATAAAAACGACCCGGCCCAGCTTGTCGGTGCGGCCGATCAGGAATGGGGATCGGTCTCCAGGGCCGGATACTTCAAAGCTCTCGAAGGAGAAGGGGCGGCCGTCAGCGAAGAACACCTCCACCACCTTGGCCTGCCCACCCGAAACGCGGTGGTCTATCGCGTGGGCGAAGGCAGATTCGGTGCCGAGTCCGGCCACTATGGTGATCCACAGCAACAGCAGAATTGTTTTGGACATGGTTCTACTCCAGAAAAAATTCCATACGGGCCGTCGAGATGATTTCGTCAATTTCCTCATCCGGTAAGGGAATCGTCAGGCTGGCTCCTATCGTTTGCCGTCCGTTGCTTTTCAGTCGGATGTTGATCCTCCCGTCCGGACCGGTCATCCCGCGGGGGTTGCCGTCGTAGGTTACCACGGCCCCAACAACCGGTTCGCCGTGCCGCGATACCAGCACCTTCAGCTTGGCGCCTATTTTCATATTCAGTAGGTTGTCCAGCGGAGTGATTTCCAGGTAATTACCCATGGGAAGGGCCAGGGCTGGGTCCCAAGACCGAATGAGTTTGAGGCCCTCGATAGAGCGCCAACTCGTCAGTGGGGATTCGACCCGGTTGCGAGGCTTGTTAATCGTGCCGAGGGGAGTTTTTGTCCAAATACCGGATGATACCGTGACGGCCAGCGCTTGGGCATCGGAGGGCCAGATCGAAGGGAATATTTCGCCGGGGGAGATAATCCTCAGGCTACCACCGGATTCCAGTACGGTTGCCTGTAGGAATTCCTCCACTGGGCAGGGAGCATTCGTGTCGCCGTGCTCAGGCGAATCGCCCTTGGATGAACCATGTTGGGCTGAATCGTGCCCCGCTGCTTCGTGACCATGTCCACGCCACAGAACCAATCCCTCATCGGCGGATTCAAACCACAGTTCGTGCCCAGTCGCAAAAGCAGGCAGAACCAGCATCAAACCAGCAAGAAGCGAAAATATCCTATGCCTCACATTTTGCTCCTGTGCCGAGGAAAATATCTTCAACCTTGGAGAGGTGTTACAGAAACAATATTTGTAACACTCTCCTCAGTCTAGGCCATTTGTCTTGGTTTGTCGAAATAATAACAACTGTTTTGTGACCAATGGGAGAAGGATTTAGCCCTCAGGGACACGTCTGAGATGGGGTTTAGAAGGGCGTAAGCTCACTTCGACGCAGCAGGCAATATCGCTGAAATGAACTCAACGGCTCGGCATTCGCTCCAGTATTCCCGGCCCGAGGCGTGGAAGCCAACGTGGCCGCCGTGGTCAGGGGTTTCCAGGTGCAGCCACTGTGAATCACGCGCTTCGGCGAAGGGGTAGCAGGAAGGGCCCAGGAATGGATCATTCTTGGCGCTGACCAGCAGAGCGGGCACGCGAATCCGAGTCATGAACTGCCGGCAGCTGCAGGATCGATAGTAGTCATCCGCATCGACGAATCCATGCATCGGGGCGGTATAGAGGTCATCAAAATCGATCAGCGTTCTGACCCGTTTCAGCCTTGTGATGTCGATCATGTCGGGATGCCTATGAGCCTTGAGTTCGATCTTCTTCCGCAAGAGGCGCAGGAATCGCTGGTGATAAACCCAGTTTTTCGGCCGGATCAGTTCACCACAGGAATTGCCCAAGTCAGCCGGTACCGAGAAAGTCACGGCTGCTCGTATATTGGGCAGCACGTTTTCCGGATCCTCGCCCAGGTACTTCAGAATCAGGTTGCCGCCCATGCTGAAACCAATCAAGACCAGATCTTTCCAGCTCGACGCACCGACCTGCTCCATTACCACCTGCAGGTCCTCTGTTGCTCCACTATGGTATCCCCTCGGGAGCCGGTTAATCTCTCCACTGCAACCGCGATAGTTGTATCCCACTACGTCCCAACCTCGTCTGAAAAATGCTTGGGCCATGCCCAGCATATATTTCCTCCTGGCGTTTCCTTCCAAACCGTGGCACAGGATCACCGCACGGTCTGAGCCGTTTCGTAGGCAATCCAGATCGATGAAATCCCCGTCGGGTATTTCCAACCGCTCTCGCACCAGGGGAAGCCGAGCCGCTGGTCGCAACAGGGTGGGCAGGATAGTGCTGGGATGGGAACGGCGATACAACCAGTCGGGGCGGTAAGTGGATTCGGCGATGATCGGCAAGACGACTTCCTACCTGCTGCTCGGGTTCTTCTGAAAAATATTCAGGCAAGACAGCTGGTTAGGCATAATGGAACGGATGGGCCTTGAGATGTATAGTGTACTGAGCCCGGCTATTTCAACAGGGTAATCTTGCGATTTTTGACCGCTGTTTCGCCGGTGATCCGGGCAATGTAAAGACCCGATCCGACCTTTTGTCCGGACCCATCGTCCCCATTCCAGGTCAAACTATTAACGCCGGATAAAAAAGTCCGGTTGGCCAGCTCGCGAACCTTCTTTCCATCGATGCTGAATATCTCGACGCGGATCCTTTGGTCGGATTCCAGCTCGAAGCTGATCCGGGTGGAAGGATTGAAGGGATTCGGGGCCGCTTTAAGATTTTCGATGGTCAGGACCCGCGGGGTATGGTCAAGAGGCTGAATGTTCCGGAAGTTTTCGCAGCCGGCAAGCCAGGCACCCATGGTCCCGCACTCGGTAGCATCGGCTGCACAGGGTGATTCCAGATTCAGGCTGAACCACACTTCCCCCTGGTCATCGAAGTCGCAGAACATGGGGTCGAGGGAAATGTTGCCGCTTGATTGGCCCATGTCGTCCTTCAAACCATCCAGGTCTCCGGAGCTGTTGCCGTAGATGTTGCTACAGGAGATCTCCGGCAGGTTTGAGCCGGTTCCACTGATGCCCGTCCCGTCCTGGAAGGCGACAATACTATTGCTGAGGTTTGTGGACGAATCTCTGGAGAACAACCCGCCCCCGTGATCGGCCTGGTTCTCCACGATGGTACAGTGGGTCAGGGTGGCCGGGGATCCGGGAAGGGTGGCCAGGGCTCCCCCGTACTCGGCCCGGTTGTCGTAGAAGGTGCAGTAAGTGAATTCGGGTGACGAGTCGAAGAAGGCCAGGGCACCACCACCGTAGGACAACTTACTGCTGGTTTGGTTTTGGTGAAAAACGCCGGCTACGATCTTTGGTGAGGAGTTTCCACGGCAGGCCAGGGCTCCGCCCCAAGCGGAGGAGTTCGAAGTGAAGGTGCAATCCTTCACCAGGGGAGAGGCGTTGTAGCTGCAGTCCAAGGCTCCGCCCCCGCCGGCCGGCGCTCGGTTTTCCATAAAATTGCAATTGATGATTTCGGGGGAGGCCTGGATGCAACGGATAGCTCCGCCGTGGGCATCGGCCAAATTGCCCACGAAGTTACAATCGACCACTTGCAGGTCGCCCTGATTGACGAGGATGGCACCCCCGCTTTTATCGTAACTGGTTTCGCCCCGGGCCCTGCCGTTCTGAAGCGTCAAGTTGACGATCCTGGACGTTGCCCGGTCATCGAAACAGCTGATGATGTTTCCCCGCAGCTGTGCATCAATGATGGTGTCTTCGGGATTCTCCCCGGCTCCGGCCAAAGTGACCCCGGCGGGCAGAATCAACCCGTGCTCATTGTAATACCCGGGCTGGACCTGGATCAGGTCACCGGAATCCACTGAGTTAAGCGCTGCAGCAATGGTGTCGAAGTCATCGGGAACCGAAAAAGTATCCGCAGAGGCGGAATTGTTGGCCAGTACTATCAAAGTCAGTACGCAGATGGCCAGGAATTTTCTAAACGTCAAGGAAATCCTCCCTGAAACCCCCTCCAAACAAGTCCGGAGATCCGGAACAGGCGCCAAGGTCTCCATACCTGACGCCTGATGCAATATGCTGTCTTGGTAACGCCCATGGCAACTGTTAATTCCAGGTTACCGCTGATATTTTGGAGTTGAATATTGATTTCATATTTCCAGCCCAACTTTGCCGTGAAGCGGGAAATGAAGTATATTTCGGACAAGGAGAATATAAGGTTGGGGGGCTGGGTTTTATGCTGAATGCTTGGGACTCGGGGGCTGATAATCATGCTATTTCAATTAAATGGCCGGCGGATGCTGGGGCTTGTGTTCGCGTGTCTGTTGTTTTTTTCCTGCTGGGTCGGCAGCGTTCCGGGGGGGGAGTTGACCGAGAGCGCTCTCTGTTCCTGGGACAAGCCTACCTACGGTACACCGGTGCACCACTATGTTCTGGAGTTGGAGGAAATCCATCCTGATGGTGTAGTAGAGGTGATGAAATTCGGTGGGATTATCGAAGAATCGATCCGAGTTGATTTGCTATTCGGCAACACCTACCGGGCCAGAGTGGCCGGGGTGGACGCCGAGGACCGGCAGGGGCCTTGGTCTTTGTGGACTCCGGTTTATGCGCCCGAAGCTACGGCAGCGGATCATTTTTCCGAATGATTGCCCGGTTTGACTAAATCCTCAATCCAGTAATTCCAACGTGATCGGGCAGTGGTCCGAACCCAGCACCTCGGGCCGGATTCCCGCATCCACCATTCGGCTCCTCAGTACACCGGAGATCAGAAAATAATCAAGCCGCCAGCCGATGTTCCGTTCCCGCACTCCTTGGCGATTGCTCCACCAGGTGTAGTGTCCTCCGCCGGTTTCGAACTCGCGGAAAGTGTCAATGAACCCGGCATCCAGGATGCGGTCAAAGCCGGCCCGTTCCTCGTCGGTGAAGCCGGCGTTGCCCCGGTTCGGGCCGGGGTTGGCCAAGTCGATTTCGCGGTGCGAGACGTTCAGGTCGCCGCAGAAGATCACGGGTTTTTTCTTCTCCAGTTTACGCATGAATTTCAGGAAATCCCGATCCCATTCCAGGTGGCGGTAGTCCAGACGTGAAAGCTCGCGCTGGGCATTGGGCGTGTAGACGGTTACGAGGTAGAAGTCGGTAAATTCCGCCGTCAAAACCCGGCCTTCCGTGTCGTGCAGGGCAAGACCCAGGCCGGGGAACACGGCCAGGGGCGGGGTGCGGGTCAGAATGGCGGTTCCTGAATAGCCCAGCTTCTGAGCCGGGTTCCAGTGCATCGTATAGCCGGGAAATTCCTCGGCCACCTGCTCGGGACGGGCGCGAACTTCCTGCAGGCAGACCACGTCTGCCCCGCTGTCGGCCAGAAAATCCAAAAACCCTTTTTTGATACAGGCCCGCAAGCTGTTCACATTCCACGAAATAAATTTCACGTGTCGTCCTTTGTTGTATGTCCGCTTGGTTTATGATCACTTGGCAAATAGCCGACCGCATCAGCCGATGAACATTCCCGCCGCCACCAGGACCGGGGTCGCCAGCACCAACAGCACATTCTGGCCCAGGAAGGGAATCAATTGCGGGATATCCTCCGCGTGCTTCTTCAAGCCCCCGAATACCCTAATGGCCAGGGGAACAGTGAGCAGTCCAAGCAGGCTCCAGACAGGTAGAAAACCCAAGGCTACGCCGACAATTACCGACAGGTAGGTCAGGATCAGGAACACCCCGTAGACTCGAATGCCGGCCTGTACACCATGCACGATGATCAGGTGTCGTCTGCCTACCTGGCGGTCGGCTTCGTAATCGGGAAACTGGTTGATCAGCAAAAGGTTGGAGACCAGGAAAAATGGAATCAAAGAAGCAATTACAGGGGTCGCATGCCACTGGCCGCCCAGCGCCAGGTAGGTACCGATAACCATGAATGATCCAAAACCAAGGCCCGGAGCGATCAGGCATAAGAAAGCGGAGCGGGTCATCACCGTCGTGTAGGTACCGATAATTATCAGACCCGCGATGCCAAGGGGCAGGATGGCTGGACCATACAGGGTGATGAAGAAGATTCCGATTGCCGCAGTGATGGCCAGGGTGATCAAACCGGTGGCCAGTACCAGGGGACCGGCGTGGGGCTGGGCCGGCAAGGAGCCGCTCCCACCGCTGAAAGGAGTGCGCTGGGTTTGGAAATCCAGTCCACTGCGAAAGTCGTGATATTCGTTTAGGGAGTTGACCGACATGTGGGCGGCCAGGGAGCCGAGCAGGATCAGGAGCAGGTGCACAATATTCACGGGATGACCGATCCAGTTGGAGCAGGCCCAGCCCAACAGCACACAGACCGGAGGCAGGGTCAGAAAGGGGGCGCGGATCGAGCCGAAAACGGCCGCGGCCATAGAGGGAGAGCCGGAGGAGTGGGTGGCTGGTGCTTCGGGTCCATTGGCTTTGGTCATAGGGTCACCTCCGTCATTTCGGAATAAAAACACGTCACCGAAGGCATCATAAAGTCTGACGGGTCAGATAGGAAAGTATAATCGGACTGGAACCATTTTCAAACTCAACCCGGCTGCTTCGAAAGAGTTGGATTATTGCAAATTCCGACCTGATAAGGGGGTTTAAAGGCCAAATACAGTTTTTTTACACCCTTGGATTTTAACCCTGGAAATCATTCACCCCTGTTACTACTTTGACAAAGTCACTTTCGGGAATCGTTATTTTTTTCTCAAAGGTGGAGTCATGACAATTGACCTACAAAAAGTGGATGCCATAGTCGCAACCCGTGGATCCGGACTGCAGAACGCCATTCCCGTTCTGCAGGGGGTTCAGGAAGAGTTCCGTTTCGTTCCCCGCGAGGCCATCAAGCGCATCGCTGAAATCACTTCCATGACCGAATCACAACTGTTCGGGGTAGCGACCTTCTACACCCAGTTCCGACTCAAGCCAGTAGGCGAGAGGATCATCAAGGTCTGTCACGGTACCGCCTGCCACGTGGGCGGAGCCGAGGGCCTGACCGAGGCCCTGGAGGCCAAGTTGGGTGTCAAGAACGGGGAGAACACCCCGGATATGAAGTACACGCTCGACTCCGTAGCCTGTGTGGGATGTTGTTCCCTGGCGCCGGTTGTGATGGTCGAGGACTTGACCTTCGGACGGTTGGACCGCAAGAAGGCTGTGAAGATCATCGACGATTTCGAAGGTTAATCCGAGGAGGACTGCGGTGCAGGCAGCAGAAAAGCGAACCAGAAAAGAAATCGTGGTCGGGATGAGCACGTGCAACATCGCCGCCGGTAGCCAGGATGTGTACGACCTGGTCCAGGAGCGTGTGGCCGACGGGCTCAACGTCGACGTCAAGATCACCGGTTGCTTCGGGATGTGCTATTCCGAGCCTCAAGTGCAAATCATAGACGAAGACGGTGCCACTCATTTGTACACGGGCGTGAGCAAGGCCCGGATCAAGAAGATCATCGAGGACCACGTCGAAGGCGGGGAACCGCTGAACAAGTGGAGGGCCGACTTCACCAAAGGCGCCGACCTGGCCCTGATGGGCAAGCAGAAGCGCATCGTGCTGGCCAACTGCGGTATCATCGATCCTGAATCCCTTGACGAGTACTTGGCCGTAGACGGTTACAAGGCGCTGGAGAAGGTACTCAAGGAATACACGCCGGAGCAGCTGATCCAGATCGTCATGGATTCGGGTCTTCGGGGTCGTGGGGGCGCCGGATTCTCCACAGGAATGAAGTGGAAATTCGCGCTGGGTTACGACAGCGACAAGAAGTACGTGATCTGCAACGCCGATGAGGGCGATCCCGGCGCGTTCATGGACCGGGCCACGCTCGAGAGCGATCCTCACGCGGTGCTTGAGGGCATGGCCATCGGTGCCTATGCCACCGGGGCCGACGAGGCTTACGTTTACTGCCGGGCCGAGTATCCGATGGCGATCGAACGCCTGAAATTGGCGATCAAACAGGCCGAGGCCAAGGGCTTGTTGGGCAAGAACATCATGGGCACCGGCTTCAACTTCGAGATCCACATCAAGGAAGGCGCCGGCGCTTTTGTATGTGGCGAAGAGACCGCCCTGATGATCTCAATCGAGGGCCAGCGCGGCATGCCCCGTGTGCGTCCGCCCTTCCCCGCCGAGTCGGGCCTGTTCGGTAAGCCGACGACGATCAACAACGTAGAAACCTGGGCCAACATTCCCTGGATCATCCGGCACGGTGCAGCGGCCTATGCCGAGAACGGCACCGAGAAGTCGAAGGGTACCAAGGTTTTCGCCCTGGCCGGCAAGATCAAGCACGGCGGTCTGGTGGAAGTGCCGATGGGCATCACTTTGGACGAGGTCGTTCACGAGATCGGCGGTGGCACCGGCACCAAGCGCGAGGTCAAGGCCGTCCAGATGGGTGGTCCCTCCGGCGGTTGCGTTCCCCGTTCCCTGTTCGATACCAAGGTCGATTACGATGAAGTGAACAAGACCGGCGCGATCATGGGATCCGGCGGCATGGTGGTCATGGACGACACGACCTGTATGGTCGATGTGGCCCGTTACTTCCTGAACTTCACCCAGGAGGAATCCTGCGGCAAGTGCACTTTCTGCAGGGTCGGCACCAAGCGGATGCTGGAGGTCCTGACCCGGATCTGTGACGGCGACGGGGTACCCGAGGATATCCCCTTGCTGGAAGATCTGGCCGAGCAGATCAAGAATACCAGCCTCTGTGGGCTGGGACAGACCGCGCCGAATCCGGTGTTGACCACTCTGCGTTATTTCCGCGAGGAATACGAAGAGCACATCAACGACAAGAAGTGCCGGGCTGGCAAGTGTCGCAATTTGTGCAGTTACGTCATCACCGAGGATTGTACCGGTTGTACGGTCTGCGCCATCAATTGCCCGGTCGATGCGATCACCGGCGCGAAGAAGGAAATCCACGTCATTGACCCGGAAATCTGCATCAGTTGCGGCGTGTGCCGTGACGTCTGTAATTTCGAGTCGGTGAAGGTCATTTAGTTCAGAAGGGGTTCGACTGTGGAAAAGATTACATTCACGTTGGATGGTCAAACGGTTTCCGTCGATCCGGGCACGACGATTCTAGAGGCTGCCGAGGCCCAGGGGAAGAAAATCCCCACCTTCTGTCACAGCACAAAACTCAAGCCCTTCGCCTCCTGCTTCGTCTGTGTGGTTGAAGTTGAAGGTCGTCCAAACCTGATTCCCTCCTGCTCCACCGTGGTGGGCAACGGCATGGTGATCAAGACTTCGACCGACCGGGTGCAGAAGGCACGCAAGACCTGCGTTGATTTGCTGCTCTCCGACCATTACGGAGATTGTCTCGGTCCCTGCATGTCTTCCTGTCCGGCTGGAATCGACATCCCAGGCTTCATCAAGCACCTGGCCGAGGGTGAGCCCCGCAAGGCCCTGGAGCTGATCAAGAACAATATGCCCCTGCCCGGAATCCTGGGTCGGGTTTGCACGCGGCCTTGCGAGGAAGCCTGTCGGCGACAGTTGGTGGAAAAGGAATTGGCGATCTGCCACCTGAAGCGTTATGCGGCGGACTACGTTTCCGAGTCGGGTGAGGAATACATGGCCGTGCCGGAGCCGAGTACGGGTAAGAAGGTAGCCATTGTGGGGGCCGGTCCTTCCGGCCTGACGGCGGCCTACTACCTGCAGTTGCTGGGTCATCAGTGTACGGTCTACGACGCGCACGAAGCTCCCGGAGGAATGGTTCGTTACGGTATCCCCAGCTTCCGTCTGCCCCGCGATGTGATTGATCGCGAGGCTGCGGTTGTCGGAAAATTGGGCGCCGAATTCAATTACAACACCAGTCTGGGCAAGGACGTTTCCCTGGACGAGCTGCGAAAAGGCAGCGATGCCGTTTATCTGGCGCTGGGAGCCCAGAAGGCGTCGATGATGCGCGTGGAGGGTGAGGATGTAGAGGGCGTGTTGCCGGGAATCGGTTTCCTGGGCGCGGTCTCCCACGATGAGAACCTAAAGATCGGAGCTCGGGTAATGGTCGTGGGCGGCGGTAACACCGCCATCGACGCTGCTCGTACCGCCCTACGCCTCGGTTCCGAGGATGTGACCATTTTGTACCGGCGCACCCGTAAGGAAATGCCGGCCTGGGAAGAGGAAGTCGATGCTGCCGAGGACGAGGGCGTGAAGCTCGACTTGTTGGCTGCTCCTGTCAAAATCGAGAGGAATGCCGACGGTTCCCTGAATGTGACCTGCATCAAGATGGAGTTGGGCGAACCCGATGATTCGGGTCGCCGTCGTCCCGTGGCCCAGGAAGGTTCAGAACACGTTCGCGTGATGGACAACGTCATTGCGGCGATCGGCCAGGGCGTGGATGCCACCATGGCCGACGGAGTGACCCTTGAGCGTTGGGGCAACATCGAAGCCGATTCCCACACCATGCGCACCAACGTGCCCGAGGTCTTCGCCGGCGGAGATTGCGTAACCGGCGCGGATATCGCCGTGACGGCCGTAGGCGCAGGCCGCAGGGCCGCAATTGCGATCGACCAGTTCATAATGGGCCAGGATGTCGTCGGAGACGCCAAGCCCTACGAACATTCGATGGGTTCCCTCGAGGTGATTCCGCAGGCCGTGTTCGCCAAGTTCAACAACACGGATCGTATTCCGATGCCGCATTTGGATCCTGCTCCGCGAAGCAAAATCTTCAACGAGGTAGAGGCCGGTTTCGATGCCGAGGCGGTTCAGGCCGAAGCCCAGCGCTGCATGGAGTGTGGTTGCCGTGATGCGCACGAATGTCGCCTGCGCGGTTACGCCACCGACTTCGATTCTGATCCTGTAACCTACGCCGGTGCCTGCCGGGAGTTCGAGTTGGACGAGTCACACGATTCAATCGTGTACGAATCCCACAAGTGCATCCAGTGCGGGACCTGCGTGCGGATCACCGAGGAAATCATCGGTTCACACGCAATGGGCTTCGTCGGCCGCGGTTTCACCGCTAGGGTCAAGCCGGCCCTGGACGTGGCCATGGCTTTGGTCGGGAACGATGGATTGGAGCAGATCGTGGAGAACTGCCCCGTCGGCGCCCTGACCCTGAAGACCGATAGTGTTGCCACCCTCAGTCCGGTATTCAAGCGACCGGAAGTAGGCTGACCGGAAGTCGGTTGATCACAAAGGGCCGGTCTGCATCATTGCGGACCGGCCCTATCTTCTTATGGATCAGCGAATTACAAGGCAACCAGGTTTCCCTCCCCGTCGTCCAACACACCCGCGCCGTCCGGTCCGAATGTGATCTCATAGGTCACGGTGAGGCCGAACTGCGTGAAGGTGATGGTGCCGGTGCCGCTGCCGTCCGGAGCGAACCACAAATCGCCGGTCACGCTGGGGTTGCCCTCGGCCTGGGAGTCGGTAGCCGAGAAAACCAGGTGTGAGGAACCGCCCTCCAGCTGCTCCAGGGTGAAGTCGCCGCTGGCCCCGTCGTTACGTGACCAGACGCCGGTGATGCTGTCGCCATCGATTACCGAGATCGTGAAGTCCTCACGCAAGTCGCCGCGAACCTTGTAGCCGGTGATCGTGAATTCCGTTTCATCCCCGCTGGCGGCGAAGGATGTCGAATCGGCGTGGGCATCCTGCCACACGAATACATCGGTGGCCGTAATGCCGGTTTCCAGGCTCTGGCCGGACTGGTGTCGGGAGACAGGATCGTTGCCGGCTGGGAAGACGGTCGCGATGGAGTACTCACCGGTGCTCTCGTTGAAGGTCCCTGTTACCTGGGTGCCGTCCAACCGATTCTCGGTGATTGTCGCGTTGCCTGAACCATCCCAGGTGATCGTCCGTTCGAAGCTGGAACCATCCCGCAATTCCCTCAACTCGTGCAGGGTCCCGGAGCCGTCGCAGTCGATATCGGCTTCGCGCTGCAGATGGACCAGCCACCAGGCTGCGGGATACCACACATCCTGCTCGGCCAGGCCGCCGCAGGGCTCCTCGCCGGGCGCGACCGGTTCACTGGGCAGGATGTGAACGTAGTTGCGAGGCTGACCGCCGTCGCTGGCGATGCCGTCGAAAACAGTGCCCCTGCTCATCTCCACCAGCAGGTCATCACTCTCGTCATCCAGGTCGCCCATTACGGCCACCATAGTGTCGCTGATGCTTTCGAGCCAATTGTCGGTAGGTGCAGCAGTCAGGAAACCGAGCGCACGCACCTGGTCGGCGTCCTGGATGGGCCCGTCGTCTGACGCGGCCAACTGGGCCGTATATTCTGCATCGTTGCGCCAGTGCACAGTCACTTCAAAGGAGTAGATCGTCTCATCGCCATCAGTGCGAAAATCACCCGTATCCATGATGATGTCGGTCTCATTCCATGCCTGCAAGATGTGCCAGCGTGGATTTTCCACACGGGAGTGGGCCAGGACCTGGACTCCGGCCTGCATGGGCCCTTCGCCGGAGACGGGAGCCAGGTGCCCGTAAGCGATTTCGCCACCGGTCATTTCCACTTCGTGGGTGGCGCTGTGGTACAGGTCGTCGGTGTCGTCTTCAAGGGTACCGTTCGTGTCCATCACGATTTCCTGCTCGAAGCGCACGGGTTTGCCGAATGTCGGCGGGTATTCCCTCTGTACTACGAACCGCACCAAGTCCGGCGCCGTCACGACGATAAGGGCGTTCAAACCACTGCTGTCTGGTGCGGCGAAATGCTCGACGAAGAGGGTGTCCCCATCAGCAATTTCGCTCGTCTCGGATTTTTCCATGGCGATGGCCAGCTGACGGGGCCGATCATCGGCGGTGGCCAGTTTAACGGAAGTGGACTTCAGGTTGTCGATCCGGCGCATCGCCGCGGCCAGGGCCGCGCCCTGATCGGGGAAGCTCATCCCTTCACCGGTCCAGCCTTCAAAGTCGGGGTCCTGGTAAAGTCCCACGTCGGAGGCCAGGCTGTTCAAAGGATTTTCAAAGAGGTCGAGTTGTCTCAAATTTTCTTCGACCGCCGCAACGGTTTGGGTCGGTTGAGACAGGGATGCGGCTACCGTGGCCTGGGGCTCATCTACGTCGATTTCGGTCGGATCATCTTCAGAACATCCACCCAATCCGACCATCAAGCCTATCAGGGCCAGTAGAATGAGTGGCAACCCCAAAGTCTTCTTTGCGAAGCTATTTGTAGAACTATTGGTGAAGCAATTGGCGAGAAATGCAGGAGTAAGCATCATTTTCCTCCGGTTTTGGTGATTTACAGAGCCTTTACTGCAAAGCTCGTGCCGGAAGAAGGTGTTGAAATAGCTGTGCGGGACGTCCCTAGCGTCTATACTCCGGAAATTCTTCCCCCGGGGGAAGAACTTTCCGGCAAATTCGACAACGGTTCGTGCAATGGAGATTAACAAGAACTCAAACGGCAGAATCCCGCGGCCCTGATTCCCGCTGAGCCAGGAACACACCGGCCAACATCAATGCGCAGCCGATCATCGCGCGCGGAGTCAGGCCTTCATTCAAAATCAACCAACCGCCGATCACCGCATATACTGCTTCGAAGCTCAAGATGATCGCCGCGTGGGCCGGTTGGGCGTGTCGCTGGCCAACCAGTTGCAGGGTGTAGGCCACGCCCACGGAGAGGATTCCCGCGTAGAGGATCGGCACCGCCGCGGCCCGGATCGCCGGCCACTGGAAACTCTCGAAGATGAGCGCGCCCAGCAGGCTGAGCAGGGAGCAAACGATGAACTGACTCACCGCCAGTCGGATGGGGTCGATTCGCCCCGAAAGTTTTCCCACGGCCAATACATGCGAGGCCCAGAACAGCGCCCCGATCAGGACCAGGCCATCGCCCAGGTCTATGCTCATCCAGCCCCTGATGCTCAGCAGGTACAAGCCGATTGCGGCCAGAAGGGCGCCCCACCAGGTCCAGCGTCCGGTACCTTGGCCGGTCAACAGGCCGAGGATGGGCACGAAGACAACGTACAAGCTGGTAATGAAACCGGCTTTGCCCGCGGTCGTGTAGACGACGCCGAATTGCTGAAAGGTGGAACCGCCGAAGATCAGCAGGCCCGTCAGTAATCCGGCGCGAAGGCAGAAGGCCCGGCTCGGTTGTTTGTTCGGGGCCTTGCCGGTTGCCGAATTTTCGTTCAAATCCCCCACAATCCGCTGTTTGCGCAGGTTGTAAATCAGCAGCGGAGTCAGGGCCAGGGCACCCAGGCCGAATCGAATCCCGTTGAAGGTCAGCGGACCGAGGTGCCGCATTCCCACACGCTGAGCCACAAAGGCGAATCCCCAGATTGCTGCGGCCAGCATCAGTACGAGATTGGCGTTGCGGCGGGCTGAATCCATATTCGGTTTCCGGGTTGTTGGAGAACGGGCTGCCGATGGTGTACAGTGCAGCGTGATCGAGCCGGAGTTCCAACAATTCTAGCCCGGGACAACCCCCAATGCCAAAGGGAAAGGATGAACATTTGAAGAAGATGGATGCCGCGAGGTTGCCCGTCGTGCCGTTCCCGCGCTCCTGGCGACAGGGAGAGGGTTTCGTGGCCGCTGAAAAAGCCAAGGGAATGGCGCCGGAGATCAGGCAAGAGCCGGGTGGCCCCGCTGGGGAAGACTATCGACTGGAGATTTCTCCGGATGCGGTGGTGGTGACGGCGGCCGATTCCACCGGAGCCTTTCACGGTCGCCTGACTTGGCGGCAGCTTCAGGCGGCTGCGGCATCAGGCCTGGATATTCCTTGCGGCGTGATCGAAGACGGCCCGGCTTATTCGTGGCGGGGAATGCTCCTGGACTGCGGACGGCACTTCATGGATGTGGCGTTCATCAAGCGCGTGATCGACCTGTTGGCCATTCACAAATTCAATGTTCTGCACTGGCACCTGACCGAGGATCAGGGTTGGCGGCTGGAGGTTCCGGGTCTTCCTCGGCTGACTGAAATCGCAGCCTGGCGGGCAGGAAACAGTGAGGGTCCGGACACATCGCCCTACGGCGGTTACTACACAACCGCCGACGTGCGCGAAATCCTGGCCCACGCCGCCGAAAACCATATCACGGTAGTGCCCGAGATCGAGATGCCCGGCCATTGTGTTGCCGCGCTGGCCGCGTACCCCGAGTTGTCCTGCACCGGCGGACCCTTTGAAGTAGAGACCGAATGGGGAATTTTCCCGGATATATACTGCGCCGGCAACCAGGAGACATTCGCTTTCCTGGAGAAGGTGTTGGCCCACGTCATGGACTTGTTTCCCTCCCGATACATTCATATCGGCGGGGACGAGGCTCCGAAGGACCGGTGGCGAAAGTGCTCTCGTTGCCAGGGGAGAATCACCGCCGAAGGTCTGGCCGACGAGGAGGCCCTTCAGAGCTGGTTCATTCAGCGAATCGGGAAATTTCTGGCGGCCCACGGTCGCCGAATGATCGGCTGGGATGAGATTCTGGAAGGCGGCCTGGCTCCCGGGGCCACGGTGCAGTCCTGGCGCGGTTTTGAAGGGGCGACAACGGCTGTACAGGCTGGTCACGACGCCATCGTCTCGCCCACCTCACACTGTTACTTCGATTACCCCATGGACAAGCTGGATCTGAAGCAGGTCTATTCCTTCAACCCCGTACCGCCGGGATTGACGGAACCGGAACAGCGGCGCATCCTGGGTGGCGAGCTGAATCTATGGACCGAGCGCATACCGCAGGATCGGGTGGACTTCATGCTCTTTCCTCGTCTGTGCGCAATGGCCGAGTGTTTATGGACCGGCCCCGAGCGACCGGGCTTCGAGAACTTCAGCGAGCGTCTCGAGGGCCATCTGAATCGATTGTCAAAGGACAAGGAATTGCAGATAAAACCCGGTCCGGTTGGCAATTCTTGACCTCTTTGTCTATTTTAGGCCGAGAGAGTTTTGGCCACCCGACCGGCCAGTGCCCACACCAACTTTTGGAGAGATCATGCACGACGGATGCACAGGCCCAAGTACCGACGGCAAAGCTGTCGCCGACAAGGTTCGAATGATGGGTTTCAGCCGCATGCCCATGCCCGCGCCCCTGGACCTCACCTGCGCCAATTGCGAAAAAGTATTCCAGATGACCCACTTCGAAACGGCCTGTCCCGAGTGCGATATGGTCTACGCGGTGACTCCTTGTCACGCGGGGGACCCGAGCGGTATCAAGGCGGCTGGGATCGGGTACTGAGCCGGCTCTGGGCCATCCACCGGAGTCAAGTAAACCCATCTCGCGCACTAACTTATAAAAAATACAACGAAATAACAAAAAAGAATCACAAACTAAAATTTGAATATCACAGAAAAAATAATCGTGTAAAGCTCGGCAAGTCCTTCTAGTTTATCAAATAACAGTAGACTAACCATCGAAAATCCAGTACAATTAGAGGTTCGAAATACCAACCGGAGCTCATCTTCAAAAAGTTCCGGAATCAGGCCCAGAAAATTCCAGCAAAGGATTCCCATGTTTTCCTTTAATTTTTTGCGCATCCATTCCGGTCCCGGTTTTTCCCGGATCGGAACCTTCGCCCTGGGTATTATCCTTCTGATCGCTCTGCCGGTCATGGGCGCGGGCAGCGACAGTCCTCTTTCCTTCGATGGTCCGGTGGCTCCGGTAATGACTCTCAAGTCCACCGATGTCGTTCCGGCCATGCAGGCGATTCCTGTCGATATCGCCAGCGCTTTGGAGGAGGATTTGGAGCGGGACTCGCAAGGTCTTCCGCCCCGGTTCGCCTTGCCGGAAAAAGTGAGCCTCACTCCCTCGAACTCGGGCCTTTGGCAGGAACTTGATCAGGATTTTGATCTGTGGCGTTTGCGCATCGAGGCGCCGGGGGCCGTGTCCGTGAACCTGGGCTTCTCCGAGTTTCAGCTCCCCAAAGGTGCCCGGCTCAGTCTCTATCCCACGGATTACCTGGGGATGGACGACAAGCGCGGGGTTAGGGTCTTTACCGAAGACGACAACCGGGCCGATGGACTCCTCTGGACCCCACTGGTTCAAGCAGCGGACATAACTATTGAATTGCTGATGCCCCGTTCAGAGCGGGCCGACTACCTGCTGACTCTCGATTCGGTCAACAAGGGGTACCGCCTCTTCGGGATTGACTCAATGGATAAGCAGGGCACCTGCAACATCGACGTGGTCTGTCCCGAGGGAGACGATTGGTGGAATGAGATCAACTCGGTCGGTGTTTACACGATCAATGGTAGCTGGTTTTGCACAGGCGCCATGATCAACAATACCGCCGAGGACGGCACTCCGTATTTTCTGACCGCCGATCACTGTGGCATCAGTACCTCCAATGACCAGGGCATCGTGGTCTACTGGAATTTCCAGAGTGTCAACTGCGGGGACTTGAGCGGTGGCTCTTTGGCTGATTTCACTTCCGGTGCGACATTCCTGGCTGAGAACGCCGCTTCCGACGTTACCTTGATCCTGCTGGACTCAGCTCCGGATCCTGATTTCAACGTGACCTTCTCCGGGTGGGATAGGTCGGGTATCGCCCCGAGCAGCGGGATTGCCATTCACCACCCCAGCTGCGACGAGAAGGCGATCAGTTTCGAGAATGATCCACTGACCATCACGACCTATTTGCAAGAAGACGTGGCGGGGGACGGGACCCACTTTCGTATCGAGGATTGGGATTTGGGAACCACCGAGCCCGGATCGTCCGGCTCGCCCCTGTATGATCCCAACCACCGGATCATCGGTCAACTCCACGGTGGTTACGCGGCTTGTGGCAACGATGCCTCAGACTGGTACGGATGCCTTTCGGTTTCCTGGAGTTTCCTGGCCTCGTACCTCGATCCTTTGAGCACCGGGGCTACAACCCTCGATACGTATGTGCCGGATATGTCGGGGCTGGCAGTCACTCCGATCGGTGTTACTTCCTTCGAGGGCGATTCCGGAGGACCTTTCCTTCCAGAGAGCGCCATTTACACTCTTGAGAATCTCGGGGGCACCGCGCTGGATTTCTCCGTCGTTTCAGACGTGACCTGGCTTACCGTGACAGGGGGTTCGGGTACTCTTCCGGCCTTCGATACGGCACTGGTGGAAGTCGCCGTCAACGGTGACGCGGATGTTCTGGCAATTGGGGACTACACGGGTGTCCTCAGCTTTGCGAATTTGACTGATGGCGAGGGAGACACGACTCGCATGGTGAATCTGGGTATCGGGGTTCCCCAGGAAATCGTCAGCTTCCCCCTGGATGTTGATCCGGGCTGGACGATGGAGGGCGAATGGGCTTTCGGTATTCCTACCGGCGATGGCGGGGAACACGGCAACCCCGACCCCACCAGCGGAAACACGGGCGCCAACGTGCTGGGGTTCAACCTGGCCGGCGACTACGGACCGGATCTGGCGGAAACCCACCTTACGACCACAGCCTTGGATTGCAGTGGAGTCCAGGGAGTCACCCTGAAATTCCATCGCTGGCTGGGAGTGGAACAACCCAAGTATGATCATGCCTATATACGGGTGAGCAACAATGGAGTCGATTTCACGACCGTGTGGGAGAACCCGGCCGAGATCACGGATTCGGCGTGGGCCCAGGTGGAATACGACATTAGCGCGATCGCCGACGACCAGGCCACCGTCTACGTTCGCTGGACCATGGGCGCCACCGATGACAGCTGGTTCTTCTGTGGCTGGAACATCGACGACGTGGAGATCTGGGGACTCCGCAGCTATGAAACCGCTGTGGGGAATGTGCCCGCCGGACGACTGGCCCTCGGCAACCACCCCAACCCCTTCAATCCCGTGACCCGAATCAGCTTCGACTTGCCCAACTCCGGTTTCGTGCGACTCGAGGTCTTCGATCTCCAGGGACACCTTGTGCGGGAACTGGTTCAGGACAACCTGGAGGCCGGGCCCCACAATATAGTTTGGAACGGTAAGGATGATGGGGGTCGGGCTGCTGGTAGCGGGGTCTACTTTGGTCGGCTTGTTTTCGAAGGTAAGGTCATGCAGCAGAAAATGGTGCTTTTGAAATAATATAGAGCGGCTAGTCAAGCCTTGTTCCGGCCCCGGGTTTTGCCTGGGGCCGCTTCTTTGGTAAGAAGCTCAAGGAATCTCGACGATGACGAAAAATATTTCAGTACTCCTGTAAGATAATCCCAATCCGGAAAACATGGAGGTTACCCCTGTCATTAATGACGGGTGCCGGTCCCCAGGGAGACGGATGGCCCCAGTTCTGATCCAATTTTACAGGCCTCCATTCTCCTGGTTGTTCAACTACTTCAACGGGAGGTACCTTGATGCGCTCGCTCTTAATTCTGACTTTGGCTGTGCTGCTGATGCTGCCGGCCTCGTCGTCCCTCGCTGATTGGGACCCGGAAATGCCATCCAAATGGGTGCAATATCCGGATCTTGATCTTACCGGCATTGATATCAATGCCTCGTCCGTCCCCGGTGATTATATCCTGGCCGATGACTTTCTTTGCACCGAGAAGGGTTATATCACCGGTATTCACATCTGGGGTTCCTGGCTCCATGATTTCCTGCCCCTGGGTGATCCAGGGAACATTATGTTCACCCTGAGCATCCACGCCGATATTCCGGCCAGCCAAAATCCCGAGGGCTACAGCATGCCCGGTGAACTGCTCTGGCTTATGGAATTCGATCTGGGCCAATTCATCGTGCGGCCCTATGCGGAAAACATCGCCGAGGGCTGGATGGATCCTCCTGAGGGTTACATGCCCCCTCCGGCGGACACGATTTGTTGGCAGTACAATTTCCATATCGATGAGCAGCAGGCATTTTTCCAGGAAGGCACCCCTGACAACCCGATCGTATATTGGTTGGATTTAAAAGCCTACCCCATGGGCCAAGGCGAAGCGATGTTCGGCTGGAAAACATCCCTGGACAACTGGAACGACAATGCGGTCTGGTCACAGGGCATGGATCCGCCGACCCAGCAATGGCGAGAGCTTATCTATCCTCCGGGACACGAGATGGCGGATCGGCCGATTGACCTGGCCTTCGTGTTGACCGGTGACGATCATCCGGCGGAGCTGGATTTCGGCGACGCACCGGATCCGTCCTTCCCGACTCTCCTGGCCAGTAACGGCGCGCGGCATCAGGTAGGGGCCATGTGCATGGGCCTTATGGTTGATGGTGAACCCGATGGTCAGCCCTCGGCAGCCGCCCTGGGCGACGACAATGATGGCAACGACGACGAGGACGGCTGTACCTTCGGCCCGATGGTTCCCGGTCAGCCGGCAAACCTTAACGTGTTTGTTACCAGTCCTGTGCAAGGCATGATCGATGCCTGGATCGACTTCAATCTCAACGGCACCTGGGCAGACGCCAATGAGCAGATATGTATATCAGCTCCCGTTGTCCCCGGCGCCAACACCTTGACTTTCAACGTTCCCGCCAGTGCGTTCCCTGGCTCACAGACTTTTGCGCGGGTGCGCCTGAGCAGCATGGGTGGTCTGTCTTACGATGGCGTTTACCCAACCGGCCTGGTCCCGGATGGAGAAGTCGAGGATTACCTGGTAATTCTGGAGGAACAGGAGCTTTTCGATTTCGGTGATGCTCCTGACCCCACCTATCCAACCCTTGCGGCAAACAACGGGCCTTACCATATCCTGTCACAGTTGTACATGGGTGCGTCGGTTGACGGGGAGCCCGATGGTCAGCCAACGGTCTCCGCCCTGGGCGACGACAACGATGGCAACGATGATGAGGATGGCGTCGTTTTCAGTGTGTTGAAAGCAGGCCAACTATCATCAATCGTTGTGACGGCATCGGCCCCGGGCATGGTTGACGCCTGGATCGATTTCGATGGTGACGGCACCTGGATGCAGGCGGATGAGAATATCGTAATATCCCAGCCCGCAAATCCCGGACCCAACACTTTCACCTTCACCGTACCGGCAACCGCCGCGTCTCCTGGAAATACGTATGCGCGCATCCGCCTCAGCAGTAACGGCGGCCTGTCCTTCGACGGGCCTTATCCGGATGGAGTTTTTCCAGACGGTGAAGTGGAAGACTATGAAGTCTTTATCGAGGACCGCTATGTTTTCAAGTGGATACAACATCCGGATCTCAGCACGATGGGCATTGACGTCAACGCCACCGAGTGGGATCAGTTTGTATTGGCCGATGACTTCAACTGCACTCTGACCGGGCCTTTGACCGATTTCCATATCTGGAGCTCTTGGCTCAATGATTACTTGCCCTACGGTGAGGATCCCAGAGCTGTCAAGTTTACGCTGAGCATCCACAAGGATATTCCAGCGGACGAAGCAACGGGAGAATACAGTCGACCTGGCGAACTACTTTGGATGCACACTTTCGAGCCGCATAGTTATAAAGCAGAGCCTTTTGCCGAGGACATCGAGGAAGGCTGGATGGATCCCCCGGCCATGTATACATTCCCGGCCGATTGGACCTGCTGGATCTACAAATTCCACGTGGATCCCCACCTGGCCTTTGTTCAGGAGGGCACCGAAGATCGTCCCATCGTCTACTGGCTGGATGTGCAGGCCATGCCCGAAGACCCCGAGGCGAAGTGGGGTTGGAAGACGTCCATAGACCATTGGAATGACAATGCCGTGTATGGCGTGGGCATGGAACCCTATCCCGGCCCGTGGATGGAGCTGTATTATCCTCCAAATCACGAAATGGCGGGGATGCAAATAGATCTGGCCTTTGCGCTGTATTCAGATCTGGTAACGGCTGTGCCCATACCTCCTCAGAAGCTGGGACTGCTGTATAATTCGCCAAACCCTTTTAACCCGATGACCAGGATTCACTTCAGTATTCCCAATGGCGGCGCCGACATAAGACTTGAAGTCTTCGACGCCAGGGGACGGCGAGTCAATACCCTGATTGACGGGTTTGTAGAGGGTGATGAACATTCCGCAACCTGGACCGGCAAGGACGATCACGGCGCCCCGGTGCCATCGGGAGTCTATTTCTACCGGTTGAGCGGATCGGGTGTTGATCAGTCTTTGAAGATGCTTCTGGTGCGGTGATATGTACGTGGGCTGAAGCATGAATGTGGATGAAACGGGGGCTCTCGTCGAGGCGGGGCCCCCGTGATGTTCAGATAACTATCCATTATCCCGCTAAAGGCCAGCCCTGGCCAAAGTAGACAAGCCCGGGCCTTATGTCCGCGAAAAATAGCTGACCTGTAACAATTTTCTGTGTAGGCTTCCTATATGAAACTGATCGACACTCAGTGA
>JAHOYV010000049.1 GCA_019038745.1 Gemmatimonadales bacterium
GATTGGGTGTGATCATGATGTTCTGGAAGTGACCAGCTTCGAACAACCGTTCCCGGCTGCAGCTTCCATCATTGATGAGGTCGATCAAGTAGCCGCGTACGCCGATGGAACGCTCCGTACGAATGCTGTCACTCTGTCCTGGACCGGAAATTCGAGCTCCGATTTTCTGGCTTACCAGATTCTGAGGACAGAGGGCGATCCCACGGGAGATTTCGAAATTGTTGGTTCAGTAAATGACCAGTCGGTAACAACTTTTACCGATTCTGATCTGTCCGACGCCGATGGCGATGTGGAGTATTCCTACATCGTGGCCACCATGCTGGCCAGCGGGACGTCGAAAGTCGACACGGTCGAAGTCAAAACTCCCCTGTGGGACCAACCTTCGGATGTTGTTGCTAATGCCCGTACCAGCGATACGTGTCGCCTGACATGGACCGACAATTCCGAATCGGAAGCCGGCTTTAAAATCTATATTTACGATCATGATTTGTCGGTCGACGTTCCGGAAGATTCCCTAACTGTCGGGGCGGGTGTCACGGAAGCGAATTTCGAGGCAGTTAATACTGACTTCCGCTTTACCCTCGTTGCGGAAAACGATTTCGAAGAACCGATGGAGGAAACTTCGAAGGTGCGGTTCGAGGTTACGTCAGGCACACCTGGTGTGCATACTTGGGCGACTCAGCTTGAGGGAACGGCCGACATATTCATGAGCTGGACTGATAACTCCACTAGGGAAACAAAATTTGAAATTGAACGGTCCATTGGCAATATATTGACATTTACTCTCCTGGACGAAGTTGATTATAATGTAACTGAATATACAGATACGGATCTGACCCTTGGCACGATGTACTACTACAGAGTACGGGCCGTCAATACTGTAGAGGATCCAGATTGGGAATCCTCATATCGTACCCTTTATTTCTTTACTGGCGTTACCGTTCAGCCTTTTGAATTCTACACAAGCTTCGAGGATGGAAGTTTGCCCGACAATATGTCTGTCGGTGGTGACGCTTCCTGGGCTGTTGTTGCAGACGAAGATGCGCCAGACGGTGATTTTGTCTTGCAGGCAGGCGAGATCGGTAATGATCAGGAATGCTATGTAGAGTTTACGACCGATGAGTTATTCGCGGGTGAAGATATCGACTTCAGATATAAGATTTCCTCTGAATCTTCACACGATTATCTACGTTTCTACATAGATGGTGAATTGGAATGGAGCCAATCGGGGGATTACAGCTGGAGTTCACGAACTGAATGGATCCCCGCCGGCGAACACGTTCTGCGCTGGGCATTTGAGAAGGACGACTACGATTATACTGCCAACACCGGCGATGACACCGCGTGGATTGATTTGATCAACCTGTGGTAGGTCTCGCGTTGAGCAGTCGTTTTTCGAACAAGTCAATTACACCTGATCCAAAAAGGATCATTTGGTGACAGGGAGGAAAAAGAATGAAGAAATCCTTAGCTTTGTCAGCTCTTCTCATTTTCTGCCTTTTGGGAGGAGCGAGCGCCCAGGCCCAGAGTGTCGATAATTCGGGAATTTCGTTCCGAAACCAGGCTCTTGGTGGAGCCATTTCGGACGATTTCGACCTGATCTATGATCCCATTGAGCTGCGATTCGTCAATGGCGTCAACGTGTTTACCAATCTGAGCAACCTGTCCAACAACAATGAATTGTTCATGGATGACTATTCCAACAATGAATTGTTCCTGGGCTTGTCTGCTGAGAATCCTTGGTTCAACAACGTTTGGTCATCGGTGCTGTTCAAGTTCCGAGACTACCGGACTCCAGGATATGTCTCGTTCGATCGTGGTGAAGATTTATCCGCTTCCGGCTATGGTTACCTGGAGGGCGAATACTCCGGTTACCTGGATAGCAACCTCGACGGATTGTTGGATACCTACAATACATACTCCTACATGGAGGAAGATTACACCGAGGAAAAGAATTACGACTTCATCCTGAACAACAGTGCTGAAATCTCCGGTTTGGTTGTCGGTCTTCGTTTTGCCAAAGGTCATAACGAGGAGTCGGAGACGTGGGCCAACGGCTATGGCGAATATGAGGATGAGGAAGAGGAATATTGGAATTGGGGTCAGTCAACTTACAGCTGGACTGAAAGAAATCACCTGCTGGACGAGGGCCTCGATACCGCGTTCACGTCGCAGTCTGGTGATTTCGACAATCTGTATGAGAGGTCCTACACAAGCTTGTCTGCTTCGGCCATGGACCCCGATTTCTGGGGAAGCTACGAGCTGCGGGGTGACCTCCACTTTACTTCCTACCTTGAGACTGATAACAGCATGGGGGTCTACAGCCGGACTGACGAAGACTACAATACTGAGCACGATGCTTACCTGACCAACGACTACCTTGATTACAGTCAAAACGAGGTAGGGGAATACGATGGCTCCGAGCTGGGCTTCGCCATTTCTCTGCGCAAGACTTTTGATCAGCAGGCAGAGCGAAAAAATGACGGTTTCTGGAAGGTGGGCATGGGAGGTTCCCTGGGATCCTATGATTACTTGGATCACCAGGATGTCACCCGTACTGCTGTCGGGGAACGTTTTGACGGCTTCGGTCAGGATAATTCCGACTATCTCATGGATGAGAATCTGATCCAGTCTGAGTCCAACGACGGTACCGCCGACACGAAGGGATTCTATCTGGGCGGTTTGTTGAATATTCCCGCCAATGAAGAAGTGTATTTCGGCATTGGCGCTTATTTCAACAAAATGAGCCAAACCGGCGACCTGGCCAACCTGGGGAATATGTCATATACAACGATTCGCACCGTATATGAAGATTCCTTCACTGAAGAGGATGATGCCAGTGACTACGTTTCAGTAACAACTGATGCCAAAGTCGCCGACCACACCCTTGAATACTTCAGTACCAGCATGTTCATTCCTGTTGGGCTGGAGTGGAAATTCACCAAGAGCAACAAGTGGGCCATGCGCTTTGGCGCCAACTTCAATGCGGTCAGGTATACCTGGAACGATCTGTACCAGATCACCAGCAAGGATACTGCCGTAACCGAGACGGTTTATGGTGATGGCGTGGTAGAGGTTGCAACCGGCGAGAATGAATATATTTCAACGACGAATCAGCGGGAATTCTCCGAAACGACCGTTGAGTATTGTTACGGCCTGGGTTATCAGCCCAATGAAAACCTACAGGTCGACCTGTTGACCATTTTCGATGACACCAACGACCGGCCGTCGGACGAAATTTGGACAACCGGCTACCTGCGCAGGTTGCGCCTGTCCTTCTCACTGAAGTTCTAGGTAAAACCGGTTCTGGTATGACAGCAAAGGGCCGCGCCTACCAGGCGCGGCCCTTGTTCATCCTCCCGCTATAGAAAACCAGCCTGCCGTTTAGGTGTAATTGATTGCCACCGCGATAATAAGAAATACGCTCGACAACGCCATCAACTGCAAAAACAGCGGTAGCATAAACCGTAGCCAAGTCCCGTAAGGAATTTTTGCCAAGGCCAGCATGGCCATCAGGATGCCGCTGGTCGGGATGATCGTGTTGCTGAAACCGTCACCGCAGGTGAAAGCCAGCACCGCTGTCTGGCGAGTCAGACCCAGGATATCGGCCAAGGGTGCCATCAAGGGCACCGTGACAGCCGCCTGCCCGGAACCGGAGGGGATCAGAAGGTTCAAGACGGATTCGAAACCCATCATACCCAGCACGGCCACGTAACGGGGTACTTGGCCCAGCAGGCCGGCTGCGCCGTGAATGACCGTATCCATGATCATGCCGTCGGCCATCACCACGCTGATCCCGCGTGCGAAGCCCACGACCAGGGCCGCTACTACCATTTCCTCCATCCCTTTGACGAAGGCCTTGCTCGCCTCGGCCAGGGGCAGGCGGGCCAGTAGCATGGCCGCAATGCCCATCAGGAAGAAGCCGCCTGCCATGTCGGCCATCCACCAGCCGTAGCGTTGTACCGCAAAGAGGATGAAGCCGAAAATGGCGCCGCAGACCAGAATGATTGCCCTGTGTCTGCCGCCGAATTCACCTACCGTGCCGGTGCCTTCATCCAGGTCGAAGGGATCTCCGGCCATCAGGGAAGCGGAAGGGTCGGCCTTGATGCGGGCTGCGTAGCGCAGCAGGTAGATCACCGCCAGGGTAAGGGCGCAGAAGAAGAATACAATCCGCAACGTCAGGCCACTGCTCAGGGGCAGCTCGGCAATACCCTGGGCCACGTTAACGGTGAAGGGGTTGGTCGTCGAGGCGGCAAAGCCGACTTGGGCCGCCACGAAAACCATGGCCATGGCGAAGATGCGATCGTAGCCAAGTCTTTTGGACACGATCAGGAAAACCGGGATCAGGGGGATGAATTCCTCGCCCATACCCAGGGTTGAGCCACCGGCGGCCATTACGAACATCAGAACCACCGTGAGAAGCGGACCGCGGTCACCCAGTTTGTCCAACAACCGGCCCAGCGTGGCGGTAATTACGCCGGTGCGCTGCAGGATGCCGAAGGCTCCCCCGATGATGAAGATGAAGAAAATAATATCGGCTGCCGCCTCCAACCCGCGGGGAATGGCGGTCAGGAATCCGTGCAGCCCCACCGGCGAGGCTTTGCCTTCCACCTCGTCGCCCAACAGCAGGGCCTGCAGGCTGTAGTGTTTGTCCAGGTGCTGAAAAGTACCGGGCATCAGCAGAGTTCGTTCGTGACCCTGCACTACTTTCGTCTCGCGCTGGTATTCGCCGGAGGGCACGATCCAGGTGAAGGCGGCGCAGGCCAGGATGACCATGGTGAGCAGGACGAAAACATGGGGGATCTGGATCCGGGGTTTGGTCAGGGACAAGACGGGCTCCAATACGTTGGGGAGATGGCGGCTCGAAGCATTGTAGGACAGGGGCTGAATCCGGGCAATGGAGACATTGCCCAAGGACATTGCCAAAGGTTGACAAACTCCTTACCTGGAAGGGATAGTTTAAAAAGTAGGATCTGCTCGGTGGATGGGTGAGGCGTTTTTCAAATGGAAGGATCCGGCCATGGCCGTGAAAAAGAAAATAGGGATCATCATCTGCGATCGGTATCACCGTTGTGCGGGTGGCAAATGCTTTCGATCCGCCAGGGACAAGGAAGGGGCCTTCAGTCGCTACGGTAATCAGGAAATCGAGATCGTGGGCTTCACTACGTGCGACGGTTGCCCCGGCGGTAACGTCGAGTACGCAGTGGACGAGATGATGGCCAACGGGGCCGAAGTGATTCACCTGGCCACGGGATTGATCGTGGGCTATCCCCCATGCCCGTACATCCAGGATTTCCACGACTTCATCACGACCAAGTACGGTCTTGAGGTGGTTTTCGGTACGCATCCCATTCCGGAGAAGTACAAGTTGATTCACGACCAGTTGGGCACCTGGAAAGAACCTCGTTGGCAGGAGATCATCAAGCCGACCATGCCGGACCAAAAAACCAGATTGGCCTATGACTGATCCAGGACCTTGCCCAGGAGCCGGCTCAATTGTCGGAGACTGAAGGGTTTGACCAGCGCCGCCTTGAATCCGTAGTCCAGGTGATTGGCCATGACCGGATCGTTGGAGTACCCACTGGAAACGATCGCCCGGCATTCGGGATCGATTTCCAGAAGCTGGCGGATGGTTTCCTGGCCGCCCATCCCCTGGGGAACGGTCAGATCCATGATGACAAGATCGATGGTCTGCCGGCGCTGCAGATGGTCACGGTAAAGTTCTATGGTCCGGGCCCCCTGATCAGCCTCGATGACCTCGAATCCCAGTTCCCTGACCATGCGGCAGGTGATCAGGCGAACAGCATCGTCGTCATCCATGACCAGAACCCGGCCGGTTCCGCGGATCAAGGAACGCATGTCTTGATCAGGTGTCGACAGTGCTTTACGGCTGGCCGGAAGATGTATGGTGAAGGTGCTTCCTTCGCCCAGGCGGGAACGGACCTCGATTCGCCCCTGGTGCCTGGCGATGATGGAATGAACCACGGCCAGTCCCAGTCCGCTGCCTTCTTTCTTGGTCGTGAAATACGGGTCGAAAATGTGCCCCAGGTCGGGCTCAGGAATTCCCGAGCCTTGGTCGGTGATTTCGATCAGGACCATGGGGGTCTCCAGATCTCCCTGCTTTTCAATTGAATTGGAGCCGGTGATAGTGAGGCTCCCACCCGTGGACATGGCTTGCCTGGCGTTGATGACCAGATTCTGGATCACTTGCCCGATTTGATGCCGGTCGATCAGGACGGGCAGGAGGTCCGGTTCGAAATCGTATTCCAAGTGGATGTCCGCCCCGTGGGTGACGAAGTCAGCCGATTCCCTTATGACTCCGTCGATTGCCGTTGCATCCAGGATGGGGCTGCCGCCCTTGGCGAAGGTGAGCAACTGCCGAGTCAGATCAGCCGCCCGGTCGGTTGCCTTTTCCGCATTGGACAGAATATCCTGCAGTTCCGCGTCATCGCCCGAAGGCTCCTGGATCAACTCCTGGGCCATGTTGAGGTTGCCGGAAATCGCCATCAGGATGTTGTTGAAATCGTGGGCGATGCCCCCGGCCAGCACTCCCAGAGCCTCCAGCATTGAATTTTTGTGCTGCTCCTGTTCCAAGCTCCTCGTTTTTGTAATGTCGCGAATGACCACGACCACCCCGGTTATTTCATCCTGGTCGTTGGTGATGTGGGAGCAGCTCAAGGAAACGAATCGTGATTTATGATCCAGGGAACGCATCACCAGTTCTTTGGTGGCCCCTCCGGTTTTCAATAGAAGTCCGGATTCGACGAGACGGAAAACGGATTCTGAACCTTCTTCCACGAGATCCAGGACCTCATCAATCGATTTCCCGATGCACAGTTGTCCCCGGCAGCCGGTCATTTCTTCCGCGGCAGAATTGGTCAACAGGATAAACCCCCGGCAGTCGATGAGGATCACCCCTTCCTCCAGGCTGCGAAGAGTGACCTGGAGCTGCTCCTTCTCGATGGCCAGGTTTTCTTCGATGACCGTACGTTCCTCCATCTCCTGGTGGAGGTCCTGATTGGCCAGGTCCAGATCCCTGGCCCGCTCGGACAACATCCGGGAATCCCTTTTCCGCTGCATGGCCAGGCGCAGGAAAAAGACCAGGGTTAAGGTAGTGATGAGCTGGATCAGGCCCAGGAGCATCAAAGTCCGGCGGGCCGTGAAATGAGCATCGGTCAGGTTCCAACGAACCGAAAGCGTGGCGCTACTTTGATAGGAATACTGGATGGCCACTGTGCGGCTGATGAAATGATCGGTTGGCTCTTGCCGGCCATGTCGGAAGAACACAAATCCGTTGCCGGCGGTTAGGTCCAGGTAGTCAACCCTGCTCTGATACAAGCTGACCCAATTGTCCAGGAAGGGCTCGATCTCCTGGTATCCGGCATTTTGCAGATCTGCATAAAGGATGGTTTCCAGCAGCTGGAGATTGGCCGTCAAATTCTCCTCCGCTTGAGTGATGTCCTCCCGCTTCTGATTCAAGGAGAATACTACTCCTATGACGGATTGGAGCAGAAATACCACAACGAGAATTACCCATGGAAATCGATCCTTTGCCAGAGGAGATATTGAGTTGGCCATTATTCAAGATCCTTGTCTAGATACTTCAACAAATCCCTCAGCGGGTCGTAGTCCGCGTCTTCGGCCGCAACCACTGCGGTGCATGATGATTTTATACTTTGCAGGATCTTCACACCGATTTCCGTCGATTTCAGATTCATCAAGGCGGTGCTGGCAGCGGCAATAAGCTCGGGGTCCAGCCGAGAGTTGGCAACGAAGACATGTTCCGGAATTTCCATGGTGGGGACCAGGCTGCGCAGCCCACGATCGGTAAACTTCAGGAAAACTTCCTCTTTGACGGCTCCTGCAGCAAAATCACCAGCCAGTATCCCGAGAGCGACGTTTTGGTGGCTATTCAGGAAGGCCTGCCCGGAGAGATCTTCAACCTTGAGTCCGGCTTGTTTCAACATGGCGTAGGGGACCAGATACATGGTCGAAAAAAGGTTAACGAAAGCCAGCCGTTTACCTCCCAGCTCCTTTAGGGAGGTCAAGGAACTGTTCTCGGCGACAACGATATGACCGCGGAAAACAGGCTCTCCATTGGTTACAATCTTGCCCAGGAGGGGATGCTCTCCAAAGAGTTTTGTCAGGTTCACGTAACCAGCGGGCCCCAGAAAGGCAAGGTCGACGGCTCCGGAGCTGATGGCGTGGAGGTGGTCCTGGTAGTTGGTGCCCACGCGGATTTCGACAGCATAGCCCAGGGCTTCCTGCACGTAGTCGGCCAGAGGCCTGAAGTTTTTCTGCAGAACATTGTTCGGTTTATAGGGATGGATGCCCAGCACGAGGACCTCGTGACAAGGAGCCGCGGCGGGTATCATCAGCAGGCAGGCGATCAGGAAAAATACAGGCTGGCGCAATTTTAAAACCGGATTTAAAAAATGATTGAGCCAAGGAACCATGACTTAAGCCTCCGGCGGGATTCTTTGTAGGGCCTATAGCCCAGAATCGGGCTCTTTCTCCCCCCCCCCACTGAAGGTATCAAATATTATTTATTTCTACATCCTATTTTCCGGGACCTTTTCCAGGGTCAATGAGGCAACGATACATTTCCCTTCGATTCAATCTTGAGGCTTCAATTGCTTAAGCCACCGATAAAGAGTGATCCGGGAAACCCCCAGATTCCTGGCCGTGCGGGCCTTGTTGCCTCCCGTCCTTACGATCAATGAATTCAAGGATGACCAGGTCATACCCGAAGGATGACGTTTTGGCGGGATGAAATGGCCTGGACCAGCGGGCCCCGGGTCATCGCCGGCGAATTCCAGGATGGACCCGGCGGAGCCCGTATCAATTTGTAACGCGACAGCGCGTCCCAGTTTTCGGTTCAACCAGGCCCGTTGGGCAATGGACTCCAACTCGGCCGTTCCTCCCGGCCAGTCGTAGGTTGTCAGTGCTTCCAGGGAGGGGAAGTCGAACAAGGCGTGGGCCGAGAGGGTGGATCCCTCCAGCCTCGAAAGGAAATGATCCAATAACGGCATCGTGTCTTCGGGACGCGAGCGCAGTGGGGGCACCTGGATGGTCATCAAACGCAATCTGAAGTAGAGATCGGGTCGGAATCGCTTTTCACGAACAAGTAAACCCAAGTCACGGGAAGAAGTGGCGATGATCCGCACGTTTGCTTGGTGATCGCCGGAGTCTCCGGTGGGCTGGAAGCTTCCATGGGTCATCAATCTTACAATTTTGTCCTGCAACTGGTTGGGCAGTTCGTCGATGTTGGCCAGGAGCAGCGTGCTGTCCTGGGCTTTGGTCACCAGACCCTGGGCTTCTGTTTGGCCGAAAAGCTGGTGGGCCAGCAAATCCTCGTTCGAGGCGGCGCAACTGACCCGCACCAGGGATTTCTTTCCGCGTGGGCTGTTCTCGTGGATGCGGCAGGCCAGCAATTCCTTGCTTGATCCGCACTCCCCGCTGATCAGGACCGGGTTGTCGCAGGCCGCGAATCCGTCGCTTTGGCGTAGGACCTGCTGCATGGCCCTGGATACGGCGACGATCCGGGTGGAGGGAGCTCTTTCGGCCGAGAAACCGGCCGTCTTGGGTGAGGTTTCGGCCTGCAGGTGGCGCCTGCGCGCCAGGTCATTGACAATATCCTTCAGTTCCGCCGCCAGGTAGGTCGTATCCAGGTCCAGATTTTCCTGCCGGGCGCTGAGGGCGATTTCCCAGGCTCGATCCAGAACCTTGTCCTTGCCCATGGTGGCATTCCCGGTGTCCAGCCGTCGAATCAGCAAACGCGCCAGGTGGTACCCGGCAACCATGGTCTCGTGATGGGCGCCAAGTTTCTTCAGTTCGTCGCGGGCCTGTTCGAGCTGGAGAATGGCCCGGGACCAGCGGCCCAGATTGGCCGAGTTGATTCCCAGGCAGCGCAGGGTCACGGCGGCCTCGTGCTCGTCCCCTACCCGGCCACAGTATTCCAGGGCGGAGTTCAAAACGTGTTGGGCCTGCTCGTGATGGCCTTCCAGATCCAGACATTCTCCCTGGCGACGCAATAGCTCCATGACCAGATCCCCTTCGGGAGCCAGGGAGCGGGCCAACGAAAGCCCTCGTCGGTAGTAGCGTTGGGCCTGGGCAGGATTCATTTCGTCCCGAAACACGTCTCCCAGGAATTCCAGGGCCAGTACTTCCTCGCGCATCAGACCGTTCTGGCCAGCCAAGGTGTAGGCTTTCAGCAAGTCTCCCCTGGAGGCATGATACTCGCCTTGTAATCGTTCCACATTTCCCTTGGCGATCAGGGCCCGGCACTGCATGTCGGGCAGAGAGTCGATTAATTCCAGCTCTTGTTGGAGATAGTCCCGGGCTTCGGCATATCGACTCTGTTTGTAGTGAACAATCGCCAGGTTCTGGAAATTCTGGGCCATTCGCAGTGGGGCATTCAGTTCCGTATTTATCTTCAAGCTCTTGTCGAACCAGGTGCCTGCTTCGGCCAGGCGGCCAAGGGATAGCAGCGTCCAACCCAGAAAATTGGCGGCCACGGCTGCTCGGCCGGGTTCTTCCAGGACCAGGAAAGCCGAGCCGGCGTACTCGAGATGTGGAACCGCTTCACGGGTTTTTCCTTCCCAGCGGAGGGCCGCCCCCAGAAGCATTCGCAACTCGGCCTGGTCCAGGTTGGGCGAGCCGGAATAGTGGGCCAGCATGGCTGCAGCCGCTTCGCGAACCTGGGCGTATTTTTCCTGGAATAGCTGAATGTTCAGTTCGATGATGTCGGCTCCGGGATCATCGGCGGGTAAGTGGCCCCGTAGTCTGGCTTTTACCAACCACTGCCGGCAAAGATCATGTTCTCGTTTCTCGATCAGACACCACGCGCGCAACAGGGCGGCATTGCGGAGATCGTCTTTGGATCCCGTTCCATCGGGCAGAAAGAGATCCTCAAGCCGGGAGAGTGCTTCCGGAATTCGTCCCTGCAAGTATAGACTGCGCGCTTCATGGAAGGCCTGAGGCACGAGCCCCAGAGGGCCGGTGGCCTGGAGTGTGTGATCATTCCGGGCGTTATTGCGAGGTTCACGCTCGGGTTTCATTTCACCACCCCCTGCCGAAGCGGACCAGGGATTTTGTCCTGGTGACTTCATATGGGTTGTGGGACAGGTAGGGTTGAGGCATCCACAGAATCAGGGGAGGGTGATTCGTACCCATGAAGATTATGAACGGGAGCGGGAACCATAGGTCGAGTTCCCTGACCGGCGGGGGAGCGGGAACCACGGTGAGGCTATCCGTTTCTTCGGGATCCTTTTCTCTGGGAGTGACGGGTCCCAGAACACCGTCGCCAGGATCGCCTTCGACTGTCCGGTGCATTTCGTAAGGGTTCTTGGCCTGGGTGACTGTTGGAATCAGGACAGAAAGGAAGAGGAGCAGGACACAGAGGTAACCCAAATTTGGGCTCCATGCGTTTGGCTTGATGTTTCGACTCATTCCAACCTCCGCGATTCGTTGATGAACTCTGTGCCGCAGGTTACCATCTTTATTGTTATTCGGTCAAGTCATTTTTCGTATTGATGTTTTTAGCGATAAGTGGTCATGGAAAACGGCCCAATATTGTGTCATAAAATTGATCTTTAATGTCAGTTGTGTAACGCGGCAAGTGTATCATTGGCACGCTGGATCAAAACTCTTATGATTCAGAAATTGAAACGATTGGATAGCTTTGAAAGTTTGCACGAGGATTGGATCCTGTTGTCATGACTCATGGAGGAGAAAACCTGACAAAACCGAAATTCACGATTTTTTCAGTCCATTTGTTACGGATCGGGAAATTGAAGTGTATAATTAGGTTGCTTTCACCGCCTCCGGCAAAGGTGGAGAGTAAGGATTTTTAGGATCGGAGGCTTTTTTGCGGGCCAAACTCATAGCTACCCGCTATATTTTTCCGAGTCAGGGTGGAACCGGATGATTGCAATTCTGTTACTCCCTGTTCGCCAAAGTTGATTGTTACCGAAAACCCCAGGTGGTAATCGTGAAAAAATTCTGGAGCAACCCTGTCGTCGCTTTTCTGTCTTCCTTGAAATTCAGCGCTTTCCTGATGGTCATCGCGGCCATTGCCAGCGCCAAGGCCACCTTCATCGAGTCGGATTACGGTCGGGATGCGGCCTACGACCTGATTTATGCAGCCCATTGGTTCGAGGGGATTCTGGCCCTGCTGGTCATTTCCCTGACCCTCATTTTCTTCAAGCGCTGGCCGTACAAGGGGCGCCAGCTGGGCTTCCTGCTGGTGCACGTTTCCATCGTCGTGATTCTGGTCGCCTCGGGAATGACGCGGTATATGGGCTTCGAAGGGACGATGCCCATCCGCGAAGGATCGTCTTCGGATTCTTATTACTCCATGAAGCCTCACATCCAGGCCGAGCTGGATGGTGTGTCGGCTTCTTTCGGGGTAAGATTGTGGCGACCGGGCCAGAGCAACATTTGGCACAAGATTCAGCTTGGGGGCCAGGATTACAAGTTGGGTGTGACCGAGTACTGGCCGCATTTCACCCAGAGTTACAAGCCGGGTCCGGGCGGGCAGCCGGGATTGCAGTTCGACCGCGACGATCACGGTCAGATGATCAGCGACACTCTCCTGAGGGGGAATCGGACGAATATAGGCCAGGCCCAGGTCTTCTATCGCACCGGACCTTTCAGTGGTGAGGTTTCGTTGTCGAAATACGGCGATCTGCGGGTGCGCGTGGGCGGGGAATCCAGTTCCTTTCCCGTCGGTCTGCCCGATGGCCGGGAGCATGAGTGCGGCGGCTACGGATTCGAGATCACCGAATTCCAAACATCTTTCAAGGTGGGGGCTGTTTCCAGCGCCAAGGGACCGATGACCAACCCGATGATTCGGGTGAAGGTGACCGGGCCGGACGGGACCACGGGAGAACGGTTGCTCTTTGCCCTGCACCCGGAATTCTCCATGGACCACGGGGGGGGCGAGGATGACTTCGCCGATCTGAATGTCCTCTACCAGGTCAGCAGCGGTATCGAGTTTGCTCCCGCTTCTGATGGGGTGTCCGCTGCAGATGTCGGCCTACAGGGCCGCGCAACCTTTGATCTGATTACCTTGGACCTGAAAAGTGAGGAACGGGGAGAGATTCCCGCCGGCGAGATCTTCACGGTACAGGAGCAGGTAAGGTACGGTAACGAAGCAAAGCATTTCTCCTTCGCGCCGACTGACATCATCGATTCGGTAGTGTTGGCGCCGGCCCAGGGCCAAAACCCAAAGATGGGATCCGCGGCGCGGATCGTGATTCGCGATGAGCAGGGCAACGAGTCGGAAGCGATCTGTCGCAAGTACGACTCAGGCAAGGCTGTGCGGTTGGGGGATCACACTATCACCCTGGCTTTTAGTCCGGTGATCAGGACATTGCCCTACAGCCTGCATCTGGACGATTTTTTGCTGGAGACTTATCCCGGCAGCGATAATCCGGCTACTTATGAAAGCTATGTGTCCATTGATGACCCCGTGCACGGGGTCACCGGCCGGAAGGCTCATATCTATATGAACAGCCCCCTGAACTACCGGGGCATCAAGCATTTCCAATCCTCCTACGATCCCGACCGGAAGGGAACAGTGTTGACCCTGAACAAGGATCCCGGCAAGTGGCCCACTTACTTCGGCTACACGTTGCTGACCATCGGCTTCATTTTGATAGTGGCCAAGGATCTGCTCTGGCCGCGACGGAAGAAAAACTCTGGTAGTGGGGCAGGTAGGGGAACGGCGACCAAGGTCGCGGCGGTTGTTTTTGTGTTGCTTGCGATGGGTACGCCGGGTGTCTCGGCTTTGGCCCAAACGGGGCACGAGGGCCACAGTCATGGGCCGGACGTTGAATGCACAACAGAACCCAACCCTGCCCAGACACCGACATTCGTCGTTCTTTCCGATCCTGCACGGGACCAGGCCAGCCGATTGCTCATCCAGGATTACCGCGGCCGCATGAAGCCGCTGGATACTCTGGCTCGCGAAATGGTCATGAAAGTGGCCAAGAAGACGAAGTTCCAGGACCGCCATCCGGTGGACATGTATCTGAACTGGACGGCGAATTCGACCTACTGGTGGACTCAGCCGGTAATCGCAGTGCGTTTCGCGGGCCTGAAGGATCTACTGGGTGTGGACCATTCGGTGAAGCACGTCAGCCCGGCCAGTCTGTACGATAAGACGGGCAAATACCGCCTCGGGCCAGCGGTTGAGGTAGCCCACCGCACTCCTGACCGGGACCGCACCAAGACGCAGCGCAAGCTCATCTCCTTCGACGAGCGGTTCAACTTGCTTTACATGACCTTCAAGGGCTCGACCTTGCGGCTTTTTCCCGTACCGGGGGACGCGAACAACACCTGGTTGGATATCCAAACCGTGAGCCCCAAACTTGAGTCGGACATTGCCTCCATCTACCAGGTTGCCTACACCGACTTCTCCCAGGGGCTGATTACCGGGGACAACATGCGGATTATGCGGGGAATCCAGGAGATGGATGCCCTTCAGCATCAATTCGGGGCCGAGGTAATTCCTTCGGATACGCAATTGAATGCCGAATTGATCTACAATCGGACCCACATCTTTTCCTGGATGATGGTGCCTCTGCTGATTGCCTTCATGATTCTCATGTCGCTGTATATCTGGAACCTGTTCCGCAACTCCGGGGCCAGGCTGAGTTTTCGCAATCCGTTCTACTCGTTGGGTATGTTCCTCTATGTCGTTGCGTTCGGCGGTATGCTCTACGCCTACGTGTTGCGCTGGATCGCTTCCGATCGAGCGCCGTTGAGTAATGGACACGAGTCGCTGCTCTTCATCGCCCTGTCGGTTGTGCTGGCCGGTCTGCTCTTCGAGTTGTTCTACCGGATGAGCGCTCCCGCCGGCTTGTCCGCCCTGCTGACGGTGGTCATCCTGGGCGTGTCGATGCTTTCGGTTTTTGACCCTGCGATCGGGCCTCTGATGCCGGTTTTGGTTTCCTATTGGTTGAACATCCACGTGACCATCATCACCTCCAGTTACGGTTTTCTCGGGCTCTCTGCCTTGATCGGGACGCTGGTCCTGGTTCTGCTTTCACTGCCTGTCAGCAAGAATCGCCAGAGTGTTCGCGAGACGATAAAAACCCTGGACGGGATCAACCACAACGTCCTGGTCGTCGGATTGGGGCTGCTGAGCATTGGTACGTTGCTGGGTGGCGTGTGGGCAAATGAATCATGGGGTCGCTACTGGGGTTGGGATGCCAAGGAGACGTGGTCGCTGATCACGATTCTGGTCTATGCGATAGTGCTGCATTTCCGCTGGATTCCCCAGATCCGCTCCGTGTGGCTGAGCGCATCCGGCAGCCTGGCCGCCATCGGTTCGGTGGTAATGACCTATTTCGGGGTAAACTATTTCCTGGCCGGTCTGCACAGCTACGCGCAGGGTGATGCAGCCCAGGTTCCAAACTGGGTGTTCATTTTCGCGGGGATCGTCGTTACGTTGATCACAGTCTCGGGACTGGTGTTCTTCCGGCGAAATCGCTCCGAGTGAATTAACCAAAAGGATGCTCATGTCCGGAGTGGATGAATCTCCCCTTATCGACTTGTTGACCACGGTCAACCGTCTCAAGGTCACCCCCCGCACGGGATGGGCCCAGCGGGGAGTTTCCAATCCCGAGAGCGTGGCCGATCACAGCCACGGCGTGGCGATGGTCGCCCTGTTGTTATTGGACTTGGTCGATGGTTTGGATAGAGCCAAGGTCCTGGCCATGGCCGTGGCCCACGATCTGCCCGAGAGCGTGACAGGAGATCTGTCCTTGGGAGGGTCACGCCATCTGCCCCGGGGCGCGAAAGCTATTGCCGAGCAGGCTGCCATGGATGAACTGCTGCAGGGCTTGCCATTCGGACCTGCCTGGCGCGCCCGCTGGGACGAGTTCGAAGCCCTGGATACCCCGGAGGCCCGGTTGGTACGCGATGCCGACCGAATCGACCTGCTGATCCAGGCTTTGGCATACGAACGAACCACCGGCAATCGAGAACTTGACGAGTTCTGGAATTTTGCCCCCTTGGAATCCTTCCATTTCGAGATAAGCCGTAGGATTGTTGCCGGGCTGTGGAAGCGGCGTGAGACTTGAAATCAGCATGACAGCTACTGATTACATGCCTCACGCAACACTTCCCACGCTTCGACTACGTGTTCCCGCTCGGTCTGGGTCTGTCCGATGGCTACCCTCAACGTGAATCTTCCGTCCAGGGTCGTGTGGGTCAGATAGATTCTCCCGGCCGCATTCACCCGGTCCATCAGGTCCTTGTTGCGCTCGTTGCATTCTGTTTCGCTCCAGGCGGTCGGCCGATGGCGGAAACAAACCGTGTTCAGGGGTACCGGCGCCATCAACTCCCAGTCCGGCTCGGCCTCGACCCAGCCAGAGAACTCTTCGGCCAATGCTATGTGCCCGGCGATTTTTTCCCGCAGTCGGCGAGCCCCAAAATTGCGCAGCACGAACCAAAGTTTCAACGCCCTGAAGCGCCGCCCGAGTGGGATGCCCCAGTCGCGAAAGTTGCGCACCTCCCGGTCACGGTCGGTCTGCAGGTAGTCCGGATTGATGGCCATCGTGCGTTCGAGATGTTCGGGATCCTTCACGAAATATGCGGAGCAGTCGAAGTTCGTGAAAAGCCATTTGTGGGGATTGAATACGAAGGAATCCGCGTGCTCGACCCCGTTCAGAATCCAACGCTTCTCCGGCAGGATGGCGGCACTGCCGGCCAGGGCAGCGTCCACGTGCAGCCACAGACCATGTCGCCGGGCAACCGGTCCGATCCGTTCCAATGGGTCGATCGCGGTGGTGCCCGTGGTGCCCACGGTGGCCACCACGCAGCATGGAATCAGCCCATTGGTCAGGTCGGTGGTGATACGGCGATCCAGATCCTCAGCATCCATGGCCCTTGATTCGTCCACATCAACCAGCACAATGTTTTCTGATCCGAACCCGGCGATTTTTGCTCCCTTGACGACCGAGGAGTGGGCTTCCGGAGAGCAGTACAGCCTCAACGCCCCGGCGCCGGCCAAGCCTGCCGCCCCAACGGCATTTACAGCGAAGGCGGTACATTTTTCCCGGGCACAGACCAGAGCGCACAAGGTAGCGGTAGAGGCGGTGTCCTGGATCACGCCGTGGAAACGGTCTTGGGATCCATCGGCTCCATACGGCAATCCTATCAGCTCTCCGAGCCAGGCCATCATTTTCTCTTCCAACTCGGTCGCCGCTGGGCTGGTTTGCCAGAGCATGGCGTTTACCCCCAGCGCCGCCGACAGCATCTCTCCCAACACCGAGGGGGCGCTGTTGTTGGCCGGGAAGTAGGCGAAGAAACGCGGATGGTTCCAATGAGTCACCCCGGGCAGGATATCCCGCCGGAAATCGGCCAGGATGGTTGACATATCCTCGCTTTCCTCGGGCGCGTGGTCGGGAATGAGAGCCGCAGTTTCACCAGGACGACTGGAAGACATCACCGGATACTGCTCGGAGTTTTCCAGGTAATCGGCGATCCAATCGATTACATCGTGCCCATGGCGGCGGAATTCGGCTGCATCCATTACGGTTCTCCAAGGGAAGGGATTGGAATATTTCTGCACTCAGGTTACATCAGGGATGAATTGGGGCAAGGGTAAGATTTGGAAGAAAATATTGGGTGTTTTGGGTTTTGGATGAGTTGCATGCTTCTGCTACAGCCATTTTCCCCGTGTATTCTTCCCCCAATTGGTTCCCCCGGGGGAACGAATCACAGTCACCGCCGGCATCATAGTTGGCTGCTAATCAGCAAGTGTAAGGTCCAGCCTGGAATCCCAAAATAAACTGGGCCGAAAACCTGTCGAGTCATAAAATTCTCATTCATTGTCGTTGGTGAACAGAGGCTGGGGCAAGGCTTCGGGAACCCAAGGCCAGATCATTTTCAGTCCAGAACTTTTCTAATTTCTTCGTGCAAGGCATTAAATGTGAATGGCTTATGCAAATAACCGGCAAAGCCGTCGTCCTTGAACCCCCGGTTGGTTTCATTTTCGGTGAACCCGGTGCATAGGATCACTTTGATCCCTGGTCTGATCGCGGTGATCTTCTGAAATGCCTCTTCACCGTTCATATTTGGCATTGTCAAATCCAACATGACCAGTGAAATCTCATTCACGTGCTTTTCGAATTCCTGCACCGCAAGCATCCCATCAGCAGCCGTGATGACGGAAAATCCCAGGTGCTGAAGCATCGACCGCCCCAGGTCTCGTAACATTTCTTCATCATCGGCCAAAAGAACCAGGCCTTTTCTAGGCAAAGCATCGTCGGTGAATTTAGGATCAGAGGCGCTTTCTGTATGACCCGTCAGTTCACTGGTGGGAAACAAAACCCTGAAGGATGTCCCTTGCCCCGGCTCCGATAAGAGCAGCAAGGTTCCATGGTGGCCGCGAATGATCCCCAGAGTTGCCGCAAGACCAAGCCCCCGACCAGTGAATTTGGTGGTGAAGAAGGGGTCAAAAATCCGATCTAGAATTGCCTGCGCCATGCCGGAACCAGTATCTGAAACTTCGAAGTAAACATACTGGCCTTCGGAAATCGGTTCGTCGTACATCATGAGGTGGGTTGCGCATGTCCGATCAATATATTCTCGGTTACACCACATGGCACCCGAGGTCACCCTGATCGTGCCATGGCGATCTTCCATTGCCTCGGCAGCGTTGGAGACCAGATTCATTGCGATCTGGCGGATCTGGGTAATGTCACCGACAAACTCGGGAATATCGTCCGTCAAAATCAGCTCCAGGTTCCCTGTCCTGGAAATGGAAATCTCCATCATCTGGGTCATTTCGGTCAACAACGTGTTGATACAAATATCGCTGACAACAAACTTTCCCTTTCCTGAGTAGGCCAGCATTTGCTGGGCCAGATCAGCCGCGCGCCGGGATGCAGCCCCGATATTTTCTAGGTACTGAAGGGTGGGAGACTGGGGCGAAAGATCATGCAGCGCCAGCTCGACATTACCCATAATAATCATCAAAAGATTATTGAAATCGTGAGCGATCCCTCCCGCCATCAGTCCCAAGCTCTCAAACTTTTGGTTATTCATGACCTTTCGCTCAAGATCCAGTCGGCTTTGCTGCTCATTCTTGATAGTGGTATAATCGCTTGCGAAACCTTCAAGCGCCTGCAGTTCACCCTGTTCAGAATAGATTCCCCGGCCACGTTCCCATAGCCAACGATCCTTGCCGTCTGCTGTTCTGATACGGTAAGCGAGTTCAAAAAAGGTCTTTTTGTTCAAGGCCTCCTGAATAACAGCCCAGACCTGCTCCACATCTTCAGGATGAATTAGAGAATTGAAGGTTCGTTTTGCTGAATTCATCAATTCGGCAGGATGATAACCCGTCAAATCAAAGCAGCCTTGACTGAGATACTCCATATCCCATTCAGGTGTGTTCTGGCACCTGTAAACCATGCCGGGGATATTGGCCAAAAGAGTGGAAAGAAACCGTTCCTGTTCTTTTTGGACAGAATGCTGCTCAGTAATATCGTGGACGATTCCCATGGAGCGCACGACGTTTCCCGCAGAATCCATTATATCTTCGGATGTTTCCCTTACAACCCGAACACTGCCATCGGGACGCAGGACCCTGTGAACGACATCGTAAGGTGTCTTGTTTTTTACTGCCAAATTGTAGGCCTCGTTCACTATCTCTCTGTCATCGGGGTGAATGGCGGCCAGGAAGGCCTCATAAGTGGCCTGGAATTCGGTAGGGGAAAGACCAAAAATTTGGAAAACCTGGTCAGTCCAGGACAATGTACCGGACTCGATCTCCAGATCCCAACTACCCATGTTGGCCAACTTCTGGGACATTTTCAAGGTCTCGGAATTGGTCTGGAGGCTAATGAGCGCCTGATGCAAGGAGGTGTTATCCCGGGACTGCGCCAAAAGCCCCCTACGTTCACCATTTTCTTGGAACAGGGTGATTTGGGTTTCAAAAAATCGCGCCTCACTGCCTTGTGCACCGCAAGTGGCCTCGTAAGAATCGGCCTGGCCGGTAGCCCAAACGTTTTCCAGGCAGCGCGCCGCTTTAGCGGCTGAATCCTTGTTCATGTACTGAAATATGGAGGTGCCGAGGACATCTTCTTCAGCCAAGTCCGGTAAGGTGTGGATGACCTCCAGAATGATTCCTGTCCCATCCAGAAGCATGATTAGGTCGGGCTGAACATCAATGATGGAGTGCAGCCTTGACACCGTTTTTTCCGCGTGCGCCAGCTTGAGTTTTAGGTTTCCAGCTCAGCCCTGGTCTTTTCAAGAGAATCGTTTTCTGACATGTATGTCCTTTTGAGCAGAGATTTTCCTCATTGCCCTTCAGGCTACCATACAACTTCCCCAAGATGTTTTTTGCAACAAAATTAGTTGTGCCGGGGGTTGGTTCCCCCGGGGGAACCAACCCCCGGCACAACGGCAAACGGAGCATCAGGTGCCAAAGAAGGAATCCCAAAAAAAACTGGGCCGAAAACCCGGCCCAGTAAGAAGACATGATGTAAAGACTATTTCTTTTTGCCCAACATGAAGATATTGCTGCCGCCTGGCTTCTTCTCTTCTTTGGCTTCAGGCTCGGCGGCTGGTTCAGCACCCGCGGCCACAGGCACCGGTTCCGGTTGGGCAGCCTCGGGTGTCTCGGCGGAAGCGGCCCCTTTCTTTTTCATGGGCCTTTTCAGGTTGTAGATGTTGCTGCCGCTATCATCTTCCACTTCCTCCTCGGCCTCTGCTTCCGGTTCGGGGGCGGGAGTCTCAGCAACGGGCTCTTCTGTCGCGGTTTCTTCGGGTGCAGGCTTCTCAGCGGTTTCCGGAACCGGCGCTTCAGCTGCTGCTGGTTCCTCCGCCGCAGGCGCCGCGGCTTTCTTGGGTTTTCCCAGCATGAAAATGTTGCTGCTGGGTTTTTCTTCGGCTGCAGGCTCTGGAGCAGGAGCAGGAGCAGGAGCAGGCTCGGGCGTTTCGGCTACTGGTTTTTCCGCAACGGGTTCTTCAGCAGCTGGTTCCGCTGCGGCAGGTTCCGCTTTCTTCGCCGGCGGCGGGGTGCGTTTCTTTTTGGGTCCGCCGCCCAACATGAAGACGTTGCCGCTGCTGCCGGCTGGGGCTTTGTCTTCGGCGCTTTCAGCTGATTCCTCAATGGCTGCGCTGGTTTTTTCAGCTACCTCTTCGGTAGTGGGCTCCGGACCCACCGGGTCGTCGATTATGCCACCCCAGGGATCGGCCGGGGCTGCTGACTCCGGGGCGGATGCCTCTACGGGCGCTTCACTTTTGACTTCCTCCTCTTTGGCCGCGGCGGCAGGAGGGGTGGCTGCTTCCGTGACCACCGGTTCTGGAGTAGCTGCGGCTGCGGCTGGTTCGGGCGGCGCTACGGGAGCCTCGGGGGCAACAGCAGCGGGTAAAGGCGCAGGAGCGGCCGGTGTTCCCAAAGGCGCGGGTTGGATGACTGCGGCCGGTAATGGAGTACCCGGCACGACGGTCTGCGGTGGATGCAACATCAGCTCGCCGAGGTTCTGGGAAATTTTGTTGATGCCGGCGATGTTCCTAATGATCTGGCTGATGGCTTCTTCGTACTGGCGGGCGGTCGCCATGATTTCGGACACGGTGTTGTCGATGTCGGCAGTGGCCTTTGAGGTCTGTGAGGCCAGACCCTTGACTTCGCCGGCCACGACGGAAGTGAAGGCTTCCCCTGTTTCACCCGTGTGGACCGCTTCGGCGTCGATTTGGGTGGCGACTTGCTTGGTTTTCAGGGCCAGCTGTGTAACGCGGGCGACTACCTGGCTCATTTCACGTGAAGAGGAGGCCAACTCGTCTGCGGCCGTAGCCGTGTAGCTGGCGGCGTTGTTGGCCCCGCGAACGACTTTGTAGCCTTCGGCGGTGTCCTGGGCCATCTCATTCAATGAAAAGAGCATTCCCTGCATGGCGTGGCCGACCGAGTCGATAGCCAGCCGCATCTTGTCCGTGGAGCCGGCGATTGTGTTCATGTCGACGGACATCTGGTCCACCGACGCGTTGACGTTGTCGAAGTCCACGGGGGAAGTGAAACCTTCGAATCCAGGACCCGAAGCGGAAGACGACCCGGCGAAAACAGGAGTGGCTGCGCCTTCACTAGATGCTTGCTGCGCGCCGGACCGGGATTGTTTATCGGTGCCGGATGATCTGCGGTCCATGCGCATTCTCAGATAACCCAGGCCAATCAGGACAATTGCCAGGATCATGGCCATGCCCCGGGCAGCGCCGGCAAGGTTGTTTCCGGATCCCGTTCCCTTGTCCAAAGACTTGGCGGCGGCCTCCATGTGCTGGGCAAGTTCGACGCTGCCTGCGCGCAAACCCTCGACGGCCTGCTGGCCTGCAGCGCTGAAGATCGAGAAATCACCGGCAGCCAGGTCGGCCAGTGGAAGGCCGACATCGGACCAGAGGGTGGCTCCGTACTGCAAAGCTTCAAGGGCTGGACCGCTCTTGGCGCCCTTAACCTCGACACGTGCGCCTTCGATGTCTTTCAGGGCCCCCCCGTGCATTAGGGCGCTGAGTGTGGAATCGAAACGGAGGATGGTGCCGGCTAGGTTTTTACGGGCCTGAATGACGGAGGCGTAATCCTCAGCTTCTGCTAGTTCACTGGCCTGCCGGTTGAGGTCGTCGACCAGACGGATCTGATTTTCCGCCAGCTCAATCTGGGTGGCATAGTCCTCCTGGCCGCCCGGATTGACGAAAACCGCTCCGATCGCAATCAGCAAAAGGAATGCTGTCGATCCCATGGAAATGTTCAGAAAATGCCGCCTGGACATTGATCTCCTCCGTGAATCCTGGTGTCCGCGGGTAGGTTTCTCCGCTTTATCTTATCCTTTTCATCGACTGAAATCTTTGCAGGTTTACCTAATATTTGCCGGGAAATAGGTCTTTATTGGGTGTATATTTGGATGGGATGAATGCGGAGTCACTCCGTTCCTGAAATTTTGTCAACCTGAGCCGCTGTAGGAGAGAACCATGAAACGTACGCTTACTGGAGAATCCAAGCCCCGCGTTCTGCGGTTTCTGTTGATGATGGTAATCCTGACACTTCTGGCCGGTTGCGGGAGTTATGGAGGGTATGGTGACCAGGACGTCAAAGTGAAGGCCGAGGCCCCGCCACCGCCACCGCCGGTGCAGAAGATCAAGGTGACATCCCTGGATGAACTTCCGATCCACACTTATCCCCTGCAGGGAACACTCACCGAGATGTTGAACGATCCGGCGGCGATGACCGTTCTGCAGGCGGCTTTCCGAAAGGATCTGGAATCTGATCTGGCCACCTATCAGATCGATGATTCCGCCACCTTACAGGGCAAGTACACCTCCTTGTTCTCTTTGGCCATGAGTGAAAAAAGATATGACGATGCTTTGTCCATGCTGGACGAGATCCTCGCCCTGGAGGACAAGGAAGCCAGTCGTTTGATGACGGGGTTGACTTCCCGCTCGATCATAACCGCCAAGGCTGCCGGTGAAGGGGACTTTTCGGCCGCATTCCGGGCCGAGCTCACCGCGGCGGTCAACGCCCTGCCCTGGGACGTGGTACAGGACCGGGTCAAGGGCGCCAAGGGCAGGGCCGAATTCCTGAGCGAGAACCTCATGTTGGGGATTGTGCAGTCCCAGATGGAACCGGCCGCCGCCGCTGCCGGGGAACTGAGTGCGGATCTTGCCAACGGTTTGATCGGCATTCGTTACGCCATGGACGAGGTTCTTCCCCTGAACCCGATCATCGCCGAGGTTTTTGGGGAATACATTGAAAAGAACGACAAGGAAAAAATGAACATCTGGCCTGGCCGGGAGTTGGTTCTGGATGAGACCGCAGGTCTGGATCCGGTCGTGATCGGTATCTGGGATTCGGGCGTGGATGTCGATGTTTTCGGCGACCAGATGTTTGTTAATCCCAACGAGAAATTCGACGGCGCCGACACCGACGGCAACGGTTTCGTCGACGACGTGCACGGCATCGCCTTCGATCTGGATGGGATAGCCAATCCCCACCTGCTGCATCCACTGGGTGACCAGGAGGGCAAGCTGGATTCCGTCTTCGAGTACATGCAGGGGTTCATCGACCTGACCTCGGCCATCGACAGCCCGGAGGCTTCCTCGGTGCGCAAGACGTTGTCCACCATGGAGCCCGGTGATGTCGGTGATTTCATGACCACGCTCAGCTTCGGCGGCCTGTATATGCACGGAACGCACGTTGCCGGGATCTCCATGGAGGGCAATCCCTTCGCTCGTGCGCTGGTGGCTCGGATAACGTTCGATTATCACACTACTCCCAAGGCCATGACCATGGAGACGGCCCGGAGGTTGGCTGACGACTATGTGGCTACGTCGAAGTATTTCCGCGACCACGACGTGCGGGTAGTGAATATGAGCTGGGGTTGGTCCTTCAAGGAGATCGAAGGCAGCCTGGAAGCCAACGGCGTGGGTGATTCGGCTGAGCAACGAGCCGAAATGGCCCGCGAGATGATCGATGTTTTGAGCGACGGTCTCAAGAAGTCCATGACCGACTCACCGGGTATCCTGTTCGTCAGCGCGGCCGGCAACGACGACAACGACGTTGAATTCGACGTCGTTATTCCCTCGAACTTCGACTTGCCCAACCTGATGGTCGTCGGTGCGGTGGACCAGGCGGGCGAGCCCACCGGCTTCACCAGCGGCGGCCGCAACGTGCGTGCCTACGCCAACGGTTTCCAGGTCGACAGTGAAGTGCCCGGTGGCAAGACGATGAAGATGTCGGGTACTTCGATGTCCTCGCCCAACGTTTGTAACCTCGCAGCCAAGCTCATTGCCTTGAAGCCTGCGTTACAGCCGGGCCAGGTGATTGAGCTGATCGAGAAGGGGGCCGACACCAATCCTGATCACCCGGAGATGTTGTTGATCCATCCCGCCAACTCAGCGGGTTTGCTGGAGAAGTAACGCTTTTTAACGGGCTTACTGTTTTCATTTTACCCCTCCTGGAGCAATCCGGGAGGGGTGGCCATAAGGGAAATCGCCGTCATTCCCGATGTTTCCGTCACCCAATTGATCTTCGCAGCATTTCCTCAATATTTTCCTCAATATTTCCCGCAATATTTTCCGAAAACCACCCTTGCCCTTCGCAGGAATTTGCGAGATGTACATCCGGGTACACATCTCCCAGTGTTTCACTATAAAATAACATATTCAAAACAAACAAGTTGTGAATAAAGTTCCAGAAATACCCGTTGATGGTCTGCTATGTGCGTTACGAAGGTTTGTTGACAACCACAAAACCAAAGTGAATTGAAGGAGTACCCAATGAACCGCCCAACGATGATCATGCTGACTGTTCTGCTTACCGGCCTGTTGGCCGTTACTGCCAACGCCCAGGAATTCGGTCCCGGCCAAGGCGAAGGCCAAGGCGAATATCAGTTCGTAGACGAGGATGGAGACGGTTTCAACGACCTGGCCCCCGACTTCGATGGCGACGGCATCCCCAACGGCCAGGACGATGACTACGTCAAAGCCGAGGATGGGACCGGCTACATGCACCAGAACAAGGTCCACTTCGGTGACTTGGACGAAGAGGACCGGGGCGGATTCCACGGTGGCAAAGACGGCGAAATGAGCGGTAACCGCTACGGCCCAGGTGATGGGACGGGCACGGGTGTTGGTCCCGAAGACGGTACGGGTTTTGGGTCCGGCTCCGGCGATGGCTCCGGCGATGGTACCTGTGACGGCACCGGTGAAGGCGACGGCGACGGCGACGGCGATCGTATCCAACAGCGTGGCAATCGCGGCTAGAAGGACCTGATATCAGTATCCCAAAGGGTGGGCCTTACCGGTCCACCCTTTCTATTGTTGCCGTTCTCTACCGTCGTTCCGTCCGGCTCGGTGTGCTTGCATCGCGGCCCCAATAATCAGCAAACCGCCCAACCAACTGTACAAATCAGGCCTCTCGCCCCAAAGGACGAATCCCACGACCAGGGCGAACAATACGTGCAGGTAAGTGAAGAGCGATATGCGCGAAACGCGGGCGTGGTGATACGCGAAGGTCAGGCCGAACTGGCCGCCGGCCGCGAAAACACCGGTACCGGCCAGGGTCCACCACTGACCCACTGTCGGTTGTGGGGGCGAGGCGATCAGGAACGGCAGGGTGGCCAGGGATGAGACCAACGAGAAAGTGAAGATGATGCGGTTGGGGCTTTCCTTTCCCTTGAGGGAACGGACGACCGTGTAGGCCATTCCCGCAAAAAGGCCCGAGCCAAGCCCTGCCATCGCGGGCAGGGCGGAATAATCGAATTGGGGTTTGATGACGAGCATCGCCCCGATGAAGGCCGCTGCCAGGGCGGGAATCAGGGCCCGATGGAAGCGTTCGCCAAGCAAAAGGACAGCCAGCCCCGATGCGAAAAAGGGAGAGGTCTTATTCAAAAGCGAAGCGTCGGCCAGGTTCATCCTGCCCAGGGCGAAGAAATAAAGGGTCACTCCGCACAACCCGAAGACCGAGCGGAAAATCAAACGCCAGGCATTGGGAGTACTCGCCAGGACGTTCTCTCCGGTCCGAATCGCAACGAGAGTGGTGAGGCCCAGGGTGACCAGATTGCGGAAGAAGACCTTGGTCGGCAAGGCCACATCACCGGATAGCTTGACCATCGCTCCCATTAGGGCGAAGCTGAAGCCGGAGAGTATCATCCAGGCCATGGCTTTGGGCATATTGTCGACCGAGTCGCGCCCGCTGGAAGTGTTGGCCAGGACTGAGTTTCCTTTTTGTTCCATGTTCCGGTAAGCTGTTCTCTTTAAGGGTTCTCATAAACCAGGTTGGAAGTTGCCAAGAGGCTGTTGCCCCTTGGTGGCCAACAAAAAATAGTATCCGCCAGGTCACTTGGTAAAGGATGATCCGCGGGGATGACCCGCTGGGACGGTCCGCATGAATGATGTCCGGCAACCGGAACTCGCCCACCTGACCGACCATTTCTTAGCGGTCCTTCAGCGCGTGTGCCGGTCCATAGCCAAGGCCGGCGGTCGGGCCTGGTTGGTCGGCGGCACAGTTCGAGATTGTTCCCTGGGTTTGCCGACCCGTGATTTTGATCTGGAAGTTTTCGGTCTGCGGGCCATCGACCTGCGTGAGGCATTGGAAAAGGAATATGCCCTTGACCTGGTGGGTGCAAATTTCGGGATCCTCAAGCTGAAGGGTTTCCCCATCGACATCGGTTTGCCCCGGCGCGAGACCAAGACCGGCCGTGGTCACCAGGGTTTCCTGATCGATTCGGACCCGGAACTTCCCCTGCCCGAGGCCGCCGCCCGTCGGGATTTCACAATAAATTCCATGTATCTGGATCCGCTCAACGGGGAACTGGCCGACCCTTGGGGGGGGCTGGATGATTTGCGTCGGGGAATCCTTCGGCACACTTCGTCCGCTTTCGGTGAGGATCCACTGCGTGTTCTGCGGGGCATGCAGTTGGTTGCCCGCTTCAACCTGCAGGCTGCCCCGGATACTTTGGCCCTGTGCCGGGCCATCGGGTTGGAGGGTATGGCGGCCGAGCGCATCTTTGCCGAGTGGAGCAAGCTTCTGACGCTGGGTACATTGCCCTCAAGAGGTTTGACCTTTCTGAAGGATGCGGATTGGCTGAAGCACTTTCCTGAACTGGCTGCTTTGCCGGGAGTTCCCCAAAACCCGCGCTGGCATCCCGAAGGCGATGTCTGGGTACACACTCTTCACAGCTTGGATGTCTTTGCTGCCGAGAAGATAGGCGAAGACATGACTGAAGAAATGGTTGAAAACAGGCACGAGGATCTGGTGGTTGGGTTCGCGGTTCTATGCCACGACCTGGGCAAGCCGGATACGACGGAGACATCAGCCGATGGAACCATCCGTTCCCTGGGCCATGAGCAACACGGCGTTGACTTGACCCGGGCATTCCTGGAACGAATGGCCGTTGGGCCCCGTCTGATCGAGGAGATTACACCCCTGGTTGCCGAGCACATGCGGCCGGCAACCCTATTCGATGCCGATGCTTCCGATGCCGCGGTCCGTCGCCTGGCCGTGCGGGTGGGTCGTATCGACCGCTTGCTTCGGGTGGCTCGGGCCGACGCCCTGGGTCGTCCACCGTTGTCGGATGACGGTTTCCCAGCAGGAGAATGGTTGGCTGAGAAAGCCCGAATTTTGAAAGTGGAAACAGCCCCTCCGGTGCCGTTGATCCAGGGTCGGCACCTGATGGTTTTGGGTCAGGAGCCCGGCAGGCATTTCAAGGAGATCCTGAACCGGTTGTATGAAGCCCAACTGGCCGGGAAATTCATGACTGAGGAAGAGGGGATTGAGCGGGCGAGGGTTCTGCTGCGTAAGAAGTAGAGCCGGTTGCTGTTTATCCTCGAGCTAGGAATGAAACCGCCTGAATACCGAATCGCTCGATGTGGTCGGTCCACTTTGCTTGCGCCTCGACCAGTTGTTTCACTCTCAGCATTTCGTAAATTTCAGCAAAAGATTGCAGGATGGGTTCGGATTCCAGTCCGGCTTCTACCGCGATTCGCCAATAGCGTCGTGCCAAGCCCTCCAGGCGCAGCACATCGGAGCGCAGAAGGGGGTTGGGGCAATCCTCGACCAACAACCAGGTGAAGCGGAATACTACATCGCCAAGGGGAAGTGCCTGGCCACCAGGCAAACGAGCCCGGCTAAAAAGATTGCCCAGTTCCATCAAGCGCCCGGGAGGAGGAGGGGGCGTGACCGAAAGGGCAAAGGGTGCCATCCTGGCCAAAATAGCCTGAAGGTGGGAAAACTCCTCCGCCTCCAGTGGCGGCACCAGGAAACCCCGTCCCATATCGCTCTGGAGGAATCCAGCCGAGGCAAGGGTCAGCATGGCTTCGCGCAGGGGGGTGCGGCTGATGCCGAGGTCGCTCGCCAGGTGGGTTTCATTGATGTGTTGGCCAGGGCTCATACGGCCATCGGCGATCCTGGCGACAATCTCCTTCTGGATTTCGTCGCGCAGGGGTTTGCGTTGGATCATGATCTGCTTTCCACTTTTGTTCTATTCTAGACCGTGACCACCGAGTTTTCGGCTCCCTCAATTCCGCTGGGAACATAGCGGTCGGCGGCCCAGTCGTTTTCCCATTCCTGCCCCTCTATCAGGTAGCGGAACGAGTAGTCCCGACCGATCTGGAGGTTCAACGTGACCTTGAATTCCCCGCTTTTCAAGCGAGTCATGGGGGTGGCTTGGGGATTCCAGTCGTTGAAGTCGCCGACCAGGAAGACGGTTTTGGCCTCGGCGGTGGCTTCAGGGGGCAGTCGAAAAGTCACCTTGGTGACCGGTTTTGATTTCAGTACCTGTTTGGTCAAACTCATTATTGGCTCCTGTGTTTGTGGCAGGCGATGTGCCAACACTAGCAGCGGCGTTTAATTAGGGCGTCGGGAGCGGGAAAAATATAAAGAAATCTCCTTTTCGCAACCCAACGTGGAGGATGTCAACGAAGTTGACCAAATCAGCGGGGAAATTTCAAGGGATAACAAAACAATCGATGGAGTGTGGAGTCGTTCCGGTCCGCCTCCTGCAAGTATCTCCTTGTCAATCCGTCGTGAGGCAGCAAAAGGAAGCTTGGGGAAAGAGAGGAGCGGGCAAAAAGGAATTCCGCAAGACTGAAGCGGTAAATTGCCCGGATCGGTGAATATCATGAATGAACTTCGCAAACTGCTGGGGGGAAACAACCGTTCTATTTGCAGGGGGTTGTCCACAGAAGCCTCCACACGGCTGGCCTATCATCATCTGATGAGCGGAGATCTGGCCGGAGCCGAGGAACGTTTTCAAAACATTTTGAAGGATAATCCCCATGATCCTGAAGCTTTGGCGGGGATGGCCATCTTCGTGGCCGAGAGTTCAGGGCGGTTCGTGTCTGCTACAAAACTGGCTTCCGAGGCCGTGCGTCTGGCCCCAAAATCAGCGGCCGGATACTATGCCTTGGGCGTGATCCACCTGATGGGTTCCAAACTGGAACAGGGTTATCGGTACCTGATGAAAGCCAAGCACCTGGCGCCCAAAGACCCCAGGGTGGAAAATGGAATTGCTCTTTTCAATGAGGGTCGGCCACCGGTGATTTCAGACCTCTCGCGCAGTCATCCGTTGAATCGTGCGGCGGGCAGGGTTCGAAACGTGGTGGAATATCCGTTCCGGATGGCTCAGCGCTTCTCGCTCAGCTTGAATCTCCACTCGGTCAAGGCACGTGCCGCCTCTTCCCGGTAAATTGGAGAGTCGAAATGGGCTTTGCATCTTTTACTGACGGGGATTACTAGACGAGCCGGCTTCCAGCGCACCGGGTGCTCTGACGGGAACTCCAACACTCGACCATTTTCGACCGCTTCAGCCGCCTCTTTGAGGGGCAAGCCCACCACTGATTGTTGAATTGCCTGGAAGTAGCCCTCCCGTTCCGGATCCCGATCCCGAGCCAGGGGGCGGGCCAGACTGGCCAGGTGGTAATGACTGGGGGTGGACACCAAACCGTCCAAATCCAGGCGTTCGCAAAGCACCACCAGTACGGCGGCCGTGTTCCGCAAGAGGCCCAGGCCGGGATACTTCTGGCCGGGTAACAGGGGGCGGGACATCTCGAAGCGCGAACCAGCATCCTGGATCAACAACCACTCCACCGACAGATAGGCGCGTCCGGGTTCACTGGTGCGATCGATTCGCAGGCGGAGTTCCATTAGAGTCAGGGGCTCGTCGTCGGCTGTCAGGATGCGCAAGGTGTGTCCTGCTGGATCGGAAAGATCCATCGCCACCCGCAGTCCGTCGAAGCCCAGGCGGCGCAGCCGGTTCAGTAGCCCGTATTCTTCCAGGGCCATCTCGACCGCGTGCCGGGAAAAGATATCCAGGAAGAGTTGCGGACGTTTGGCTCCGGTCAGGCCCAGATCCTTCTCGCTGAGGCCCCAGTCCTGTTCACTCCTGCCGTCACCTTTTTCATCCTGCAAAAATTTGGGATTCTTCATCCATCGGGTCAGACGCCGGTAGTGATCCACCGGAAGTTCCAGTTCCAGGGGAATATCAAGGTCGGCGCTGCCGGTCAGCAGCCAGGAGAAAAAGGCGGCTCCGTGCCGCCAGGCCCGAGGTCCGTACCCGCCGGCCAACAGGATGACGCAGGGTGTTTCGGGGCCTAGCCGTTCCATGACGAATCGGTCCCGCGCGAGCATTCCATCCAGACTGATTCGCCAGTCGCCAAGGTGGTCCGTGATACCGGGATCGCTGCCGGCCAGGTAGAAAACGAAACCCGGTTGTACTTCCTCCAGCACGGGGGGAAGGTGATTGCGCAAGGCGTCCAGGTAGGTCTTGTCGTCCACATCGGGGCCGAGGGCCAGGCTGGTGGAGGCAACTGCACGGGTGTTGCCCAGATCCTGGTTGTGGATCGAGAAGGTATGAACCGTGGGGTCGTCGGCGAAGAAGGCACGGGTTCCGTCCCCGTCGTGAAGATCCAGATCCACGACCAGGATCGGCGCGTCAAAACCCCGCTTGCGCAGAGAGGCCACCGCAATGGCCACATCGTTGAAAACGCAAAAACCGGAGCCGGCCGCTGGAGAAGCGTGATGGAATCCGCCGCCCAGGTTGACCGATACGCCGCCCCGGCGCAGGGCGTTGCGTGTGGCGCGCAGAGTACCTCCACACATCAATCTCTGGAAGCATAGGAACTTGTCCTGGCCGGCCGGATCCAGGGAAAATCCCAGCACAGTTTCAAGGGCGCCGGGGTTTTCCAGCGAATGCAGGTACTCGTGATCGTGAACGGCCTTCAGGCGCCGCAACGAGACGGGCCGGGGTCGCCGCAGCATACCCCGCCGCAGGAGATTTCGTTTCTCCAGGTAGGAGAGAATTCGGAATGGTCGGCGGGCATCGTATTGGGGGAAGGGGAGATCCAGCAAGTAACGCCTGTGTATGACGAAGCGCAGATCGCCGGACGTGTTCCGGGATCGGAATATGTTTTTTATACCTTTCCACATGTTCCGATTCTACATCTATCAGATGCTGAACCAATAGGACAACTTCGCCATGAAGGTGTTTTGCGGTTCGGAATCGACGACGAAACGAGGGTCGAATTTGTTCTCCCAGGAATGGTTCTGCGCGAAGAAGCCTCGTTCCTCGTAGCGGAAGTTGCTGTGCGTCCAGACCAGGTAGAGAGTCGATCCCGGCTTGTACTCCCAGCGGTACACCATGTTCAGGTTCACCGAACCAAGCTTGAAATCGTACTGGGTCGTGTCCACCTCGTAGGGCTTTAGATCATAGGAGTCGGCTGTGGCCAGATAACGTGGTTTGGTGTAGTTGCCCCGCGTCAGGAAAGGCTGCAGATATAGTTGTAAAGACTGGTCCCGGTTGAAGAGCATGCTGGAACGCAGGGTCGCATCCCAGATTTTCTGGTCCATCTCCGCGAAAACGTAATCCACACCGCCGATTCCGGTTTGCCCCAGTTGAGAATCAACGGTGACGAAATTGTCCAGCCACTGGGCTTCCATCGTGTTGTGTCGATAGTTCCAGCCCAGGGAATGGCTCAGGTGTTCGCTCTGGTTCCATCGTACGAAGCCTTGGAAACCCAGACCCCGCAGATTGGATCCGTAATCGGTGTGGAGTTCCATTTGGAGGGAAATCGGCTTGCGCCAGTCGGTTGTTCCGCTACAGGCGATGTTCGTCCAGCCGGGTTGGTCCATCAGGGGACCCCGTTCACCCAGGTGGTTGGACCGTGTTGCCCACTTGTCGGTGCCGTCGAGGGTCTGGACTATACCCACCCAACCCTGGTTGTAGTTGTGCAATTGGCCCCAGGCCACGAATTGGACGCCGGTGAACTGGTGATGTCGCTTGTCGTACTCCCAGGCAAGCTCCCCGGCTTCGAAAGTATCGTCGTTCCGCGAGATGACTTCGTGGCCCGAGTTGCCGGCGTACAGAGTGGTGGTGTAGGCCTCCAGTTCGAAATTCGCCCTGTTGAACAGCTTGTCTTCCCCATCGGAATCATAGTAGTAACCCAGTTCGCCGTACGTAACAATCTCGTCCGGGGCCTGCAGGATTCCCATGTCGTTGGGATCCAGGCGATCTGATTCCCAACTGGCGCCGCCGCCGCCACGCCAGTTGCCGCCGATCTTTCTCAGGTCCAAACGGCCGCCATGGCCCGTCACGGCGTCGGTTGTACCGTAAGGGCTCAGTGATGCGGCGGCAGCCTTAATGCGGGTTCCCACCAGGGAGCCTTTTACCCTGTAGGTGCGATCCTGGAAGTTCATCTCGAAATCTGCGCCGCTGGACAGCCCGTCCCGCCTCAGGCGGTAATCGTCGACATCGGCGAAGGAATCGTCGTCCCGGAAGACCCCCGTACCCATGAAGTTGATATTGTGTTTCCCCTCGGCGAATTCCTTGCCGACGCGCACGAGGCTGTAATAGGCCTTATGACGTCCTTTGCTGAAGGGGTTGTGCACCTTGCCCGCTTCGGCCAGATCCGTAGCCGCACCCAGGAAGGCAACGGAAAGATCTCCGCCGATTTTGCCGGTCAATTTGGCCGCGCCGCGAATCCGTGAATTCGCTTCGCCGGTACCGATACGCCTGGAGTAGAAGAGGTTGAAATCCGGATGCTGGAAGAATCGCGCTCCCTCCACGAAGAAGGGCCGTTTTTCGTTGAAGCGCGTCTCGAAGGGGGAAAGATTCAACACTGCGGGGTCGGATTCGACTTGCCCGAAATCCGGTTGGAAAGTGGCGTTCAGGGTGAGATTCGGCGTCAGTCCGTATTTCAAATCCGCGCCGAAGTTCTGCAGGTTGTCCCAGTTGTCCAGGGCGGGATCGGCCGTGGCAGGGTCCGTGTGGCTCGTCACGAAATAGGGCATGATCTCCAACTTGCTCGGGTTCTCTATCGCCCGCAAACCGGTCAGATTTCCCCAACGGCTGACAAATCCGCTCAGATTCCGGTCCCAGGTCACCCAGCCCGTATCTTCGCCCCGACCGTGTAGCCATCGATAGACCTGCAGGCCCCAGGTCATATTTTCGCTTGATTTGAAGCGGATGGCCGAGAAGGGGATCCGCATCTCCACGTACCAGCCGTGGTGGTCATGGGTTACTTCAGCCTCCCAAACCGCGTTCCAGCCGTCATCGCGGTTGCCGTTGTCGAAGATGTAGGAATCCTGCTGCACGCCGGCCATGTTGACGCGGAAGTTGTAACCCGTGGTTCGGTCGTGATAGGGATCGATATAAATGCTGACGAGATCCGAGGATTCGATCTGGTCACGGCGGCTGAGATAGCTGGAGACGTCGGAGATGTCGTTTTCCCAGCAGGCCATTCCAATATATAGTGCATCGTCGTCGTAGAGAATTTTGAAAGTGTTGGGCACCGAGGCCTGAGTTCCCCGGTCGGGTTCGTGTTGCTGGAAACCCCAGCCTGTTTGGGCCAGATCCCAAGCGGGCTCGTTTAATATTCCGTCCAATTCAAGGGTTTTGGCGCCTAGGTAAAAAGCCTCTATGGAGGGCACAGCCGTTCTTTCACCGTGGGATTGGTCGGGATAGGCAGGACCGGTGCCGGTGGGTTGAAAACTGGTGGCTGGCACGGCGGCCAATGCGGCCGAGGTCGCAGAAAGGAGGCTGAGCAAAAGGGTAAATACCAGTGGGATCTGAACAGAAAACAGGGGCTTCCCGGAGGTCATGGAATCTCCTTGGAGAGTCGGTGAATATTTTGTAGAAGTAGGCGACGGAGTAGATTACGACAATTTCCAGCCTGGGTTCCAGTTTTTCCTTTCCTGTTTTTCCTTTCCTGTTTTTTTAATCGAAGTCAAAAAGCTGCAGGATCTTCCCCCGGGGGAAGATCTTCGAATCAATCTTCTATTGAGCGAGTGCGCATCATCGCACCGATTTTTACTCTTCCCGGTTGTTCAAAATACTAGCAATGACATTTCCGAGGGTTTGCGTTGTCTTCCGCTGGTGAACTACCATACAACGTGCCAAGTCGAGACCTTCGGTGCCGGTAGCAAGCGACGGGCAAAAATCCGAACCGCTGTATTTGAATATCGGTTGGTTGTCATCCCCGCAATCGTCGGCAAGGTAACGGATCGTCTTGACGAAATACGTAATTTCGACACCGTTACCGTCTTCGTGCTTGGCAGGCGACGGCGAGGCGATCAACAACAGGGTCTGATCGGGAATCAGCCAAGGCGCTGCGGCTATTTCATAGCGGCCGATCTGGTCGTTTTCGTCGATGTACACCACCGATGCGTAGTGGAGTTCGAGTTCCGGAGTATCCGGACCGGCCACCCAGCGGCAGACTTGGATCTTTGCCCTGGCATGAGGAATCCACGGACCAGCGAGGACATTCCCATAGCGCAGCCTGCAGAATTCGATTTGGGTGAGCTCACCTATTACTACGACATCCTCATCCAGGTCAACCCAGTTGAAATCGGTATTCTGCTTCCTTAGATCCGCCAGAAATTGTTCATTGTCGAAGACTGGGTTCTCAGCTCGTGAAGGGGCGAGTGCTGATAACAGAACGGTGAAGATGACTAGTAGCCTGACATAATTCATATTATTTCCCTTTTGGATCTGTCGAACCACAAAGGATGGTCTCCTATACAGTACTTTAGAAAATACCAAGCATGGAAACAAAAAATGGTCAGCAAGCGGGGTCGGCTGCCACACCCCATGAAAAATTTCAAAAAACTTCCGAACCCACCGAACTATTGACACGAAGCCTGCGTCTGTGTGGTGATTGGCAGATAAAATTCAGGCTGGTATTTTCAAATCCCGGCCGGCCAAGAAATCAGTCATGAATCAGTAACGAACCGAAAACGAACAAGGATGACAATGGACCAGGTCGAACTGCTGAAACGTTGCCAAGACGGCGATGAACTGGCGTGGGAGGTGCTCGTGAGACAGCAACAAGGACGAATCTGTTCGATTGCCTACGGGTACGTCGGCGACCAGGATGAAGCGCAGGACCTGGCCCAGGATATCTTTGTCCGCTTGTACAAGCGTTTGGATACCTGTCGTGACGCGGAGAAATTCGTTTCCTGGCTCATCAGTATTGCCCGCAACGCCTGTCTGGATCACTTGCGTCGGCGCAAAGCGCGACCACCTCGACGGGACATCCCGGCTGAAGAAATGTCCAGTCTGAAGGATGCCGGCCCCACTCCCGAAGAGAACTGGGTGCGATCATCCCGGCAGAAACTGGTCCACCGGGCGTTGCGGCAGTTGAGTGAGATCAATCGTGAGATCATTCTCTTGAAAGATATACAAGGTCTGCCCCTGGAGGAGATAGCTGGTCTGTTGGAGTTGCCCCTGGGTACGATAAAATCCAGATCCAGTCGGGCGCGGGTGGAGTTGGCCCGGGCCATCGTGGACCTTGGTGAAGGCCCCGGCGGCGGTTCGGACGGAACCTTGGGCGCGGAGGCAGTCTCGTGAGCGGCGGACGCAAAAGTAACCGGGCTCCCAATGGGGAGAATAATCGGCGGCATGACGAGAAATTCATCCAGGATGTCTTGTCCCGGACCAGCGGTTCGCCTTGTGAACGCGCCGCCGGACTTCTGCCCGCCCTGACCGATGATGCGCTGGAGGATATGGACCGCCGCCTGGTTCAGGCTCATCTGGAACATTGCCCCGGCTGCCGAACCCTGGCCGTTACCCTGGGCTGGCTCGATCCCCTTCTGCCGAAGATGGCCTTCCTGGATCCTGGTCCCGAGTTCACCCAAAAGGTTCTGTCCCGGACTTCATTGGCCGCGCCGGGCTTGTCGGCCGGGCCGGTTACCGAGCCGACGGCCTTCGGGCCCGCAGGAGTAATGGACCGTCTGGGCAGATGGTGGCAACGGCAGATCCTGCGTCCGGTCTTTCCTATGCAGGTCGCCTATGCGGCTACGGTGGTCATTGTCCTGCTGGTAGCCACGCCGGTTTCTCCATTCCGACAGGCTCCGGGCCGGCTTCTGCAGACCGTACAGGCAGGACCGGAATCGCTACCGATCGTGGGTTCACTGCTGGATTCGACGACCCACGGCACCTCGATTTGGGTTCAGGGCCAGGTCGATTACGTGTCCCAGACGATCAGGGACGAGACGACTGGAGCTTGGCGCGGGGCCGAGTCCGATCTCACGGCGAGGATGGAGCGAACGAATTCCGAGCGGGGAAGCATGAAATCACACTTGGGCGACCTGGTCCGGAACCTCAAGGGAGGAAATCTGGGAGACGCGGGCTACGACCTGCACCGGGTCTTGAAGTCAGGCCGCAGGGCCTGGGCATTGTGGTGGAATTCCGAATCAATCGCTGAATCAAATCTTGAGTCAACCATAGAAAGGAGAACGCCATGAACGGCGCGAACAATGAACAGGAACAAATCTATCGGCAGGAGGAACGACAAATCGATTACCAGGAGGCTCCAGGGGTCCCGAAAGCGCGCGTGGTCTCAAGGCACCGCAAATCTGCGGTGTTGGCCACAGTGCTTTCCATGATGCCGGGTCTGGGCCAGATCTACGTGGGCTATTATCAGCACGGATTCGTTTTCGTCCTGATTCCAGCTTCGATCATCGCCCTGTTGGCTTCGGGTTCAGTGACTGGTCTGGCGCCCCTGTTGGGGATGTTCCTCGCTTTCTTCTGGATTTTCAACATGATCGACGCCAATCGGCGGGCCAATCACTTCAACCGCGCCGTGGAAGGGCTCGGGTCAGAGGACCTTCCTGAGGATTTCCAGATGCCCGGGACCAAGGGTTCGATTCCGGCGGGAATGATTCTGATGGCCATGGGCTTGTTGATCATTCTGGATCTGAACTTTGGCATCTCCATGGAATGGATTGAGAACTGGTGGCCATTGGCCCTGGTTGCCTTCGGAGGCTACCTGGTCTTCAAGGCGCGGAGTTCGGAATAGTTAGGTTGGAAAGTTGTTCTCCTGCCCGGGGGGATCCAGGAAATGGATCCCCCCGGGCTTTTCCGCTTCCTGAAGCTGCTGTAATTTTCTTCCCCCTCAACGGTGAATATTCTCGGCCGAATCGGATCTACGGAAAAGTCCAAAAAACTTGTCAATACGACCCCCGTTTGAACGATAACTAAACCAGGAACAAGGTTCTGGAAGCCCATTAGGCAAGCTGCAAGGAAAGTTATGTCGGTGATAAATTCTAATCCGAATCGGGAACTGGATATTCTACAGAGACAGCTTGAGATCATCCGGGAAGTCCACACGTGCCCGGATCCGTTGCAGATGTTGAATGGGGTTCTTCTCAAGATGTTGGACATTCAGGGAATTGACGGCATCTGGACCTGGTTCGAGGAGTCGGATCAGGGCCAGTGGCGATTAACTACAAGCCAGGGAATCAGTCAGGATCTTGTAAATCACATAACTGTTTTACCGGACCAGTCCCCATTGTCCGACCAACTGCATATGGGTAACGAAGTAGTCGGAGTCTGGCGGAAAACCTGGGATGAATACGGGTTGCCCCTGGAAAATGACGGTTGGGTGGATGTTGGCATTTTTCCGATCCGGGCGGAGAACAGTACGGTGGGGGCAGTGGCTGTGGGCAGTCGCACTGGGAGCCTGTCACCGGGATTGAAGATCATGTTGCGTTCCTTGGCCGCGTGCCTTGGGGGGCGTCTTTCCCGGGACAGACTGGCAGCTTTTCTGGCCAACAGTCGACACAACCTGGACACCCTGTTCACCACTTTCGAAGACAGGGTTTTCGTCGTTGACCATAACGGACTGATTCTCCATACGAATTCCGGTAATCCCAAGCGTTTGCCGTTGTCTAGGATGGAAGTGGTCGGCAGGGAGATCACCGAGGTGATGCCGGCGTTTCCTACCCTGATCCAGGTCCTTGAGAAATCCGGAAAAAACTTGGATTGCCCCGGGAAAGACAATTCCAGATGCCAAGGGCAAAGGTCTCATTTGATTGGAGAGGGCGGCGCCAAGGTTTCGGTGGAGGTCAGGATCTGCCGTGGTCTGTGGAACGATCAGAACGTGTATTACCTCCTTTGTCGGGATGTCAGCAGGCAATTGGCCCAGGAAAAGGAAACGGAACAGTTGTCGGTGGCCATGGCACATCTGGCCGAAGCAATCATCATCACCAACTCCGAGGGAGCAATCCAATACATTAATCCAGCTTTCTCCCTGATGACCGGTTACTCCCAGGACGAAGTGCTGGGTAAGAATCCACGGATTCTAAAGAGTGGGAAACATTCTTCGGGATTCTACAGGCAGATGTGGGACACCCTGACGAGCGGGGAGACATGGTCCGGCCGACTGGAAAACAGGAAGAAGGACGGTGCCCTGATCCTGGAGGAAGCCCATATCTCACCCGTCCTGGATGGCGATGGAGTCATCACCCATTTCGTCTGCGTAAAGCGGGATGTTAGTACGGAGGTGGCTCTCGAACAGAAATTGAGAGAGTCCCAGAAACTGGAGGCCGTCGGCACCTTGGCGGGCGGTCTAGCCCATGACTTCAACAACATCCTTTATGCCCTGATGGGGTACACGCAACTGGCCCTGGAGGATTTGGAGGAGAACGATCCGGTCCATACATACCTGGGAGAGATCTCCAAGGCCGGAGAACGCGCCACCGATCTGGTGGCCAAGATGCTGACCTTCGGCCAGCGGGCAAGCACAACCATAAAGGAGATCCGAATCCAGGAAATTGTCGGCGAGGCCCTGGATCTGGCCCGCGCCTCGTTGCCGGCTACCATCGAGTTCCGGATCGATATGGCGGAAGATTGCCCCACGGTGAAGGCGGATGCTACCCAGATCCATCAGGTAATCCTGAATCTCTGCACGAACGCTGATCACGCCATGCGCCAGGGAGGCGGAGAGCTCTCGGTTTCACTGGAAGCGGTGGACCTGGATCTGAAGGCCGCCGACAAGTGGCCGAAACTTTCACCGGGTCAGTGGGGTGTTTTGAAGGTCTCGGACACTGGTTCGGGCATGAACACCGCAGTAGTGGATCGGATATTCGAACCCTATTTCACAACCAAGAAATCGGATGAGGGGACCGGATTGGGCCTGGCCACCGTTCATGGAATCATCAGCAACCACGGCGGGCGTATTTACGTGGACAGTTCGCTTGGCGAGGGAACCACTTTCACAATCTTCCTGCCCCTGAGCGGACAGACCGTCAAAGTTGATCAAGAAGAGGCCCCCAATAGTGAGGTGGGTGGTGGCGGGAAGGTTCTCTTGGTGGATGATGAGGAAATGATCGTGGATGTGGCCGTCAAGGGGTTGACCCGGCTCGGGTTCGAAGTGGTCGGTCTGATGGACGGGGTCCAGGCGGTGGAATTGTTCCGGCAGGATCCGAACAGTTTTGACGTGGTGGTAACCGACCAGACGATGCCGGGAATCACGGGGTTCGAAGTGGCTACCAAGATTTTGGCCATTCGGCCCGATCTGCCAGTCATTCTTACGACGGGTTACAGCAATATATTGGATGAAGAAAAGGTTAAGGAGGCCGGGATTTGTCGGCTTTTGCAGAAACCTTTGAAAATCAGGGAACTGGCTGAAGCACTGGATGAATTGACCAGCGTGTCGGCGGCAAACTAAAGGAGAGGGAAATGGCCAAGATCCTGATCGTAGACGACGATGAACAAGTTCGCGGAATGATCAAGCTCATTCTGGAACGGGACGGGTACGAGGTGGAGGAGGCCGGTGACGGCAACGAGGCCATCGAGGTTTATTGCCGGGAGGAATTCGATCTGGTGGTCACGGACATCGTGATGCCGGGCAAGGAGGGAATCGAGACGATCATGGAGTTGCGGGGAATCAACCCCAAGGCCAAGATCATCGCGATCTCCGGTGGCGGTCGGATTAATCCCGAGGACTACCTCAAGTGGGCCCGTCGGTTCGGGGTGACCCATACCTTTACCAAGCCCGTTGACCGGACCAGTTTGTTGGAAGCCGTGGGTGAACTTCTCACCGAGGAATCCAGGGTTCCTTGATGGATACACGGGAGAAAATTCTGCTGGTGGACGATTCGCTACTGGATCTGCGGATTCATGCAGGGACGCTGGCCAAGCACGGCTACCTGGTGGTAACGGCCGCCAGTGACGAGGAGGCTTTGTCGCTGGCTGAAGCGGATCCTCCTGATCTGTTTCTCATCGCTGCCCGGACGAAACACCTGGACGGGTTTGGGCTGTGCGAACGAATCAAACAGGATCAGCGTTTTTTCAACACTCCGGTGGTTTTCATAACCCAAAGCGGTTCGGCCCGCGAAATCGATCGTAGTTTCTCGGCCGGCGGCGTGGACTACATCAAGAAGCCCTGCCATTTGAGTGAATTCCTGGCTCGGGTGCGGACCCATATCCGGCTGTATCGGCTGTTGCGGGAGGTGGAAGCACTGAAGGAAGAAGCCATCGATTTGAATCCGCTGACCCACCTGCCGGGCAACAACACCATCGTGGCCAGGGTAGAGAATTCGGTAAAGGAAAATCTGGACGACTGCATCATCCACGTCGATTTGGATAATTTCAAATCATACAACGATGCCTTCGGTTTCTCGGCCGGAGACGACGTGCTCCGCTTTTCTGCCGATTTACTTCAAACAGTACTGCAGGCGGTTTGCGGGGATGAAGGATTCCTGGGGCACGTGGGCGGTGACGATTTCGTATTGATCGTTTCCAATAGCCAGGCGCAGGAGGTTGGGCGGGAAATCGTAACCCGCTTCGATTCCGGAATACTTGATTTCTACTCCGAGGATGATCGCAAGCGCGGCTACATTAAATCCGTTGATCGTCGTGGCCAGAGGGTCAAAGTGCCCTTTATCTCCATATCCATGGGTGGGGTTATTCTTGGCAAGCGCTCGTTCACCCGTTCGGTGGAAGTGTTTTCCGCTTGCGCCGAAGTGAAGAAGGCAGCCAAGGCCGTACCCGGCAGCAACCTCTTTCTGGATCGTAGAAACGGGGAGCGGCGTGATAAGAGTCGTCGTGGAGCCGGAGTCGAATACGGTCTCTTGCATGAGCGGGTCATCCGCTGATCTGATCCCCCAGTTTCTTCAGAATATCCTCACAGAACGAAGTCAAAGACGGATCCCTGGCGCCCATTACAATTACCAGATCACCATCGGTTGCCACGGCCGCAATGGCATTGGCGATTTCCTGACGTTCGGCGATGAAGCGGGCGTCCTTCCCCAAATGGCTTATGTCTTCGATCAGGTCAGCGGCCGAGATGTCCTTTTGGGCTGTTCCGCCGGCGAAGAAAATTTCAGGCATCCAGAGGATGTCTTGACGGCGAAGCTCATGGACGAAGGTTTCCACCAGGGCGGTCCGGAGAAATCGGGTAGGGCCGAAGCCGTGGGGTTGGAAGACGGCCAGGATTCTGCCGGAGTTGCCTGACCGGTCAGTGAACCGGGACCGGGCGGTGGCCAAGGCTGCCCCGATCTTGTCCGGGTTGTGGGCGAAATCGTCGATAACCTCAACTCCCGCGGCGATTCCCACGCTCTGAAAACGGCGGGCCACGCCGCCGAAATTGGACAGGGCCGGAGCCATCTCCTCAAGGGAAAGTCCCGTTTGACGGCAGATGGCCAACGAAGCGGTGGCGTTCAGAACGTTGAAGTGTCCGGGAACAGGCAGCTTGAATTTTATGCCATTGATGCTGAAGGAAGAGCCCGCAGGTCCCAGAACGATATCGCGGGCGATGAAGGATCGGGTTGGGTCCGGGGGTTCAAGTGATTCAGGGCAGGCCGTTCCTTCGGTCCCGAAAACCATTCCGTTCTCGTGCAGTGCGGCCAGTTCGGGACCTAGCCCGACCAGGAAGGGGCCTTCCGTTTTGTCCGCGAAGGTCTGGAACATGGCCAACACCTCTTGCGGTTCCTTGTGGTCCAGCCCGAGGTTCAGGACAACACCGGCCCAGGGGGAATAGCGGGTCAGGCTACCATCGCTCTCGTCGGCCTCTATTACAAGCAGGGGCGGAGAATGGTCTCGACTCCGTCCACCGGGTGCCCAGGCGTTCCCCACGTGTCCGATTGCGGTCAATTCGGCAAGGGCGCCGCCGGTCAGCAGCCCCGGCTGTCTGCCACAGTTTCGCAGAATCGAGAAAACCATGGCGGTTACCGTGGATTTGCCGCTGGTGCCGGTCACGGCGATGGTGCGATGGTCGGATACGTGGCGGGCCAGCAGCTCGGACCGGTGAAGGATCGGGATCCCGGCCTCCTTGGCGGCCCGGATGTCGGGTATCCGGTCCTCGATGGCGGTGCTGGCGATAAGGGCGGCGCAGGTTCGGTCTCCAGGCTCGTCGGTCTGTGTTTTTTCCACTGGCCGCCACGAGGGGAAGGTACCGTCCTGGGGAAGAATTACGATGCCGAGTTCCTCCAACCGGGCGCGCAGGTCAGGCTGTTCGCCGCAGTCGAAGGAGCGGTCACTGCCGGTAGTTATTCCACCCGAAAGAGCATGGAACTGGGCCAGGGCGCTCATGCCGGTGCCGGCCACGCCGGTGAAGTGGAGCCAAATTGAAGACTGTCTAGAGGATGACAACGGGATCTCCCTCGGCTACCAGATCGAACAGCTCGGTAACATGGGCCCCCGTCATTCGGACGCAACCATGCGAAACGGGATGGCCGATCTCGGTTTCATGATTAGTGCCGTGGATGTATATGTAGCGTTCCAGGCTGTCGCATCCGGGGCCCCGGTTCAGGCCTTTTTCCAACCCTTCCAAAGTCAGGATCCGGGTCAGGATCAGGTCCGGATCCGTCTCAGACGGAACATCGGATCCGCCGGCGACTCCGGATTCGGGCTTCCAGATATTGCCCGTCGGCTGTCGGCTGAGGAAAACCATTCCGGCCGGCTCATCTTTACCGATCTTTTCCTTGATGATGTGCAGGCCGGGCGGAGTGCCATTCGAATCAATTTTTCCGTTGATGCCCACCGCCCCCGTGGACACGGGCCAAGCAACGGATTTTCCCTGTTGTAGATGCAGGGTAAGACACTGCTCGGCGGTATCGACAAGCACCCAGTGATCGGGGTTTTCGGGGAAAATCATGCGGATTTTTTTTGGGTCCAGCCTGACGAGCTTGACCCATTCCGGAACATTCCCAAAATTGTCGAGCGGGTCCATATGACATCCTTGCCAAGCACTGCTTTTGAGGCCATATATGTTAAAGAATTATCGTGCCCGGTTCGTCCGGGGCGTTTCGAGTTTGCTAACCGCCGGGAGATTCCCAATGTACGATATAGAATCCTCGCTGGACAGCCAGATTATCGAGGTAATGAAGAACAAACCGGCCGTGATTTTCACCGAGGCGACCGATCCCCGGATCATTGAAGCAGCCTGTTACCTGCCTCGTTTCGCCCGCCCGGTTTTCCTGGCTTCAGAGGAGGCCATCAAGGAAATAATCCGGGTGGATTTGCCTGATCTGGACCCTGTTCGAGTTGAATTTGCACTTTCCGAGGGTGCGTTTATCAAGCCATCAGAGCGGGATGATCTGGTGGATGAATTTGCCCGGGCCATTGTCGACCTTCCCCAGGGAATGGGCCTGGCCAGGGATTTGGCGGAGGCGCGCGAGTTCGTTTCCCGGCCTTCCTTGTTCGGGATCATGGCTGTACGGCAGGGTCATGCGGATATCGTCGTGGGAGGAATTCTGCACGAACCGCGCGAATATTTCCGGCCCATGGCCAAGTTGTTGGCCAAGCAGGAGGTGCTCTGTGAGGCCGGGGTCATCGTGCTGCCGGATGACCACCCCGAGGAAATTTTTCCCCACAACATTCTGGTCGTCGGCGATGTGGGCGCCAACGCCTTTATGAACCCGGAAGTACTGGCAAACGTGGCGGTAGGCACTTGCGCAGCGGCTCGCGATCTTTTTCCCGAAGAAGTGTTGCCGACTATCAACGGGGCTATCGTGTCCTATTCCAATAGGGGTTCGGACGAGGGACCCAGTCCGGAGTTGGTGCGCAAGGCAACCGAACTGGTGCCGGAAGTTCTGGCCGACCGGATCAAACTGGGCCAACGCTACGAGACTATCCGGATTGAAGGCGAAGTAAAGATATCCGTCGCGATGAGCCGCCGTTCGGCGCATTTGTACCGCCGCGGGCAGGGGGAAAGCCATTTTGTCGGCGGCACGAACGTGATCATCGTCCCCAACCTGGACACTGGAAATCTTCTGTTCCACCTCTACGCCACGCGTTACCCCACCGCCAAGAAATTCAGCGTCATGTTCGGAATCCGTTTTCAGGCCGTGGACCTGCCCATGGATTGCACGGCCGAGGATGCCATGCTCGGGGTCAAGGCCTGTATCCTCAGGATGCACAAATTCGGCCATTGGTCCCGCACACCCAAAGACACATTCTTCCCTCGCTACCGGACCCTGGCCATCAATCCCGGCTCCACTTCGACCAAGATAGCGGTGTTCGAGGGGGAGTTGGAGCGCTTTACGCAGGAGATCGAGCATTCGGCCGAAGAACTCAAGCCCTTCGAAGGAAAACGCATCGTCGAGCAGTACGAGATGCGGCGCGACGTGGTGCTGGCCGCACTTGCCGACCATGGCATATCAGTCGACGATCTTGATGCTGTTTCGGGACGGGGTGGACTTTTGCGGCCGATTCCCCACGGGACCTATCGAATCAACGACAAGATGGTAGAAGATCTGTTGACCGGAACGGGTGGAGATCACGCGTCAAACCTGGGCGCTCTTATTTCGCGTGAAATTGCGGCGGGAAAGGACATCCCCGCCTTCATCGTGGATCCGGTGGTGGTGGACGAGGTGCCGGAGATGGTTAAGGTTACCGGCATGAAGGACATCCGGCGCCAGGTCATCAGCCACGCCCTGAACCAGATCAGCACCGCCCGCCGATTCGCCGAGGAGCAGGAAACATTCTATGAGTACCTGAACCTGATCGTCTGCCATATGGGCGGTGGAATCACCGTCGGGGCCCATGCCAACGGGCGCTATATCGATGTGAACAACGGTCTGGACGGCGAAGGACCGTTCAGCCCCCAGCGTTCGGGCAGCGAGCCCACGGGACAGTTGATTCGCTTGTGCTTCAGCGGTAAATACACCCTGGACGAGTTGCTCAAATTGAACAAGGGGCGGGGCGGTTTGATCGACCTGCTGGGCACGGCCGACTTCAGGGAAGTTGAACGCCGGATCGACAAAGGGGACGCCTTGGCCATTGAAGTATACGAGGCGATGGTCTATCAGATTTGCAAGAACATCACAGCCTTGTTGCCGGCCTTCCGAGGCGAAGGGGTTGATCGGGTTCTTTTGACCGGTGGATTGGCCCGAAGCCAGAGGCTGGTGAGTGACATCGAGGTCGGGGTCCAGGCCCTGGGCTGTGGCGTGACTGCCTACCCGGGTGAAAACGAAATGTTCGCGCTTGCCAAGGGAGTTTTGAGGGTGCTGGATGGCAAGGAACAACCCTGCGACTATGATCCCTCCTGATATTTTTATTTCGAGTGAGCCAAGGGTCCAGGTAGGCAAAGTCGATACGGTCAAGGAAAGGCAACCATGAAGCAGATCCGTAGTCTGGAACAACTCATCAAGGAATTGAAGGGGCAGCCCTCCCGCCGTCTGGCTGTGGCGGCCGGCCACGATCCTAATACCATTGCCGCGGCAGCCCGGGCTGCGGCCGAGGGGATCGCCGAGGTCATCCTGGTAGGCGATGCAGGGCGGATCGATGCCTTGTGTGGAGAGTTCGGTCTCGATGCTGGTTTGTTCCGGATCCTGGCTGAAAAGGACACCTTGACCGCGGGAGCCAAGGCTCTCGAGCTGGTGCGTTCAGGACAGGCCGATGTGCTCATGAAGGGTCTTATCGGCACAGCCGACTACATGAAACTGATCCTCAACAAGGAAAATGGATTACTGCCGCCGGGGAAGGTGCTCTCCCACGTGGCCGTGCTGGACCTGCCAGCCTATCGTGCCAGCCATGACAAACTTCTTTTCGTAGCGGATGTGGCCATTATTCCCAAGCCGGATCTGGAGACCAAGGTGGCGATATTGGAATATTGCCTCGAAGCCGCGCGGAGTTTCGGAGTGGCAGAACCTCGAGCCGCCCTTGTCGCCGCCACTGAGAAGGTCAGCCCCAGGATGAAGGCTACCGTGCATGCTGCCGAGATCACCGAGCGGGCCGGCAGGGGAGAATTCCCTGGCTCAATCGTCGCCGGACCCCTGGCTCTGGATGTGGCGCTTTCACCGGAGGCTTGCCGCATCAAAGGCCTGGATTCGCCCGTCGATGGCCAGGCGGATATTCTGGTCTTTCCCAACATCGAAACGGGCAACGTTTTCTACAAATCGAGCACCATTCTGGCCGGGGCCCGGTTGGCCGCAGCAGTGGTGGGGACGACTGCCCCCTGTGTGCTGACCAGCAGGGCGGATGATGAAGAGTCGAAATTTTTCTCTATCGCCATGGGTTGCCGACTGGTGTAATTGGTGATTCAATAATCTTGGCGGATTTGAATCTTATGGCCGATCGGCCAAGCCCAAACCAGGAGGATTATAATGCCGACCACCAATGATAATTTGAAGGAAGCCTTCGCCGGTGAAAGCCAAGCCTTCCAAAAGTACAGCGCTTTCGCCAAAGCTGCCGAAAAAGAGGGTTTGCCCAACATCGCCCGCCTATTCCGGACCACGGCCCAGGCCGAGCGAATCCATGCCGAAGGTCATCTGGGAGCCTTGGACGGTATTGGCGAAACAGCCGAAAACCTGCAAGCTGCCATCGACGGCGAAACCTTTGAATACACCAAGATGTACCCACCCATGCTGGAACAGGCAAAGGAAGACGGCCACAAAGCCAAGCGGATGTTCGCCTTCGCCGTCAAGTCGGAGGAAGTCCACGCAAAATTGTATGCGCTGGCTCTGGAATCCGCCAAGGCAGGCCAGGACCTGGAGGAACCCAACTTCTATCTGTGCCCGACCTGTGGCCATATCGAGTTCGGAACTCCTCCGGACAAATGCCCGATTTGCGGAGTAAAGGCCGAAAAGTTTGTCCAGGTATGATTGGACGGGGTGTTCAGTAACTTTTCGATTCCATTACACCGGTTCGTCTTCCTGGTTGTTCCTCGAAACCGATCTCATTTCCCCCGCCGGTGTTCCCCCGGGCGGGATTCACCTCAATATATGACGCCAATAATTCCATATCACGAAGTCCTAAAGCTCAACTATACAATGGGTGTTTTGGGTCGAGGTACCGCTAGTGGCCTCAGAGGATGAGCATCCCTCAGAAATTTGTCTCCCTTCCCGGAGGGCAAATTTGAAGCGGCTGGGGAAATATTTTTAATTTGTCGTTTATGTGTTTTGCCAAACCATCTTCGCGATATTTGCTGGAATCAGTTGAAATAAAACAAAATAACTAAAAGGTGACCATGTGCCCTGTGGGGAATAAATGAAAGGGCCATCTCCGCTTAACAATTGTTGGCTCTTAAAGCTTGAAAAACCAAAGAACTTTGGATATTAAAGTAAAACGGCGGCGATGAAGTTCGATTTGAAATGGATCTCCGATCGGACTGTCGTCAAGAGGGAGCCTGGAAAAGTTTGATCCGGGTTTGGTCTGAGCTGATGGGAATGCCGGGTCCTGACGGAGCAATGGTCTTTTGACCAAGGGCCCCCGCAGGGGTTGGAGAAGGATCTCCGACGGCGACGGGGGGCGGACACACTGGTCCTGGGTGCCAGCCGCCCCCTCCTCAGCACTCTTTGGGCAAGGAAGCCCGGGATGATGCTGGGGAGCTGGAGCCGATTCCCATGGTTCGACCCTTATTCAGAAAAGGACAAGGTGGTCCTTTCTGAGTTTAAAGGGAACGGCAGCGACTTTCATTAAGCCTAACAACGCCGTTCCCTGAAAAACCGGATTTCCGTCTTGCAGGCCACAAGGATGTGGCCGGACGGTCAGGCCGCTATTACCCCGGCAAGGAGGCCAGGGGGAGTGGTTCGAACTTCGAAATCGGATTCTGGCCGATCCGGCCGGTCTCCGCTGTCCCCGGTAATTCACGGCAGGGCCAGGTTGCTGATCCTGTCTCTTCTGTTGCGTACGGGGAAATCCATCAATTTCACTTCCCTGCGCGACGAATTGGAATACACCGACGGTTCCCTCTCTGTCCATCTGGGCAAGTTGGAAGAGGCTGGTCTTGTCACCCTCGAGAAAGCCTTTGTGGGCAAGAAACCCCAAACCTCCATCAAGCTCACCCCGACCGGCCGGCGCCAATTCAACAATTATGTCAAGGAGTTGAGATCCATCGTCCCAGGGTTGGGCGAAGCGGGGTAGGGCCCTCCGGAGCGCATGTGTGAACGAGCGCAGGGCTCCCCTTTGGATTCCTGCGCTCGTGGTTTCATTCCTCAGCCCGAAAATCAGGTAGTTCGGGCCGGTTCGTGGTCATGCGAACTGGTCTTTGAACACGATCCGGCATCCGGCACGCCCCACCAGGTAATCAACCCGGTTTCGAACCGATCCAAAGGATAGCCTTCCTTGCGTGGAACAACGCGTACGGTATACCCGCGCAAGCCGGCCCGCCGACAAGGAATATCACCACAGAAGAGAGTCAATCCGTCGGTTCCGGTTTCCCCGGGGAAGAGGGTGGCTGTCTCGCCGTCCTGGATTTGGCCTTCAGCATTCAGCAGACCATGGTATGCCTCCACCAGGACCTCTTCACTAGGGATTTTGCCCAAATGCAAATGCGCCGTGACCTTCAAGGTTTCACCCATGGGTTGGGCCGTGTTGACCGGGTCGTCCACGCAGCGGATCTTCACTTGGGACCATTCGTCTCTCGTGCGCCGGCGCCAATCCGCCAGATCCTTGGCCCTTGAGTAATCGTCGGCGCTCAGACGGGCGGCGTTCTGGATGCAGGTGACGTAGAAGCGGTTTGTATATTCCTCAACCATTCTATTGGTGTTGAATTCGGCGTTCACCGTTCGCATCGAATTCTTCATGATGCGGGTCCACTCACGGGGTACGTCGTCGCTGCCACGATCGTAGTAGGTGGGCACGATCTCGTTCTCCAGGAGATCATAAAGGGCCGTGCTTTCCACTTCGTCCTGGTATTCCTGATCCTCATAATCCTCGCCGGCGCCGATGGCCCAGCCGTTGTTCTTGGCGTAGCCCTCGCACCACCAACCGTCCAGGATGGAAAGATTTATACCCCCGTTGGCGGGGACCTTCATGCCGCTCGTTCCGCTGGCCTCCAGGGGCCGTCGGGGAGTGTTCAGCCACACGTCCACGCCCTGTACCATGTAGCGGGCCACTTCGATGTTGTAGTCTTCCACGAAAGTGATCCGTTTGCGGAATTCCGGCTGTTGGCCCAGGTGAACGAGTTGCCTTATGATCTCCTTGCCCGGATGATCCTTGGGATGCGCCTTGCCGGCGAAGATCAGCTGTACGGGCCGGTCCGGATCATTGAGAATTCGGCTCAGACGGGCCGGATCGCGCAGTAGCAGGGCTGCTCGCTTGTAGGTGGCGAAACGCCGGGCGAATCCGATGGTCAAGGCCTCGGGATCCAGCACCTCGGAAGCTTCTCGCACCCAGACTCGGTTGGCGCCGCGGGCCAGAAGTTGGTGGCCCAGACGCCGCCGCACGAATCCAACCAACCGTTCCCGCATTCTTTCATGGGACCGCCACAACTCCGCATCGGGGATTTGGTCGACCCGGTCCCACATTGTCTTGTTCGTGGGTTCCTCAAACCAGCGGGGGCCCAGGTAACGGTCGAAAAGGCGCGCAATTTCCGAACACAACCAACTGCGTGTGTGGACCCCGTTCGTAACATAGGAAATCGGGATCTCCTCCTCGGGAACTCCCTTCCATACTTGTTGCCACATCTTCCGGGAAACGTGGCCGTGCAACTCGCTGACTCCGTTGGCAAACCGGCTCAGCCGGAGGGCCAACACGGTCATACAGAAGGTCTCGTGTTTGTTGGTGGGGTCCTGTCTGCCGAGGGCCAGCAAACCATCCACACCGAGGCCCAGGCGCTCGGCCATGCGGGGCAGGTAGGTGCGCACAAGATCGGCGTGGAAGTGATCGTTGCCGGCAGGGACCGGGGTGTGGGTCGTAAAAACATTGCTGGCCCGCACAATCTCGAAGGCCGTATCGAAGGCCAGCTCTTTCTTTTCCATGAGCATGGCGATGCGTTCCAGGGCCAGGAAAGCTGAATGGCCCTCGTTCAGATGGCACACGGTGGGTTCCATTCCCAGGGCTACCAGGGCCCGAAGGCCGCCGATGCCCAGGAGGATCTCCTGGCGGATCCGCATATCGTTGTCGCCTCCGTAAAGGCGGCTGGTCAGGTCGCGGTCCTCAGGGAGATTTTTGGGTAGATTGGTGTCCAGGAGGAAGAGGGGGTTTCGCCCAACCGGCACTCGCCAGATTTGGGCGGTTACCGTACGGCCGGGGTAGGTGATCTCAATGGTCAAGGGGGCGTTTTCCTGGTCCCGCACCAGATCCATCGACATGTTGTAGAAGTCGTTGATCTGGTAGTCTTCCATTTGCCAGCCGTCGTGGTTCAGATACTGTCGGAAATATCCGTATTGATAGGCCAGCCCGACCCCAACCAGGGGCAGACCCAGATCGGAGGCGGATTTGAGGTGGTCTCCGGCCAGGATGCCCAGGCCGCCCGAGTACAAAGGCAGCGATTCGTGGAGTCCGAACTCGAGGGAAAAATATCCCAGCACTTCCTGATGATCCGGGCCGTGTTCCTTTTCGTACCATGAGGATATGTTCAAGTAACGGTCCAAATCATTTCGCACCCGTTCCATGTGCGCCAGGAAAGCTGCATCCTTCGCCAGATCCGAAACGCGCTGGGCGGAGAGTGATCCGAGCACCGCGATGGGATTGCCCGCGTGCTTGTCCCACAGGTCGGGATCGATCCGACGCAAAAGGGAAATTGCCTCGACATTCCAACTCCACCATATGTTGCCGGCGATCTCCAACAGTGGCTTCAAGGGTTCCGGAAGGTTGGGCGTCACGACGAATTTCTGGATCGCGGGCATTTTTTTCTCCTTGATGTCCCAGAGTGGGACGTGAAAATAGGGGCGATGGCGACAAACCTGGGAACGCAGGCATGGTTGACTTCGGCACCGCCAAGCCAATTATTAAGGCGAAATGGCTTCAATGGCCACTTTTGCAGGCTTTTTTTACCGGGCTAGGAAGGCCCAAGCCTAGGAGAACGTCTATCATTGACGGAATCATCGATTTGAATCAAGTGGAATCATTGCCTGCCTGGCGGGATGGGAATGTTTTGGATATCCGTCCGGCAGCGTTGTTCCTTGCCGGCCATTTGGCCGATTCGGTGTCTATTCCGGTGAATGCAGAGGTCATTGCCCGGGGGGAAGATCCCCTGCTGGAGGAAACCCTGCCTTCAATTTTTCTGCCGCCGCGCCATGAGGATCTGCTGTTGGTGTGCGGGGATACGGAGACTGCGACCCGGGTCTCTCGCCACTTGAGGGATCGCGGCCGACCGGAGGTTAGCGCCACTGTATTGGCTACGGTTGAAGCCGGGGTGTCTTCCCTGCTGCCCTTGGAGCGTGGTCCTTCCCGCAGGCACTTGTGGAAACCACCGCCCTGGCTGGCCAGGCACGTGAACCTTTTGCCGCCCCCGGCCGCAGGCCCGGTGCTGGATTTGGCCTGCGGCAGCGGTCGGGCCGCTGTTTGGCTGGCTGATAGGGGCTACCGGGTTACGGGTGTGGACTGGCAGCCGGAGGCATTGGAAATGGGGCGCAGACTGGCCTTCAGCCGTGGCGTGACCTGCAGCTTCCTGCCGGGAGATCTGCGCCGACTTGACGCCGTTCCGCAAGGACCCTGGGCGGTACTTCTTAATTTTCGCTTTCTGCAACGGGAACTGCTGGACGCTGCGGCACGTTTGCTGCAGCCGGGTGGTGTGGCATTGGTTCGGACTTTCCGGGATGCTCCGGGCTACGAGGGGCATCCGCATCCTCGCCACCGTTTGCTGCCCGGTGAGCTGACTCGGTTTTTCCCAGCAGGACTGTTTGAGATTTTGGCCCATGAGGAGAACCACGATCCCGATGGGCGGCCCGCTGCGGGCATCGTCGCTCGCCGGAGGTTCGCTTTGCCCGCCGAGGGCAAATGAGGTACCATTCCGGTCGTCCATAATTCAGGGGCAGGGCCGAAAAAACTGAACGATTCGGAGAATGAATTGCTGATCGGTATCATTGGTTTGAAGTTCACGGGCAAGACGACCCTGTACAACGTGATCACGGGGGCGGGTCTGCCGACCGGTCAGGGCGGAGTAGATACCCACCGGGCAATGGGCAAGGTGCCGGATCCCAGATTGGATATTCTGACGGAGATGTTCAACCCAAAGCGTCAAGTGAACGCCAGCGTGGAGTGGGTGGATATTCCCGGATTCCAGCCGGGTGCGGGCGCCGACGGGGGGCGAGAGGCCACCCGTTTTCTCGAGCATGGCCGCAAGATGGATGCCTTGGCCCAGGTCATTCGCTGTTTCGACGGCGGTTATGGTACTCCCGATCCAATGGACGAACTGGAGACCATGGCTCTGGAATTGGCCCTGGCGGATCTGCAGATTGTGGAAAATCGTCTGGAAAAATTGACCAAGGAAAAATCCAAGATGGGCAAAGTGGCCAATCCCCTCGAGCCCCCCATGATGGAACGTTTCCGTGCCCAGTTGGAGCAGGATAGACCGCTGCGTGACTTGGAATTGAATCCCGACGAGAACAAGATCGCCTCCGGATATTCCTTCCTGACCCTCAAGCCGATGATCGTGGTCCTGAACCACGAGGAGGACGCCGTCCCACCGATCGACGTGGCCGAAGCGGCCGGACGAGCCGGTGCTGAGGTTGTTTCGTTGAGCGCTGGCATGGAGGAGGAACTGGCCGAGCTGTCGGAGGAAGAGGCGGGAGAATTTCTGGCTGATCTGGGAATCGAAGAACCTGCCTTGAACCAGATGATCCAGGCCTCATACGGTGCGTTGGATCTGCAAAGCTTTTTCACCGTTGGGCCGGACGAGTGTCGGGCCTGGGCGGTGATCAAGGGCGCTACCGCTCCGGTGGCTGCAGGAGTAATCCACTCCGATTTGCAGCGTGGTTTTATCCGAGCCGAAGTGACTGCCTACGATGACCTGATCGCCGCGGGGGATATGTCTGCGGCCAAAGCGGCCAACAAGGTTCGCCTGGAGGGAAAGGGCTACCTCGTGCAGGATGGCGACATCCTCGAGATCAGGTTCAGCGTGTGACCCCGCGGCGAGGATTGACGCTGGTCATCTTCCTGGTCGCTGCCGTTTATTGGGGACTGTTGCTTTTCCAGGCTGAGGATTCAGTCTTTTCACGCGCCCCCCTGCTGGATGAACTCTACTACCTCGATCGCGCCGCCGAGATATCGACCGTCGGAGTTGCCGGTTCGGGACCCCTCTTCATGTCTCCTCTCTACCCGGTTTTGGTGGCTGCTTCCGGCAGCGGTACTGGCTTGAGCGAAAATGGAATTCTGCCCAGAGGCAATCTGATCGGGATTCGACTGATCCAGGTCTTTTGCTGGTTCGGCGTAGTGATTCTGCTGCGTCGAATGGCGGGTCGGACTTTTGCCATGATCCTTCCGCCTGGTCGTGTCAGGGAATTGGTGGCCTGGTTCCCGGCCGTTTTGTTCGCTCTTTACCGGCCGGCAGCGATTTTCTCTCTCTCGGTTCTGGTGGAACTTCCGTTGCTGCTGCTGTTGACCCTGGCCCTGGACCTGATTACTCCCGACCTCCGGATCCCAAACCGGCCACGGCGTTGGCGGAGTCCGATCCTGGGCGCGGTAATCGGTTTTGCCGTTCTCCTGCGGGGCACGGCGATTCTATTGTTGCCGGTTGTTGCCTGGGTCCTTTGGACAGAGACGAGGGGAAGCCGCGGACGAATCAGATGCCTTATTGGTCTGGCCTTGCCCCTTCTGATCCTTCTGGCTCCGGCAGTGATACACAACAGTCTGCAGGCTGGGCGATTGACTGGGCCCACACTGAATGCAGGGCTGAACCTCTTTATCGGCAACGGGGATCACGCCAACGGATTCTACGTAAACCTTTTGCCGGGAGACTGGCGAGAGGATCCGGCCGGGACCTCCTATCTGGCGGAAAAATCGGCGCGTTCCACAGTGAGTGTGCCCGAGGCCGATGCTCTTTGGTTCCAGGCCACGATCGAAGCGGTTCGCCGGGATCCGGCCCGAACCCTGTCGTTGTTCGCAAAAAAAATCTGGCTTCATTTCCAGGGTTGGGAGATCTATCAACTGGTGTCTCTGGCAGGATGGACTGAAGAAGTTCCTCTTCTACGGGCCCTGGTTATTCCATGGCGCTGGATGGTCGTTCTGGGGCTGGCTGGCCTGGGGTTTCTGGCAGGGCGGGTTGGGCAGAGGAACCAGGATCTGCTGGTCGCGGCGCGGATCTGGGCGGTAGTTTTACTGGTTCTGGTGCTGGGGCAGAGCTTTTTCTTTGTCGTGTCCCGTTACCGACTTGTGATGGTCCCCACTTTGTGTCTGCTCTCCGGGTTGGCGGTGGCGACTTGGCTGGGTTCAGGGGTCCGGCAAGATGGCGCCGGTAGGCTCAGAGTTTGGATGGTTCTGGCCGGATTACTGGGACTGATTCTGTCTCACCCGTGGGGATTGAGTCCGGTAAAGGAATATTGGTCGGGCCAGGCGCTGGCCAACCATGCTCATCGCTGGGCGTTGGTGGCTGGGGAAGATACCGTGGGATTCTCCACGGAGCCATTTGAGCGCGCGGAGGAGCTATATCGGGAGGCCTTGGCCGGTCCGTCATCGGATAGGGAGTGGTGGTTGGCTCTGGCATTGGTTCAGCTCAGCCGGGGACGAGAGGCAGAGGCTGAGTCAACTTTGACCGAGGGGGATAAGGCTTTCCCGGGCGACTTGAGAATCCAGCGAACCTGGCTGGGGCTCCTATTGGATCAAGATCGCGGTGAAGAGGCCCTGTTTCGGGCCGAAAAAATTCTGAGGAATCATTCCAGGGATGCGGACACGCTCCATAATTACGCAATTCTTTTGGCTCGCCAAGGCAGGCTAGAAGAGGCAGCGGAGGCAGCCGGGAAGTTGATTTCCGTCCATCCACAGGATCCGCGGGGCTACGTCGACTTGGGTATCCTGTTGGCCAGATCCGGAAATATAATCGAGGCCCGGCGGGTCTTCGAGCAGGGCCTTGTTGCTGTGCCCGGGCATCCTGACTTGACGAGGAATTTGGCTCTTTTGATCATTAACCCCGATTAGGCGCCAATACCAAGACCGGAGTTAAGAAAAATTGAAGATTATTGGGTTTTTACCGCTGGTTTTTTCCGGGACCGACGTTTTGTGGTTTGTGAGAGAGAAACCCCCTGAACTTGACGGATGGAAGCATCCAATTACTGGAGGAAGAAAGATGAAGAAATTCACCGACCACAAATTGAAGATGATCCTCTTCGCCGGCATTCTCACCCTGACCCTCGTGGCAGCCGGTTCGGTCCTGGCCCAGGGCCCCGGCCAAGGAAATTTCCGAGGCCAAGGCAAAGGCATGATGGGACGCGGCATGGGTCCCCAGAACTGTTTGGATGGGGGCCCCGGGTTCCGCAGCGAATTTAGAATGGAGCGGATGGCAGCCCGTCTGGACCTGACCGAGGACCAGGTCGAAGCGATCACCAAGATCCGTGAGGATGGGCGCACGGAAAACCTTGAGATCCAAAAGCAGACGCTACGCCTGCGCAATGAACTGCGGGGCGAGATGCTCAAGGACGATCCCTCTCAGAAGACGGTTCTGGATCTAAACAGCAAGCTGGGGCAATTGCGTACCGAGAGGCAGGCAAATCGACTTGAGAACCGTTTGGCCGTCAGGGAACAGTTGACGCCTGAGCAGAGGGACCGGATGCTCCTGATGGGTGACTTCGGCAAGATGGGCCGTGGCGGCCAAAAGGGATTCCGGGGCGCAGGTCGTGGAGCCGCGCGGGGAAATTTCGGTAACGGCGGCCCAGGTGGACCCGGACAAGGATATGGACGCGGCTTCCAGGGCGATTTCTAGGGTCTGGGCTGATCGGAAGTGACGAGATTGATCGACGATGATGTTCTCATGGAACGAACAGCCAGGAACGAGGAGGCGGCTTTCCGTCTCCTCGTCCAGCGCTGGGAAAAGGAAGTGTTGGCTTTCCTGATCCACATGCTGGGTTCGATGGAAGAGGCGGAGGATCTGGTTCAGGACACATTCGTGAAGGTGTATCATCAGGCTGGACGCTATCGACCCGAGGGCAAGTTTAAAAGCTGGCTGTTCCGTATCGCCGGAAACCTGGCCCGCAGCCGGTTGCGGAGGCGTAAGATACTGCGCTGGGTGAGGTTCGACCGCACAGAGCACGATCAGGCGGACGTTGGACCGAGCCCCCAGCAACGGCTGGAGGAAAAAGAATCAGCCGGGGCGATTCAGAAGGCTCTGGACGGCTTGCCGGACCGGCAGCGCCAGGCTCTTTTGATGCACCGTTTCCAGGGGATGAAGTACCGCGAAATCGCCGATGTGATGGACACTACGGTCCCCGGCGTCGAATCCCTGATCCAGCGATCCCTGGTTGGACTGAGGGCCGAACTGGCAGGAAAGGTTGAGTTGTCATGAAGCACGTCACCGAAAGAATCCACGCCTGGCTGGCCGGCGAACTTGATCCTGTCTCGGCAACGGATTTGGAGCAACACCTGGAACAGTGTCCCGACTGCGCCAGGGTCGCTAGAGAAAGTCGGGCCGTCTGGGAAACCCTCGGTTCTGCGGCTGCCGAAGATGAGCAATTGTCTTCGCCCAGCCTATGGCCCCGAGTCCGCGCGCGCACCTTCGGCGAGCAGACCGGCGGCTCCTGGTTCTATGGCCCCAGTTCGGTGGTGAGGGCAGGGTTGGCTTCGGCCGCGGTGGCGGCGGGGCTGGTTTTTGCCGTGATGTTGCCGGGCGAAGGACTGAATGGGGATCAAAATTCCAGCGACCAACAGGTGGAAACCCTATGGCTGGAGGATTCCTCCTGGACCAGCGCCGATCAGGATTACGGTTTGGACCGAATGTGGCTAAGCGCGGGACTGGATACGGAAGGATAAGGACATGAAACGATTCGGTTGGCTCATTCTCCTGGTCTCCCTGGGCCTGAACCTGGGACTTGGGTGGCGCCTGATGAATCAGCTGGGAAGCCAGCCTGCCGAGTGGTGCGGTCCATGGGACCAGGGATCCGAGGGGCGGTCATGGCGCAGGGGGCGCGCCGATGGCGAAGGCGGGTCGGGCAGGAGTTTTTCCGGTCAGCGTCGCGGGGATTTCTTCAGGCCTGCGCCTGGAGACAGCGGAGCCTGGCGGGAGATCATGGAGAGGCGGCTGGAAAGAATAACTCGGCGGTTGGACCTGGATCCGTCACAAGTGAAATCATTCAGGGTCACCCATGGAGAGGCGGCCGCCAGGTTCAGGGAGCAACGACAGTTGGTGGAAGAGGCCGAGAGCTACATGTTCGGCCTGGCTTCCCGCAGCCCTGTAGAGCCGGATTCCATTCGGGTGGCAGTTCGGAATCTGGGCCGCCGAAGGGCCTTGCTGGACTCCCTGGTTACCGAAGCAATGTTGAGGGAGCTGGATTCCCTTAACCCTGATCAGCGGGAGTTGTACCTGCGTATTTTGCCCTGGAGTCGGTCCGGGAGCCCGGAGGCCGGGTTGTCCGGGCGCAGGCAATACCCCAAATCGGGTCATCCTCCGAGTGGGCGTGGGGAATAATCCAGGTTGACAGCCTAGGAGCCGATTTTATATCTATTACAGGCGAAGGGGCGGATTATCCGCCTCCCCGACGCTGCTTCCGGAAATCTTCCTGGAATCTGGAGGCCATATCTTCCGTTCCCCATCCCGGACCGGATTTCCCGAGTCATTCCCCAGGGGGGATTTTTCATGACCAGAGTTCGATTCATCCTGTTGGCTGTTCTGCTTCTTCTGGCCGCCCTGACCGGGTGCCGGTCTGCTCACACAACAAGTGCCATCCTTTACATAGATGAGCAGAGCTACGATAAGGCCGTGCAGGTGATTCACGATGGGTTCCAGTTCCGTGACGATGAACCGGATGCATTCTATTACTTGGGCGAGGCCTACAGCCACTTGGCCGAAGAAGCGGTACAGGCGGATGATTTTGCTGAAGCCATGAAGAATCTGGAGCTGGCCTACGAGTCCTATACGCGGGCCCTGGAAATCGACAGCGTCAATTGGACCGAGAAGGTCGATGTTTCCTTGAAGCACAACTACACCGGCAGAATGCGCCAAGCCAAACTGGACTGGGACGATGGCTATTTTGAACAGGCCGAGGGTCACATGCGATTGGCCTTCGCCGCCTTGCCGGATTCTCTAAGCCCCGTCAAAAGCATCGCACGCATGAAAATGCAGATGGCCGGCAATGACGAGTTTCAGGACAAGCGGGACGATCTGCTCCATGAGGCCTTGGGTCTGTTGGATCAGGTCCTGGATTCCAAGCCGGATGCCTATGAGCTACAGGCCAACAAGGCCAATGTTCTGGCTGCGCTGGGTCGTGGCGCCGAAGCAGGCGAGATCTACGAGAAGTTGCTGATCGAACACGGCGACGATACCGACCTGCTGCTGGACATCGCCACCCTGGCCATCAACGATGGTGACTATAGTCGGGCCGCTGATTTTTTCGTCGACGTGATTGATTTGCGCGAGGCCGATACCGACGCTTCCAATGATGACGACAACAAGGACATGTTGGTCAGTGCCGGGACGTGGTATTCCATGAGCACCATCGGACGGTACGAGGACGCCCTGGTGGTTCTGGACCGGGCGGCCAACCTGGAAATCTTCCCGCTGGTGAACACGATCCTGACCCGTCTGCGGACCTATTACAATTACGGCAAGGAAGTCAAGAACTTGGCCGAAGCCGAGACGGATCCGGTTGTCAAGGCGGAGCAGACCGAGCAGTTCAAGTCCTTGTTTACGCGTGCGGTGGAAATCGGGATAGCAATGACCAATAATTTCGTGGCGAACGCGGATGGTTTTTTCTATCTTAGCCTTGCCCAGCTGGAATTGGGTGATTTCTCAGCCTCCGAAGCGAATTTCAAGACTTACAACGAACTCCAGGGCGGCACTCCCGACTCCTAGCCGGAAGCATTTTCCGTCTGTGATATATGTGTGGAGTCTTTGACTGTAATGCCTGGTGCCTTCGGGTCCGGGATTGTATTGGAACCGGAAAATCTTCCGGAAATAAAAAATGAGTCACGATTTGGCGCAGAATGTGCTAAGATTGTTTTGTTCGGGCTCGGAAATTGAGTTCGGAAAAAACCTCAAGGACCATTACTCACTTTAATTTCGGGAACTCGAGACACCTGCCTGGCGAAGGCTTTCCGCACGCCCCCCGTTATTGTTCCCGCAAACCCAAGCGAACCCTGTTCGAGGAGAGACATGGACATCAAGGAACTGCAGGAAATGAATATTCACGAGCTGGTGGAAGTGGCTCGGGGTATGAGCATCGAAGCCGTCAGCACTCTGCGCAAGTCGGAGCTCATCTTCAAGATTCTGGAAGGCCAGACGGAGAAGAACGGTTTGATCTACGCCGAGGGGGTCCTGCAGATCCTCGCTGAGGGTTACGGCTTCCTGAGGGCGGCCAAGTACAATTATTTGCCGGGTCCGGATGATATTTATCTCTCTCCTTCCCAGATAAAAAAATTCGATCTCAAAACGGGGGACACCGTCGCCGGTCAGGTTCGCCCTCCCAAGGACAACGAGCGCTACTTTGCCCTGTTGAAGGTCGAGTCGGTCAATTACAAGGATCCGGAGACGGCCAAGAAGGTAACTCTCTTCGACAACCTTACGCCGCTCTATCCCAATGAGCTAATCAATCTCGAGCATAAGTCCAAGGATTTGACTACGCGGTTGATCAACATGCTCTGTCCGATCGGCAAGGGCCAGCGCGGCTTGATTGTATCACCCCCGCGGGCGGGCAAAACCATTATCCTGCAGAAAATCGCCAATGCCATAACCGCCAACCATCCCGAGGTCCATCTGATCGTGCTGTTGATCGATGAGCGCCCCGAAGAAGTGACCGATATGGCCCGCTCCGTGAAGGGAGAAGTGGTCAGCTCCACTTTTGACGAGCCCGCCGAGCGGCATGTGCAGGTGGCCAACATGGTGCTGGCCAAAAGTCGCCGACTGGTAGAGAACGGCCTGGACGTGGTCATACTCCTGGATTCGATCACCCGCCTGGCGCGCGCCCACAATGCCGTGGTTCCTCATAGTGGAAAAATTCTCTCAGGTGGTGTGGATTCCAACGCCCTGCAAAAGCCCAAGCGTTTCTTTGGAGCGGCCCGGAACATCGAAGAGGGTGGCTCCCTGACGATTATCGCCACGGCGCTGGTTGAGACAGGCAGCAGAATGGACGAAGTGATCTTCGAGGAATTCAAGGGTACCGGCAACATGGAGGCGGTTCTGGACCGCAAGATTGCCGACCGGAGGGTTTATCCCGCACTGGATATCTTCAAGTCCGGAACACGTAAAGAGGATCTGCTGATCGAACAGAAGGATTTGGGCAAGATTTGGGTCTTGCGTAAGTATCTGAACGATTACAATCCTACCGAGGCCATGGAATTCCTCATCGACAAGCTGGGCAAGACCAAGGACAACGAACAGTTCCTGGGGGCTATGAACGCCTGATTTTCAAGGATTTTAGGGGTTTTCCTTTCCCTCGGGAAGGGTCTCATGGCAAAAATATCCTTGCCTTGTGGGGGAAACCATATTTCTTTTCCCGCTCAACCTGGAAAAATTGAGTCAGCGGAGATGCCCGCGAATTTGGTTCAAATTTGGTTCAGAAAAGGCGACCAGAACAATGAAGAAGAAGATACATCCCAAGTACGTCGACTGCACGATCACCTGCTTGTGCGGTAACGTGATTAATACCCGGTCGACTCGGGCAAAACTCAGTGTCGAGATTTGCTCCAATTGCCACCCGTTCTTTACGGGCCAGCAGAAGATCGTCGATACGGCTGGTCGAGTGGAACGTTTCCGCAAGCGTTACGAGAAGTCTTCCTACAGCAAGAAGTAGGAAATCTTCGCTGACCTGCGGAAGTCGGCTCGGATCAAAAGTACGGATTGATATGGCGTCGGGATAACCCCGACGCTATTATTTTATCCAGCATGACGGACTGGTACCATTTTCAGCAGATTGCGGGAGAAGCAATGAGCGAATCCGAGGCGGACACCATGAATCAGGAAAATACAGCATCCGAGTTGGCGACACCGGACGATTGCCCATCCGTCGCTGAAGGGGAGGCTCGCACCATGGATCTGGCAGTGGGCGGCCAAGCCCTTATCGAAGGGGTCATGATGCGCAGTCCGGAGTACCTGGCCATGGCCGTGCGTACACCCGACAAGCGGATCGTAATCCGCAAAAAGACATTCAAGAGCATCATCCGGAAGCTGCCCTTTCTCAACATTCCCGTGGTTCGGGGCGGAATCCATCTGATCGAGACCATGGGACTGGGTATCGACGCTCTTATGTTTTCCGCCGATCAGGCCATCAGTGAGGACCGAATCGAGGAAAAGAAGAATTCAATCCGCGATACGATGTTGATGTGGGGAACGGTCGCCTTTTCCTTCGTACTCAGCCTGGGCTTGTTTTTCTATCTTCCCATCCTGTTGACCGACCTGGTGGTCGGCGAGGAGGAGGGCAGCGTTGTTTGGAACATTGTGGACGGGATCTTCCGCGTGGTTCTTTTCATTCTCTATCTGTGGGGAGTGAGCAAGCTGCCGGATATGGCACGGGTTTTCGAGTATCACGGCGCGGAACACAAGTCGATTCACGCCTTCGAGAACGGCAAGTCCCTGGACGCCGACGGTGCTCGGTCCTTTACGACCCTGCATCCACGGTGTGGCACGAGTTTTCTTTTCTTCGTCATGCTGATCTCGATAGTGGTCTTTTCTTTTGTTGGCCGTCCCGAGAGTATCCCCGACCGTCTGCAGCGCCTTGCCTTCGTGCCCCTGATCGGCGGGTTGGCCTATGAGGCGATCAAGCTGTCCGGCAAGTTCTCCAAGGCCTGGTTCCTGAAACCGGTGATCTGGCCGGGGCTGATGTTGCAGAAGATCACCACGAGTCCGCCCGACGACGATCAACTGACGGTGAGCATGGCTGCCCTGAAGGCCGTGCTGACCCCCGAGGGGGAAGGTTTCAAGGAGCGCGTTTACTACGATATGCCGGCCGAGTCGGGGGAGCAGGAATGAAGGACAACGTCCTGTCCCTGCGCATAAGCTACGAAGAGCTGGGCGAGCACCTGTCCAGCCCCGATGCCCTGAAGGACCAGAACGCGTACCGAAAGTTGACTCGTGAGCACTCCCGGGTGCGTAAGCAACTGGAGTTTGGTGAGCTTTGGTTGAGTTTGACGGAGCAACTGGAGGAGAGCCGGGAACTTCTGAAGACGGAAAATGACCCCGATATGGTGGCCATGATCCGCGAGGAGATTGCGGAACTTGAGCCGCGGTTGAAAGTGTCCGCGGAGTCCTTCGAGGAGGCTCTTCTGCCTCACGATCCCAATGATGATCGTGACGCCATCCTGGAAGTCCGAGCCGGTACCGGCGGCGATGAGGCAGCCCTCTTCGCCGAAGAGATTGCCCGATTGTATTTGCGTTATGCCGAGCGACAAGGTTGGAAGACCGAGTTGATCGACGTGACCGAGGGTACTGCCGGGGGATTCAAGGAAGTCATCTACTCCGTCAGGGGAGAAGGGGCTTTCGGTATCCTTCGCTGGGAGAGCGGCGTTCACCGTGTTCAACGGGTTCCGGCCACCGAGAGCCAGGGCCGGGTGCACACTTCCGCCGTGACGGTGGCCGTCCTGCCCGAAGCCGAGGATGTGGATATTGATATCCGCGCCGAGGATCTTCGAATCGACGTCTATCGCGCCCAGGGTCCCGGTGGCCAGTCGGTCAATACCACCGACAGCGCCGTGCGCATTACCCACGTCCCGACCGGGCTGGTGGTTCAGTGCCAGGACGAGAAGTCGCAGCACAAAAACAAGTCCAAGGCCATGGGTGTTCTTCGTTCGCGGCTGCTGGAGCAGGCCATTCACGAACAAGAGGCTGCCATTTCGGCAGAGCGCAAGAGCCAGGTCGGCAGTGGTGACCGCAGCGCCAAGATCAGGACCTACAATTTCCCCCAAAGCCGGGTGACTGATCACCGCATCGGATTGACCGTCCATAGCCTGGATGCCATCATGGCGGGTGACATTGACGAAATCGTGGCAGCCATACAGGCGCATCGTCGAGAAGTCGGTTTGGCAGCGACCAGGAATGGATGAACGGGCATGAGCCCATCCGGCAGCAATAAAACCGTGCGTGAGCTGATCCAGGTAACTTCCGAATACCTGGCGGACAGGGGTATCGAGTCGGCCCGGCTGAATGCCGAGCGTTTGTTGGCTGATGTCCTGGGGTTGGCCCGCATAGAGTTGTATTTCCAACACGACAGACCTGTAATGGGCAAGGAACTGGACGAGTTCCGGGACCTGGTGCGTCTTCGCGCCGGGGGACAACCGCTGCAGACTATCCTGGGCCAGACCGAGTTCTATTCCCATCTCTTCAAGGTTTTGCCGGGCGTTTTTATTCCCCGACCCGAGACCGAACACCTGGTTGAAGCTGCGGCCAACCTGCTGGGCGGCGGCACCCATCGCCTGTTGGCTCCGGTAGCGGTCGAGATCGGCTGCGGGACGGGGGTCGTGGGCATCAGCCTGGCCATGGATTTGCCTCGTCTCACCCTCCACGCCACGGACATCAATCCCAAGGCGATCGAGTTGACCCGGCACAACGCCCATGCTCTCGGTGTGGAAGCTCGAGTACATGTTCATCACGGCAGCCGTTTCGATCCCCTGCCCGATCATCTGAAGGGGGAAGTGGATATACTGGTCAGTAATCCCCCTTATATCCGATGTGGAGATATCGAGGGGTTGTCCGAGGAAGTGAAGGGACACGATCCACATACGGCCCTGGACGGTGGCCAAGACGGCCTGGATTTTTACCATGCCCTGGCCGCAGCCCTGAAGTGCTGGTTGCGCCCGGGTGGGTATGTTGCCGTGGAAATCGGGTGTGACCAAGGAGCCGAAGTGCAGGATATTTTTTCCGGTGTCGGGGCTGAGGATATTGTGGTCATCAAGGATTATTCCGATCGGGACCGGGTTGTTACCGCCCGGGTCGGGGTGGCGGAGAATGACAGGGAGGACGGCTAGTGGACCGATTCATCATCGAGGGACCGACTCCCCTGGAGGGAGATCTGACCGTGGGCGGGGCCAAAAACGCGGTGTTGCCGCTGATGGCGGCGGCTCTGCTGGCCCGTGGCGAATCCGTGATTTCGAACGTGCCGGATCTGCAGGATGTGCGCTTCTTCATGACCATCCTGGAGGGTCTGGGAGCCCGCTGCTCCTTTAACGACCACGTCCTGATCATCGATACTACCGATCAGGCCGGTTTCGATGCGCCCTACGATCTGGTGCGGAAGATGAGGGCAAGCGTTTACGTCCTGGGGCCTTTATTGGCAGCCCAGGGCAGGGCTCGCGTGTCGTTGCCGGGAGGTTGTGCCTGGGGTCCGCGGCCGGTGAATCTACACTTGGAAGGTTTGCGCGCGCTGGGAGCGAAATTGGAGTTGAACGAGGGATACATAGAGGGTGAATGTCTGAATGGCTTGGCGGGCGGGCGGTACCGTTTCGAGCCTTCCTCGGTGGGCGCGACGGCCAATGTTTTGATGGCCGCGACTCTCGCCGTTGGAGAGAGTCTCCTTGAGAACTGCGCGGTGGAGCCCGAGGTCACTCAACTTGGCAAAGCCCTGGTGAAAGCCGGCGCGAAAATCGAGGGCATCGGCACGACTACACTGCGGGTGCAGGGAGTGGAGAGGATTGATCCGTTGGAGCAATCGGTTATCGCCGATCGTATCGAGGCCGGCACCTTCATGGCCGGCGTGGCCCTGGCAGGAGGCAAGGTCAGGCTCCAGGGAGTGAATCCCGAGCACCTGGCTCCGGTGACTGCGGTACTGCAGGATATGGGGGTGACCGTCACCATCTCGGAGGCGGGCGGTTCCATTTCAGTGGAATCCAACGGCCGGCCCGAAGCTGTTGAAGTTGTCACCCGGCCCTATCCCGGATTTCCAACCGACATGCAGGCTCAGGTAATGACCGTCTGCGCCTTGGCTGCTGGGACCAGCTTTCTCACCGAGACGATTTACCCCGATCGTTTCACCCACGTGGCCGAGCTGCAGCGCCTGGGGGCGGACATTCGCTTGGATGGGGCCAAGGCCACCATTTTTGGTGTGGAAAAGCTGCAGGGAGCCCAGGTGATGGCTACGGACCTGCGGGCCTCGGCTGCCCTGGTTCTGGCAGGGGTTGCGGCCCAGGGCCAGACTATTGTAAACAGGGTGTATCATATTGATCGGGGTTACGAGAGGATCGAGGAAAGGCTTGGTCGGTTGGGGGCCCGGATCCGGCGTAAGAGGGGCTGATAACAGTTGGTTTACCGGGCTCATCCACGGCGAGCTTTAGATCGGCGAAGGCGAGTGGGATGGCTCTAACCTTCAATCACGTCCCCTTTCGGTTCGCGCAGGGCTATGCTATGTTTCGGACCTGATCAAGGCATAAACTTAAAATCGGAAGCCACGGCCATGAATCCCCAGACCCGCCATTTCATTCTCGGCGCCGCCGGACACGTGGATCACGGCAAGACGGCTCTGATCACCGCCCTGACCGGCACCAATACCGATCGTCTGAAAGAGGAGCAAACCCGCGGCATCAGCATCGAGCTGGGTTTCGCGGAGTTCGATCTGGGTGATGGGATCACCCTGGGCGTTGTGGACATGCCGGGACACGAAAAATTCGTCAAACAAATGGTTTCGGGCGCGGGGGGTGTGGATCTGGCCTTTCTGGTGGTTGCGGCCGACGAGGGCGTGATGCCGCAGACGGTGGAGCACCTGGGCATCCTGGATTCGCTGGGTGTCAGCAGCGGGGTTGTGGTCATCACCAAGACCGACATGGTCGACGAGGACCTCGTCGGCGTTGCCAGTGAGGAAGCAGCCGAGTTGGTCGAGGGCACTTTCCTGGAGGGGAAGCCAATTGTTCCGGTCAGCGCCCACAAGAAGGTCGGCCTGGGCGAGTTGAAGGAGGCGCTGAAACAGGAGGCACGGGTTCTACCGCGACGCGCCGAAGAGGGATCCTTTCGACTTCCGGTTGACCGCGTTTTCACGATGCCCGGCGCCGGAGTGATCGTCACCGGAACCTGCTGGAGCGGTGCGGTTGCAGTGGGGGACAAGCTCATTCTTCAGCCGGGCGATAAGCCGGTGAGGATTCGGGAAGTCCAGGTTCACGGCCGAAGATCCGAGCGTGGTTCCTCGGGACAGAGGTTGGCGCTGGCGCTGCATGGTGTGAAAAAAGACGATATGGACCGTGGTTTCCAGGTGGTGGCACCCGGCGCTGCCGGTCTAACCCGCCGTCTGGACATCCGGGTGGACATGATGCCCCACTACAAGGGTGTATTGAAGAACCGGCAACGTTTACATCTCCACCACGCGGGCCGCGAGGTTCTGGGCCGCATCGTGCTCCTGGACGAAAAAGAGCTGGGCGGCGAGGGTGGGCCACGTACTGGACTGGCCCAGCTGTACCTGGAGTCCGAACTCATAGCCGCCGTTGGTGATCGGTTGGTGCTGCGCTTCTACTCGCCGGTGACCAGCATCGCCGGAGGGATCGTGCTCGACGCTTCGCCTCGCTCCCACAAACGGTTTGATGAGCAGACCCTGGAAGTGCTTTCAGTCAGAGAGGACGGCGACATGATCGATCTGTTCCGTCAGAATTTGCGTGCGGCCGGCTTGGGGGGGCTTCCCGCTGCAGAGGCTTCGGACCTTCAGGATGATCCCACCGCTTTGCATGTCGGCAAGCTGCTGTATGACAGAGAGCTGTTGGGTGATTTGGTGGAACAGATCGCCGAACTTCTGGCCACCTACGCCAAACGCTTTCCGCTTCGCATGGGCATTCCCAAGGAGGAGGCTCGCCGCAAGGTCAAATTCAAGGGGGGCGCGGGCCAGTGGAGCGCTTTGTGCCAGGAGTTGGCAATCGACGCGGACTGGGCAGTGGCGGGTGATAGAATCTGTTCCGTGGGGGTTGGGGAAGAGCTTGGGCCGGCCCTTGGCTCAGCTTTGCAAGCGGCTCTTCATACCGCTACCGATGAGCTGCGTACCTTCGGTTTGAACTGGCCCGGTCAGGAAAATTGGGCACAGGAATCCAAGATTTTTTCCAAAGCCGCAAACGACCCGGTGTTGAGCGAGTTCAAGCCGTCCGAGGTTATGCGCCACTTGCTGGATCACGGGATGGCTGTCGCGGTGAGCAACGAATACATAATCAGCCCCGAGGCGCACGACGATTTATTGGCCCGTCTGCGCGAACATTTCCAGGCCAGCGATGAAATGACCTTCGCCGGGTTCCGGGACCTGAGCGGATTGACCCGCAAGCTGGGTATTCCCATGTTGGAGTACCTGGATCAGGCGGATGTTACGATTCGCCAGGGAGATGTGCGGGTGGTCGGGGCGAAACTGGAGATGATGGAATGACTGAAGAAAATATAAACCCGGTTTTGCGGAACGGTACCTGCGCCCCACGCCGACCCACACGCTCCATCAATATCGGGGGCATTGCCATGGGCGCAGATGCCCCGGTCCGCGTACAGAGCATGACCTGTACCAGGACCGGTGACGTGGAGGCTACCCTGGGTCAGATCCGCGAGTTGGTTACCGCGGGTGCCGAGTTCGTGAGAGTGACGGTGAACGATTCGGCAGCCGTAGAAGCGCTGCCGCGTTTGGTGGCCGAGAGCAATACCCCGCTGGTGGCTGATGTCCACTACGACCACAAGATGGCCCTGGCCGCGATTGCGGCCGGTATTGCCAAATTGCGGATCAACCCGGGGAATATCGGCAGCTCCGACAAGGTGCGCGAAGTGGCTGCGGCAGCCGCCGATGCGGGGGTGCCCATCCGAATCGGAGTGAACCGGGGCAGCCTGCACTCGCGTTACCAGGAGTTGGCTATGACTGATCCGGCTGGTGCCCTGGTGCAGAGCGCCCTGGATGAGATCGAGACCCTGGCCGGAGTCGGGTTTAACGACGTGGCCGTAAGCCTCAAGAGTTCCCATCCCGGTGAAGTGATTGAGGCCTGCCGACGTTTCGCCAAGGTCAGCGACGTTCCTCAGCACCTGGGAGTTACCGAGGCCGGCACCCTGTTGGCCGGGACGGCCATCTCCATCGCCGCCATGTCGGTTCTGTTGTCCGAGGGAATCGGTGACACGGTTCGTATCAGCCTGGCCGCCGATCCGGTGGAGGAGGTCCGGGCGGCCTACCACATGCTTTCAGCATTAGGTCTGCGGCAACGCTACGCGCGAGTGGTCGCCTGTCCTACGTGTGGTCGGGTTGAGGTGGACGTGATGGCCCTGGCAGCCAAGGTAGAGGAACTGGCGTTGCAGCTTCCCGCCGACCGGGTCATTTCGGTCATGGGTTGCATTGTCAATGGACCAGGAGAGGCCAAGGGCGCGGATTTGGGCATAGCCGCCGGGAAAACGAAAGTGGCGATCTACCGGCAGGGGAAGCTTCACCGGACAGTCGACAAAAAAGATCTTGAATCGGTGCTTATGGAGGAGGTTGAACGCTTGAAATAGAGGGGTTGCCCAAAAAGAGGATTTGAACTGAATTCCCTCAGAAACCCCTACAGAAACCCCATCTTCAGCCGATCTGCAGGAAGTATTAAAAACTTTATCAAAAGGGATCGGCGAATGACCCAGGCTTCCTCAGTAAGCATTGCTTCATACAGGGACACACCAGAAGGCAAAGCGGAGAACCTGAATCTCGATCGCATGCAGGCGGTGCAGGCGTTTAACGCTCGGCTGGTTTTCATGAACGTGGACGAATCCTCATACGAGGAAATCGTCAAGGGTGTCCGGCGGGTAATCGGTTGTGATTGTTGCGCCTTGTTTCTGCATGACGCTACCCGGGGCGAACTAGTGCTCAAGGGCTCGGTGGGCTACGATGGATTGCCGGAGGGCCTTTCCATTTCTTGCCAAACCCTGGACAGTCTGCACGCTCAAGCCTTCCGTGAGGAATATCTCATCCACCTGGATGATCTTTCGCAATCCACCCACATAACTACTCTCTCGGGGGATTTGGGCAGCAATCTGGTCTTGCCGGTGATTTCCCAAAAGGGACCGTTCGGTGTGCTGGATCTCGGCAACCTGGAACCCTCCAGTTTCACTGACTCGGAGATAGGCATGTGCAATATGCTTGTCGACCAGATGTCCTACTCGCTGGAAAACATGCGCTTGGTACTGGAGCTGCGTAACAGTCGGGATGCGGTGATCAGGGGGATGGCGCTTCTTTCCGAGATCAGGGATTCCCACATTGAGGGTCACTTGAACCGGATCTGCGCGATGAGCAGCTACTTGGCCGAACAAATGGCCGAGACCGGCGGCTATCCCGAGGTTACGCCGGATTTCATTGACACAATTTCGCGGTCGGCTTCCCTTCACGATGTGGGCAAAGTCGGCATCCCGGATTCGATTCTTTTGAAACCAGGCAAACTGACTCCGGCCGAATACGAGATCATGAAATCCCACGCGGCAATCGGGGGCAAAATCCTATCCGGTTTGATCGATGAGTTCGGGGCCTACGACATGATCACGATGGGAGCCGCGGTTGCCGAATATCACCATGAGTGGTGGGACGGAACGGGTTATCCCCGCGGGTTAAAAGGCATCCAGATTCCCCTGTCGGCCAGGATACTGGCTATCTGTGACGTGTATGATGCTTTGGCCAGCCTTCGTGTCTACAAGGAAGCATGGGATTACGATCGGGTAAAGAAGACCATCCAGGATTTGGCCGGAACCCAATTTGATCCGGACTTGGTGGAAATATTTCTCCAGAATCCCAAGGAACTGGAGGCTATCCGCGCCAAGTATTCCGACTAGATCGCCTCCGCCCCGGGGGGCAATCCCGGTTCTACGAAAATACTTTTTTCCCTCAGACAAACAGCCATACCCGGTGCCGATTTCCTCGGTTTGCGGACGTAGCGCCGCTCGGTCCAGATTACCGGAACGAGGGCGGAATGCTTGGAGCGGCAGTGCTGGGCGGCCAGGGCTGCTGCCTTTTCGATGATCGACCGGGGGATCTGCTCGGGTTTGCCGCCGCTGCGCAGGATCACGTGGCTGCCGGGGACGCCCTGGGCGTGGAGCCAAATGTCCTTGCCGTGGGAGGCGCCGAAGGTCAGGAGGTCGTTCTCCTTGTTGTTGCGTCCGATCCAAACTTCCCATCGCTTGTCCAGCAGATAGCGTCGAAAGGGTCGGGCCTGTTCCTCGGGGCCGGTTCGGCCGGTCGCTTTCTTCCTGGGCAACAAATCCTCATGACCGTCGATCCAGTCCTGCAATGAGCCCAGATAATCCACAGGGGATGATTCCGAATCCTGCAGGGTAGTCAACTCCTGGCGGGCAAGGGTAAGAACCCGCTCTCTGGCGACGGCTTCCTCCCAACGGACACGGATGATCTCCCGGCCCTTGTCGGCTTTTCTTGCCCGGCGGAACCATGCTTCCAGATTTCCGGCCGGGCCAACTTTTGGGTCCAGTTCGATTTCCACATCTGAACCGTCTCGTGGGTCGGCCAAAGTGACCTTGTCGAGTCCGGCGGTGATTCCGTGCAAGTGGACGGCCAGGGTTTCGGCCTTCCGTCTGAATTCCTCACCTCGTTCGGCCCGGGCCAGATCCTGGGCCAGGTTTTTCCCCAGGCGTTTGGATGTGGCCAATTGCCGGTTCAGTGCAGAACCGGATTCCTGCTCCAGGCGGAGAATCTGTTGCCGGATCAGACGGTCCAGGGCCGCCGCTGATATCTCGTCGGCGGCGAATCCCAACGATTCGAAGTCCGTGTGGGTTTCCTCGGCAGGGGAAGTGTCTGGAGTTTTGGTCCCCGTTTCCCAGGTTTGTCGAGGCGGAAAGGAGGCCAACAGGGAATGTGGAGGGCGTTGAACGGCCCATAGAAGACGGTTCCGGTCATCCAGAAGGGCCGTGTTGCCCCTGGGCCCGAAAAGCTGGTGCAGCAATACAAACGGTTCGGATTCGTTCTTATGGAAGCGCAGGGCAACCACCCGGTCGTCCGGCAACAGGCCCAGACCGGTCAGAGTGCGGCCGCTCAGCAGGGCAGTAAGAGGATGTTTGGTTGTTCTGGCCAGTGCTCGGTGCAGTGGATCGGGGAACTGGCCTTGGCCGGCCAGAATCAGGGCTGCTCCCGGTAGGGAGGTCAACAGAACACAGGGTCGTTCAGGACCAACCAGGTTCAGCCGCAACCAACCGGGGCCGGCCACGGCCCGAAACAGGTCGCGTCCGGTCCAGGCCGTGCGCCAGACGGCAACTGTTTCAGCCAACTTCGCCCAATCGGACCTGGGTTGTCGGGTTCCCACGATCAGTTCAGGCTATAGCCGAAGGTCAACTTAAAGTCGGGGCTGTCAATGACTCCCAACCTGATTTCCGCCATACCCCGGTGCCCGTTCGTGAAGATTTTGGTGAAGCCGAACAAGGCGTTCAAACCCAGGTCGGTATCGGCGCGATCATAAACATCCATGAAATGAATGGATAGTGCCCCACCGCCGTACATACCCCAAGGCGAGGTCACCAGTTCGGTAAATTGATAAGCAACGTCCCCGTTGATGGTCAAAATGGTTGCGTTGTCGCCCAGGCCCAGCTCGACGTTGGGGGTGAATTCAACGCTGGGGAAGATTTCACCCATCCGGGCGTCCATTCCCAGATGGATCTGGTCGATCCGGTTCCAATCCGTTAAGCCGCATCGTACGCCCAGCGGGGGTGTGGAGGATGCGGGCAGGGCGGTAAGCAAAACGGACAGGAAAACGAGTAGTGCGAAAACCTTCATCATTCGAGTCCTTTCGGGGGTTATGACCAGTAAGTCGGTCGATTCAATTTCATAATCAATTTCAAGGGTCATCATACACCTCTTCGACACTTTCAGCATACCTTTGGATTGCTGCTTGAGTTGCTGATTGAACACCGATCAGTTCTCCATTCGGCAAGACCAAGACAGGGTCCCGCTGGTAAATCTTGCCTGTGGGGACAAGCTGACCTAAAGTTTCCCAGGAGTCTTGTTACAATCACGGGTCAGGGAGGTACGAATGCTCAGCATGACAGGTTTCGGCAGCGGGGAAGAATCTTCAGACCAAATCACCGTTTCGGTGGAGCTGCGCTCTGTGAACCATCGGTTCCTGGATGTGAGCTTTAAGTTGCCCGGTCTACTAGGCTCGCTGGAGCCGGAAATTCGCCAGTTCCTGAAGGAAAACGTTTCCCGGGGTCGAATTACCATCAATGCCCAGATGAACCTGACCAATGATGGGGTCGGTCCCCAACTGGATCCTGATCGCCTTGGGCAGGGGTTGGTCCTGCTCCGCCAGGCGGCCGGCGAGTTGGAAAAAACCACCGGGAAACCGACGGAGATCACGCTGGATCACCTTTTGTCAGTGCCCGATATCCTGCGCGGGGGGGAAACCGAGGCGGGGCTCGATGAGATCAGGCCCCTGCTGATGAAGGCCCTGCAAAAGGCCCACGCGGGGCTGATGAAAATGAAGCAGGCCGAGGGAGATCTCCTGGTTGTGGATTTGAAACAGCGCCTGGATACCATTGCCGCACAGCTGGTCGACGTCAATCACTTGGCTCCCCAGGCCGCGGTGGAGATCAAGAAGAAGCTCGAGGAGCGGCTGACCAAACTGCTGACCGACCAGGTGGATCCTCAGCGCCTGGCCCAGGAAGTGGCCCTGCTGGCGGACAAGGGTAACATCAACGAGGAGTGCGAGCGCCTGCAGATTCATCTCGATCAGTTCGCCAAGGCTCTGGACGAGGGCGGGCAAGTGGCCAAGCGCTTGAACTTCCTGCTGCAGGAGATGCACAGGGAAGTAAACACGATGGGATCCAAGACCGGGATCATGGCCATTACCCAGGCGGTGATCATCATGAAGGACGAGGTCGAGTCGCTCCGCGAACAGATCATGAACCTTGAGTAGACGGGAAGTGCGGCCATGATTGTACTGATCACCGGACCCTCCGGAGCGGGCAAGAGCACCTTCGTCGGTAAATTGATGGCCGAGGATTCGCGGCTGGCGTTTTCCGTGTCCACCACTACGCGTCCCATACGCGAGGGCGAAGTCGACGGCCGGGATTACGATTTCACGAACGAGACCGAATTCCTTCGCTTGAAGGACGAAGGCGCTTTCGTGGAGTGGGCTCGAGTGCACGATAACTACTACGCCACCCGGCGCAGTCAGCTTGACGAAATGGCGGCCGCGGGGAAGATTCCGGTCCTGGACATAGACGTGCAGGGTGGAGTCCAGGTGATCGATATTTTCGGGACCGAGCTTGTTTCAGTATTTCTGTTTCCTCCGTCGTGGCAGGAGTTGGAGCGCCGTCTGGTCAACCGGGGGACCGATGCGGACGAGGTCATTGCCCGCCGCTTGGCCAATGCTCGTGGCGAGGTGGAATTCGCTGATCGCTACCGCTACTGGATCATCAACGAGGATGTGGAAAAGGCCGTGATTCGGATGCGGGCGGTGATCCAGGCCGAGGAGTGTCGTCGCGAATCCTTCGAGCAGTTTCCCCTATAATCAATTGTTGATCAGTGGTCTTGGCCGCTCCCGGCCTTGATTTATCGCCGGATTTGATTATTGTTCAGCGGTTGCGAAACGTGATGGACTGGTGTGTTTGCCGCCGATGGTGGAGCATCTCCCCGTTGTTATGGGGTTTCCGGTCCCGGCTCCTCAGCCCAAGGATAGTGGAATGACCTATATCCCCCGCCATAAAGTGATCGCCCGGATTCCCAACAAGTTCGAGGCCATAACCGTCGCTGCCCTGGAAGCACGTCGGCTGAACGAGCGGGCCCGCATGTTCGGGGTCGCCCTTCCTGGAAAGATCACCAGTTTGGCTGTAAGTCGTCTGATTGATGGCAAGGTCGAATATTTCGACAAGAAGGAACGCGCCCGTTTGGCTCGTCTGGAAATGGAGCAGGAAAGCGAGTAGCCCGTGGTTTCTGCCAATGTTCTTTTGATGGTCACTGGTGGAATCGCCGCCTACAAGGCATGCTTCTTGGCCCGTCTGCTTGTGCAGGCGGGCTTTTCCGTTAAGGTAGCCATGACCGAGGCTGCCACCCGATTCGTCAATCCACTTACTTTCCAGGTCTTGACCGGTCATCCGGTCGCCACCGATCTGTGGGGTGAAAGACAAACCGAGCCGCTGGATCACATAGAGTATTCCCGCTGGGCCGATCTAGTGGTGATCGCGCCGGCTACGGCCAACTGTTTGGCCAAGGCGGCCACCGGGATTGCCGACGACATGGTCTCCACCCTCCTGCTGGCCCACGATGGTCCCCTGCTTTTTGCTCCGGCGATGAACGACAAGATGTGGAAGCATCCCGCCACTCAGGCAAACCGGACTGTTTTGGCGGATCGGGGAGCGTCTTTCGTCGGGCCCGGGGAGGGATTTCTGGCCTGCGGAACGAATGACACCGGCCGTATGGTTGAACCCGAGTCCATTCTGGCGGCGGTGAGGGAAGTGGTGGTTGTACCAGCCTCCTCAGCAGAAAACTCGGGGTTCTGGACCGGGCGGAAAATTGTGATTACGGCCGGACCCACTTATGAACCCATCGATCCGGTGCGTTTCGTGGCCAACCGATCTTCCGGAATTTTCGGTTATGCCCTGGCCGCCGCGGCTGTGGCCGAGGGCGCACGAGTGACCCTGATCTCGGGTCCGGTGGCCAACCTCGCGCCGCGAGGTCTGGACGGTTTTCAGCCCGTGGAATCCGGTCGAGAGATGGCGGACGCGGTTGCCGCAGCCCTGACCGCTGATGCCGACTGGCTCTTCATGGCCGCAGCGGTAGCGGACTTTCGTCCCACGAACCTCGCTGAATCCAAGTTGAAGAAAGATGAATTGGGCAAGGACTGGTCGCTGAATATGGTTCGGAATCCGGACATCCTGGGCGAGGTCGTTCCTCTGCATCGGTCGGTTGATTTGAGGGTCGTGGGCTTCGCCCTGGAGACTGACGATCTGTTGGCCAGAGCGGAGGCCAAATGCCAAGCCAAGAATATGGACTACGTGGTGGCCAACGATCCCACCGCGCCCGGCTCGGGATTCGGTTCGGGTGACCATCAGGTTACCCTGTTGAATCGAAGGGGAGAAGTTTGGGCCAGTGATTCGGCCCCCAAGTCGCGCTTGGCCGCGGAGCTCTTGCAACAGTTGGCCCTGGATCAGATGGATGAAAAATCCTGATGGGCACGGATATGAACTCTGACCTATTGGCCTGGATCCGGCAACAGCAAGACCAGGGTATGGAATGGTTCCTGGATGAGGGAATGCCACAGCAGCAGTCGGTTGCTACTCCAACTCAAAATCCAGCACCAGTTCCAGTACCTCAAACATCCCCCGTTGTCACTTCCGCCACCGACAAGGATGACCCCTTCGCCCAAACCTGCCAGAGCTTCGTTGCCGCGACCCTGGAATTGATCCAGCGCCACAACGCCCAGACTGAATTCAACCCGGCGGCGGAAAGCGAGGCGGCCGAAGCGGGTTTGCCCGAGACGTTGGAACAAATCCAGGCCGAAGTGACTGCCTGCCGGGCTTGTCCACTGTACGAGACAAGGACCAACACCGTTTTCGGAGCGGGAAATCCAGCCTCCTCCCTGGTATTCATCGGTGAAGCCCCCGGTGCTGATGAAGATCGCCAGGGAAAGCCCTTCGTGGGCAAGAGCGGGCAGTTGCTGGGTAAGATCATCGAGGCAATCGGTTTTGGACGCGAGGATGTGTTCATCTGCAACATCCTGAAGTGTCGTCCCCCCAACAATCGCGACCCTCAGGCCGTCGAGGTTGCAGCGTGTGAAAACTATCTCAAGCGACAACTGACCCTTATCCGGCCCCGGGTGATCTGTTGCCTGGGTCGAGTGGCCGCTCAGACCCTTCTGGGGACAAGCGCCTCCCTGGGCAAGCTGCGCAAGACGGTGCATTTCTACGAGGGAATTCCCGTTCTGGCCACCTACCATCCCGCGGCCTTGCTGCGTAATCCCGGTTGGAAACGTGATACCTGGGAGGATGTGCGCAAATTGCGGGCTCTGCACGACGCCTTGTCTGAGTGAAACCTCCTTGTTGCATGCTTATCTATTTTGTTTACAACTTGTTAAAGCGATGTTTGTCTTGCCTGCAACACTCATGTTTCCCCTTCGTCTCAAATGTAAAATACATTCTCAACACAAAAAATGTAACTTATTGAAATAAAACAACATGGGGCAAAAGTTGTTTTTGGCCGGTCTGGCACGTCGATTGCGATAGGAAAAGCATTGCAATGCTATTGGATATTCGCATCAGGCTCCTGTTAGGGAGCAAGTAAGACATTATCGGCAGGATATCTCGCGAGAAAGCGAAAACCGGGTTTGGTGGATTTATGGCGCTGGGCGAGAGTCATTCATCTTCGGCTCGGTTTTCGTTTTTTTTTAAATTCCAATGGTTATCCCTGCACCGGCATTCCCATCCAAGGCCATATTTTCCAGATAAACAATCCCAGGACCAAGAGCAGGATCCCGCTGGCGGGGATTCCGGCCATGAAGAATTCCTTGGTTTTGAATTGGTGACTCTCGTAGGCGATGGCGTTGGGAGCCGCTCCGACCAGGAGTAGGAAGGGCATACCGGCCGCGACCAGGGAGGCGAACATTACGACCTCCGAATCGATGCCCATGTACGGAGCCATGAGCAAAGCGACTGGAAGAGTAATGGCGATGGCCGCCACGTTCAGGATGAAATTCGTCATCACCATCACGAACAACGCGACACCCATTATAAAAAGAAACCAGTTGGCCTGATGCAGGCTGGTCAGCCAGCCAACCGCGAGCCACTCGGCTGCTCCGGTCTGCCACAGACAAAAGCCGATGCTCATCGCACCTCCGAAGAGCAGGACGATGTTCCAGGGCATGCTCTCCAGGTCCTTCAGGTCCAGGATTCCGGTGATGAAGAACAGAAGGGCTGCGCAGAGGATCACCGCGCTTTTGTGCAATGGCTCAAGGGCCGGTACGAAGGAGCGCAGGGAAAGCACAATTATGATTGCTCCCACGATGACCAACGTGGCCATCTCTCTTTTCTTGAATCGACCCAGCTTGGCGTACCCGGCTTCGGCTTTTTTGTGCATACCGGGCAATGTTGCGCGCTCGGGCTTGAAGTACACGCAGATATAAAGCCACAGCAGAAAAACCATCAGCACCCCGATCGGGAGCATGAACCAGGTCACCTCGAAAAACGAGATCTCCCGGCCGGTCAAACTCTTGAAAAAGCCGATTGCCACAGCGCCGCGGGCGGCTCCAAGCAGGGTGATGATACTTCCCGCGCCCGCGGTCCAGGCCATGCCGATGAACAGGCCCTTGCCGAATCGGGTCGGCTTGCCGCTGGGCTCGTATAGTTGGTGTATCGTGAACAACAGGGGAAAGACCGCTGCGGCTACAGCCGTGTGAGCCATGAACAAGGTGAGGGTGGCGGTCATGCTGAAGACGCCCAGGTAGATGATGTTCGTTCGCTCGGGAATCTGGGTCAGCATCTTGTAGGCCAGGCGTTTGGTCAGACCGGTTTTGGCGAAGGCCGCACCGACGAGTAGGGAACCGAAGATGAACCATACGGCAGGATCCATGAAATCGGTCATGGCAACGCGCGGTTCCCGGATCAGCCACAGCGACTGGATGACCCCGATGGCGATGGCGGTTACCCCGACGGGGATCACTTCGAATACCCACCAGATGCCGGCCAGCAGGAACAGGCCCAACGCGGCCTTGCCCTCGTGGGTCAGGGGCACGAGTCGTCCCGACGGATCCACCGCATCGGGCATGGAAGGCACGAAGAGCAGAACGATAAAGACGCCCAGGCCGAACAACAGGGGAATAAAACGACGGGGATCACTCATCGGGGTCGTTACCTCTTCAGACGCCGGGTTACCAGGACAGGAAACTCGAATTCTTCGCTGACCCCGGTGATCGGGGGATGGAACACGGCGCTCTCCAGTCGGGCGGCCGCGAGCATTGAGACCAATTCTTCGTCGGTCCACCCCTGGTGGCACTGGACGTATCGTTGCAGGGTACCCGATTTTTCGGTCAGAATCCAGTGAACATGAACCTCGGTATTGGTGTCGGGATCCCAGCCGAATTCCTGCAACCACAAGTGCGGCTCATCGGAAAAAACCGATTTTTCGTGACACGACCAGTCGTTGCTGTCCTCCTGGACGAAAAGATCCCAGGGCTGGTACTCCAGTATGAAGAGGCCGCCCGGTACGAGGCACTGGGCCAGGCGGGGCAGGAAATCGGCGACCTGCTCGGCTGTGAAGGAGTGGAATTCCCCGAACCAGAAGGTGATGGCTTCCTGGGGGCCGACCTGTTCCGCGAAGTCGTCGGGCAGGTGGGTCAAATCGGTGGTCAGGAAATTGCAGTCCAGTTTTTCGGTGATGGCGGTTTCCTCGGCCCAAGCCAGGGGGGCCGGGGCGAAGTCGAAGCCAGTGGAGGGCATGCCGCGTTTGGCTTGTTCGTGGCAGTAGAGGCCTGGACCGCAGCCTACATCCAGGATGCGAAAGCCGTCGGCGGGGCGGACGAGGTCGGTGGTGACATTGAGTTGTTCCTCAAGCCAGGTTACGTGTCGGCTGATTATTTCAGGTGCGCGACTGGCCATGTGGGTGGTCGGGTCCAGGTGAACATCCAGCATTCGACTGCTGAATTCCGGATTGTGCCAAGGGAGTTGACGGTCACCGCCCTGTTGCCGGGGCGGGTGCTCGGATGCCAAAATTCGTTGCCACGAATCACGGCCATCGCAGGAGTGGCCGGATGAGTGTGCGGATGAAGAGGTCATGCCACCTGCTTTGTAGTTATCCACCAGCCTGTGGATAACCAGTTGCCTGAAAAGAATAGAGTTGCAAGGCTGTTGAGGATGATTATCCCTTGTTTGTCGGGGTTTTTCCACTCGATTTCAGGTTTATCAACGACTTTTTCACAGTTCGGTTCCGGGTTATCCACAATGTGTCAACGGGGTTTCCCCGGGGAAATTCGGGTTTTTGGTGGTGGGGTTGGGGGTTGAGGGGTGGGGTGTGGTATCTTTGAGGGGAGGTTAGGCGGGATAATCGTAGTTAACCAGACGAAAATGGAGTAATTGATGGCACTTCCTGATAGCTATACCAATAAGCCAAACTCGATATCAGCATACTTTGACGCAATGCTGGATGCGGAGGCGCCTGACCGTTTCTCGGTGCGTTTTTTGGTGAGTCTTGAATTCAAGAGTACAAATGATCGCACGTTTGTAGGCATTTTGAAGGATCTCGGATTCATCGATGACGATGGAGTACCGAAAGACCGATACTTCGAGTTTCTTGATCGATCGCAATCAGCGAAAGTTGTTGCGGTTGGAGTCCGCGAGGCGTATGCGGGGCTATTTGCGGTAAATAAGAAAGCCCAAAATTTATCTATTGAAGAGGTCAAGAACAAGCTTCGAACACTATACAAGGGAGCAAAGAAAGACGCGCTTATCGGTAGGATCGCTAGCACATTCACTGCGCTCTGCGAATATGCTGATTTCGAGGCATTGAAGCCAACAGCACCACCCAAAAAGGAAAAGCAGGAACACGCAAAAGCAAAAATTGACGAAAGCACGGAGCAGACGGATACAGGTCCACACCAACCAGAAGGTATGGTGCCAGGGCTGTCTGTCGATGCATTACAGTATCATATCAACATTGTGTTACCTGAAAGTAGGGATCAAGCAGTATACGATGCGATCTTTAAGAGCCTGCGATCTCATCTGGGGCGTAAATAATGAAGGATCTGTATGATTTCGTGTATAGAGGTGCTCTGACACAGGAAAGCCTCGACAAAATGGGGCGACAAGAAAGGGCGCATTTCGGACCAAAGGATGCGGAGAGAGTGCGAGAATTGCTTTCGTTCGAGATGCTTGATTCTGAGCGTGTTGTGAAAGCGGAGCAGATGGCTATAGTCTACACAGCACTACACGCATTCGAGAATTCGGTGAGATCTTTTGTAAGTACAGCGATGGCAGAGAAGTATAAAGAAGAATGGTGGACGCATGTTCCATCAAAGGTGCAGAACAAGGCGAGAACAAGAATTGAAAATGATGCGAAGTTTAGGTGGCATGGAGCCCGGGGTGGGGCAGAGATCGAATACTGCGATTTCGGTGACCTATCATCAATCATTGTCACAAACTGGGCGATATTTGAGGATGTCCTTGTGGATCTCGAGTGGATGAAAGCCACACTTAGCATTCTCGAGAGGTCGAGAAACGCCGTGATGCATGGTGGTGTGCTTGCGCGGCAAGATCTAGATAGAATAGGTGGAAATATTCGGGATTGGATAAGGCAGGCTGGTTAACAAGAGTTTGAACCTGACAAAGTCGTTTGTCACGCACCGTGCTTGCGCACGGTCCGCGCCAATAGCCTTTGCAGGTTAAACAAACGTTATTCTTACAGGAGAACGCTATGGACGCATGGATCGAGAGAAAGAGGTATGCGGACGACGGGAAACATCGAAAACGCTTCAATTCACTGACGGCTGATAGTGATTTCCAACGAGATAGAGCTCGGGTTATCCATTCAGCAGCTTTTCGTAGATTACAGACCAAAACTCAGGTGCTAGGCGTAGGCGAGAACGATTTCTACAGAACTCGATTAACTCACTCTTTAGAAGTAGCGCAAATAGGATTTGGCATAAGTGAACACTTTCGAGAGGTATATAAATCGACTCCGGAATTTGTCGAGTGGATCCCAACGCAGTGCGCAATTGAAGTTGTCGGCCTGTGTCATGACATCGGCCATCCACCATACGGGCATGGCGGAGAGGTCGCGCTAAACTACTCCATGCGTGAGTTTGGAGGGTTTGAGGGCAATGGCCAGACACTTAGGATTGTTTCAAAGCTAGGTGAGTTCTCTCCCCGTCACGGGCTAGATTTGACCAGAAGAACGATGTTGGGCCTGCTGAAGTATCCAGCTTTATATAGCTCCCTTGTTCACCAATCGGAAACCCCGATGCACAATAGTTCGACAAATCTGGACAGTTGGAAACCTCCGAAGTGCGTACTAGATGAAGAGAGCGAAGTACTTGAATGGATTCTGGATCCATTTGAGGCTACGGACATTGCACTGCTGATGGAGTTCAAAAAAGAAGAGGGTAAGCACGGAAAAACGAAGTTCAAACCCTTCGATACAACAATTATGGATGTCGCCGACGATATCTCATATGGGGTGCATGATTTTGAGGATGCAATTGTTCTCCAACTCATCGACAAAGAAGATTGGGATAGGGAAATTGATCCCATACTTCGGCAGAATCCAGACTGTCCCATCTGCCAAACAAAGGATACTTATCGGGAGCGATTATTTTCCGGGTCAAATCGAAAGCGTAAGCATGCAATTAGCAAACTGGTCTCATATTTCATGAATGAGGTAGAGCTTGTTCAAAACCAGGATTTTAGTCACCCTCTACTTCGGTTCCAAGCAATAATGGCCGAGCCAGCGGCATCAATCCTGAATGGTCTAATGGAATTAGTGAGGCAAAAAGTAATTTCCATTCCCGAGGTTCAGACTTTGGAGTACAAGGGACAACAACTGATTGTTCGCCTATTCGAAGTACTTCTTGAAAACCCTAATAGATTGCTTCCGGCAACCACTTATGAGCGATTCAAGGATTCGAATCGACCTGAAAGGGTTATCTGCGACTATTTGGCGGGGATGACAGACTCTTACGCGACGAAGGTCTATCATAAGATTTTTAGCCCAAGTGTGGGGTCGGTTTTTGACAGGTTATAGTTGGAAGAATAACAAATGCTTGCACCTGTCAATCGCGTCTGTCACACCTTGTGCGAAGCGCACAAGCCGCGCCAGCCACGCTTGCAGCTGAAGCCAACGTAGACAAAAAACACGTTGGAGAAACGCCCACTTTGAAATCTGGGGATTTAATGGAAAGAGTTAACCTT